>NZ_JAPNKC010000001.1:12871480-13193640 GCF_026626705.1 Pyxidicoccus sp. MSG2
ACCCGGATTGCTTCGTCCTTCGAGGACGACGACCCGTTCGACCTCTTCATCGACGTCGGCTTCGAGCGCACACAGACGCGCGCGAAGATCATCCGCGAGCAGCTCATCCCCGCGGGCTCGTCCGACGCCTCCAGCCGCATCGACGCCACGGAGCTCTGGTACAAGGGCGTGGATGCGCGGCTGAACCTGGAGCTGTCCTTCGGCCTGTACCGGGACCTGGAGTTCTCCTTCACGCTGCCGCTGGTGTTCCAGCAGAACGAGCGCTGGGACCGCACCTCCGACGCGACACCGGAGAACTCCACCATCACCAACAACTGCCTGAACGCGAACGGCTCGGTGATTCCGGGCTGCCTCGAGGGCACCACGGAGCCCGTGCCCCTCTTCGGCATCCCGCAGGAGAGCTTCCGCGGCGGCCTGGGCAACATGCGCTTCGGGCTGGCCTACGCCTTCTTCAAGCAGGAGAAGGACGCCACCAAGCCCACCTGGATTGTCGGCCTGGACTACGAGGCCCCCACCGCCAAGCAGCGCGACCCGAGCGTGAACACCACGAACCCGGACGAGCGCGGCAACATCGGCGACCGCGTCCACAAGTACCAGCTCTACACGTCCTTCTCGCGCCGCATGGGCGTGGCCGAGCCGTACTTCAAGGCCAGCTACACCATCCCCGTGCGTGGCCCGGGCATCTACTCCAACTGCGACCAGCGCAACGCGGACCCGCCGAACCTGGGCGCCCCGGAGAACTGCGGCACCGGCCCGTGGACGCGCAAGGAGACGGGCATCCACGCCCCCACGCAGGCAGGCATGCTCTTCGGCGTGGAGCTGGTCCCCTTCGAGAAGCCGCAGAAGTCCCAGAAGTTCGCCCTGGACGTGCGCACCATCGGCAACTACGTGGGCCGCGGCAGGTACTACAACGAGCTGAGCCAGGCGCTGGGCAAGCTCCTCACCTCGGAGGACTACTTCCAGGTGGGTGGCATGCTCGGCGTCAACGCCAGCGCGGCCGAGTCCTTCACCATCCGCGCCTCCGGCACGTTCCTCTACAACACCGACCACACCCTCACCGCCGAGGAGCTGGGGCAGGATTTGGACGGCAGCGGCTCGGTGGACGCGGAGCCGGGCTCCCCGGAGCTCAACCCGACGTTCGACTGGCGCTATGACCTGGTGTCCCGCCGCTTCCGCGCGGTGGAGAGCACCTCGTTCCGCTTCGACCTGAGCGCCACGTTCAGCTTCTAGCAGCACGGCCGGGACGGGGCTTCTTGAGCCCGTCCTCGCCTCCCCTCACCGCTTCAGCGACAGGCCCAGCCGGTAGACGTCCTGACCGGCCCAGCCCGCGCGGCGGGCCAGCTCGGTGCTCAGCGCCTTGAGCTTCTCGCCGCGCGACAGGCCCTCCTCGAGCGCCTTCTTCAGCTCCTCCTCGGACCAGCGGCGCTCGCCGGTGCGGCCCTCCACCAGCACCACCACCTCGCCCCGGGGCTCCTCCGCCGCGTAGCGCGCCGCCAATTCCGACAGCGTGCCCCGGGCGAACTCCTCGTGGAGCTTCGTCAGCTCGCGCGCCACGCAGGCGCGCCGGTCTCCCCAGGCGTCCAGCAGGTCCGGCAGCGTCTCACCCACGCGGCGCGGGGACTCGTAGAGCACCAGCGTGGCGGACAGGTTGGCCACCTCCTCGAGCATGGCGCGCCGCTCCGCGCCCTTGCGCGGGAGGAAGCCCAGGAAGTGGAAGCGCCCGGTGGGCAGCCCGGACGCGCTCAGCGCGGCCACCAGGGCCGTGGGGCCCGGAATGGGCACCACCGTGAGCCCGCGCTCCAGCGCCTCCGCCACCAGCCTCTCGCCGGGGTCGCTGATGGCCGGGCTGCCCGCGTCCGTCACCAGCGCGCAGTCGTCGCCCTCTGTGATTCGGTCCAGGATGCGCCCGGCGCGCTGCCCCTCCGCGAAGGCCGGCAGGCTCACCAGGTCCTTGCCGCCAATGCCGAAGTGGTCCAGCAGGACGCGCGAGTGCCGCGTGTCCTCACAGGCGATGAAGCGCACGTCGCGCAGCGTCTGCAGCGCGCGCGCCGTCACATCCCCCAGGTTCCCGATGGGCGTGGCCACCAGGTAGAGCGTTCCAGCCATGGCGGCGTCCTCTCACATGCCCGCGTCGAAGGCGCCGGGAATGTGCTCCACGGTGGCGCGCTCGCCGCGCCCCACCACCGAAATCACGTCGAAGCGCATCATCCGCTCGCCCAGCGAGTGGGCGAAGAGGTAGTGCAGCGCCGCCTTCACCACCCGACGCTGCTTGGCGAAGGACACGGTGTGCGCCGGGTCTCCCCACACGGCCGTGGAGCGCATCCGCACCTCCACGAAGCACACGACGTCTTCGCGCTCGGCCACCACGTCCAGCTCCCCGTAGCGGCACGTCCAGTTGCGCGCCAGCACCCGCCACCCCCGCGCCTCCAGGAAGCCCACCGCCGCTTCCTCGGCCGCATTCCCGTACTGCCGCCGCTCTCGCGGCTCCGCCCGTCCCATGCACCCTCCCCTTCGACGCCACCCACCCTTGCCGGTCCTCCTCCGAGGAGGCAACCCGGCGCGTCGGACTACACGTTAACGGTGCCGTCCGACATCTGCGCGAAGCCGGGGTGCCCGGTGACGTGCAGCACCTGCGTCAGCGTGCCCAGGTGCTTGAGCATGCGGGCGATGAGGGGCAGCTTCACCTCCTCCATGCCGGCGAAGACGTCCTCCAGCAGGAAGGGCCGCTTCACCCGGGCGCTCGCCTTCTCCACCACCGTCATCCGGAGCGCCAGGTAGTAGAGGTCCAGGTCCTTCGGCGGCAGCTCGCCCACGGGGATGCGCCTGCCGGAGGCCAGCGCGAAGGCCCGTCCCTCGCGGTCCCACTCGATGCCCTGGTAGCGCCGGTCCGTGAGCGCGGTGAGGTACTGGAGGCAGCGGTCCTTCAGCATCGCCTGCACGGACGACACGTCCGTGGTGAAGATGTCCGAGGCCTGCGAGAGCAGCACGGGGGACGGGTCCTCCAGCGCCTCCACCGGGGCCGGTGCGCCATCGGGACCTGGAGCCGCCGCCGGGCGCGGCGCCCTGGCCAGGGCGATGGACTCCTTCAGCCGCCCGAGCTCCCGCTCCACCTCGCGGATGTCGCGCACGTACGAGCCCTTCTGCGTCAGCTCCGCGTTGAGCGCCTCGAGCTCGTGCTTCAACTCCTGCCGCCGGGTGATGGCCGACACGTATTCCGGGTCCGCCTCCATGGTCGCCAGCTGTTCCTTCAGCTCCACCACGCGCGCGGCCAGCAGCTCCTTGCGCTCCAGCATGGGGGTGATTTCCTCCATCTCCTCCACGCCGAGCGCCTTCTGCGCCATGCGCAGCGGCGCGGCCTCGGCCTCGAACTCGTCGAGAATCTTCTTCTCGCGGGCCTCGAACCGGTTGTCCTTGCTGCCCTTCCGGGAGGCCTTCTGCAGCTCGTCCACGTGGCGCAGTGCCATGAAGGCGGCCACGCCGAAGGCGGGGATGTCCAGCAGGGCGACGTAGCGGAGCGTCTTGTCCACGCCGATGCCCAGCCCCACCCCCAGCGCGAGGAAGAGCACGCCCGCGCCGAGTCCCGCCCAGAAGGTGCGGTTCTCCTTCAGCGGCGCCACGGACGGAGGCACCACGTCCGCCTCCGTGTCCCGGTCCTGGTTGAGGCGGGCCAGGGCCTCGTCCCGCTTCGCCACCACCTTGGGGAAGCGCTGCACGCGGTTGCGGATGTCCTGCGGCAGCCCGAGCGACTCCGGGGTGGGCGCCGCCCGCCATGAGGCCTCGGCCTCGGCGATGGCCACCTTCAGCCCCTCGGTGCCCTTGAGGCGCTGGTCCGTCTGGAAGACCTCCGACGTCAGGCCGTCCACCTTGAACTGGAGCTGATCCACCTCGGTGGAGCCCACCAGCTCCTGCTCCAGCGCGCGCAGCTTCGCCTCGGCGGCGGGGATGTCCTCCGCGGGAGCCACCGTGGACGCCGACGCCAGCGAGGGGTACTTCCCGGACGCCTTGGGGTCCGGCTTCGCCGCGGCGGCGGCCTTGCGCGGGCGCCTCGAGGGGAGCTGCCCCGCCTGCAGGCAGTACACCTGCTCGAAGGTGGTGCGCGGAGGCAGGCCCACCTGGCCCCGGAGGAACTGGCCAATCTCCGACGTATCCGACGTCACCAGCTCCGCCTGCTGCGTGGCCTTGTTCATCCGGTGCAACGTCCCGGAGCCACCCAGCTCGCGCAGCACGCGGTACGTCACGCCGTCCACGCCGACGAAGGTGAGGGCCGCCTTGCCCGTCTTCGCGCCCGGCGTCAGGAAGCTGGCGTCACCGCCGCGCCCGTCGGCGAAGAGCAGCGCGAGCGACAGGCCCGCGAGGGGACTCACCTCGGCCGTGGGCGGCTTGAGGACGAGGTACCCGGCTTTGAGCGCAAAGCGCCCCGCGGGAGAGAAGCCCCGGACATTCTGGACGGCGACCTCGGCGAATTGCATGGCCCGCGCATGTTAGCGCGAATGAAAAAAGGAGCGTCCGGGATCGGACGCTCCTTTTCATGACAGCCCCAGTGCCCTTCCGGGCAGGCAGGCGATCAGGCCTTCGCGGCGGCCTTCTTGGAAGGCGTCGGCGTCGGCTCCTCCTGCACGTCCACGCGGGCGGCCTTGCCCTTGAGGTCGCGGAGGTAGAACAGGCGGCTGCGATTCACATCGCCGCGCGAGAGGACCTCGATGCGCTCGTAGCGGGGGCTGTGCAGCGGGAAGATGCGCTCCACGCCGACGCCGAAGGACATCTTGCGCACGGCGAAGGTGGCGCGGTGGGCACGGCCGCTCAGCCGGATGACGACGCCCTCGAAGGCCTGCACGCGCTCCTTGTCGCCCTCCTTGACCTTCCAGTGGACGCGCACGGAGTCACCAGGACGGAAAGCGGTGACGTCCTGGCGCAGGAACTTGGCCTCGACGTGCTGAATGGCGGCGTTACGCATGACGGACTCCGGAAAATCGGAAACTTACGCGCGGGGCGCGTGAAAGAGCGGCCGTACTACCAGAGAGAGCGGTGTCGGACAAGCCCGCTTTGAGCCAACCCGCTGGGAACGCTCAGGGTTACAGGTCTTCCTCCCGACGAGCCAGCAATTTCTGGTCGGCGGCCGAGAGCTGCAGGCGGGCGAACAGGTCCGGCCGGCGCTCCCGGGTGAGGATCAGCGACTTCCAACGGCGCCAGCGGGCGATGCGCGCATGGTCTCCGGACTGGAGGACGGCGGGCACCTCGGCGCCCCGGAAGACGGGCGGGCGGGTGTACTGGGGGTGCTCCAGCAACCCTTCCTCGAAGCTCTCCGTGACGGACGAGTCGACGTTGCCCAGCACTCCGGGCACCAGCCGCGCCACCGCGTCCACCACCGCCAGGGCCGCCACCTCGCCGCCGGTGAGCACGAAGTCGCCCAGGGACAATTCGCCGTCCAGGTGCGCCATCACCCGCTCGTCCACGCCCTCGTAGCGGCCACACACGAGGATCAGCCCGGCCTCGTGGCGCACCAGTTCGCGCGCCGTGGCCTGGGTGAAGGTGGGTCCGCGGGGGCTCATCAGCAGCGCCTTCGCGCCCGGCTGCCGCGTCCGGGCGGCTTCAATCGCGGCCACCAGCGGGTCCGGCTTCATCACCATGCCGGCCCCGCCACCGTAGGGGGCGTCGTCCGTGACACGGTGCTTGCCCTCGGCGTACTCGCGCACGTCGGTGATGGTGGCGGACAGCAGGCCCTTCTCCTGGGCCTTCCCGAGGATGCTCGCGCCCAGGTAGCTGGACACCATTCCCGGGAACAGCGTGAGGATCTCCACCGGGTACGGCGGACTCATGCCCCGTCCCCGGAGTCCCCGTCAGTCTTGCCCGTGGAGGGCGTGGGGGCCACCGCCGGGAGCTCCTTGCCGGGGCGCCCCACCTCCACGTACTCGGGCGGGCGGATGACGATGCGCTGGGTGGCGAGGTCCACGCTGGGGACGAACTCGTCCGCGAAGGGCACCACCAGCTCCGGACGCTTCGGGGAGCGGATGACGATGTTGGGCACCTCGCCGGTGGACCAGATCTCCTCCACGCGGCCCAGCTCGGCGCCGGACTCGTCCACGGCGATGAGCCCCACCAGGTCTCCCTGGAAGAACTCGCCCTCGGCGGGGGGCTCCAGGTCCTCGCGGTAGACGAACACCTTGGAGCCCACGAGCGCCTCGGCCGCGGTGCGCGACGTCACACCCTCGAGGACGACGATGTTCTCCTTGGGCGTGGGCCGCACTTCCTCCAGCCACAACTCACGCTCCTCGCCGGAGCGGGTGTGCAGCAGGACGCGCTCGACGACGTCGAGCGCCTCCGAGGCCGGGTCGAAGGTGCGGATGGCCACCTCGCCCTGCAGCCCGTGCGCTCGCGCCACGTAGCCGAGCTCGAGGGTGGGCGGAGGCGTCACCGCGAGGTGTCCGGTGTCGCGGGCGGCACGGCCGCGGCGCCAGGCGCGCCAGCCGCGTTGCGCCGGTCATCGAGGATTTCCAGACGGACCTTCTGCCCGGCCTTCTGGGCAGCGGCGTTGAGCAGCGTCCGGAGGGCATTCACGGTGCGCCCGTCACGACCGATGACCTTGCCGACATCCTCGGGGGCGACCTTCAGCTCATAGAGCCGGGCGCCGTCCGCTTCGGACACGCGCAGGCCGACCTGGTCTGGTTGGTCGACCAGGGCCCGCGCGAGATAGGTGAGAAGTTGCTCCACGTATGCTCAGTGCAGCGGGCTCAGACCGCGGGAGCGGCCGGCTTGGCCTTCGCGGCGACCTTGATGAGGTCCGCCACCGTCTCGGAAGGCGTCGCGCCCGTCTTCAGCCAGTAGTTGAGCCGCTCCTCGTTGAACTCCACCTTGGGGGGCTCGAGGTTGGGGTCATACGCGCCCACGGCCTCGATGAACTTGCCATCCCGGGGGTTCCGGGAGTCGGTGGCGACCACGTGGTAGTACGGCTTCTTCTTGGCGCCCGCGCGGGCGAGACGGAGGACGACGGCCATGAGTTGCTCCAACGAACAGGTTACATCTTGGGAAAGGGGGGCGCTCTTACCGCCGCCCCCGCTGGATTGTCAAGGAAGCTCGGGACCTTATGTCGTGCCCTGGGCTGGGGCGGACTCGCCCTGGTTGGCGAGCTGGCCGCAGGCGCCGGCGATGTCCCGACCCCGGTTCCTGCGAATGTAGGCGCCGATGTGCCCATCGGCCAGGATGGCGCGGAACTGCTCGGCCCGCTCCTCGCCGGTGGTGTGGAACCCCAGGCCGGGGTTCTCGTTGTACGGAATCAGGTTCACCTTCACCGGAATGCCCTTGAGCAGCTCGATGAGCCGGTGGGCGTCCTCGTCGGCGTCGTTGAAGCCCTTGATGAGCACGTACTCGAAGGTGATGCGGCGGCCCTGACGCAGGGGGAACTTGCGGCACGCGTCCAGCAGCGCCGCGATGTTCCACTTGCGGTTGACGGGCATCGTCTTGCTGCGCTGCTCGTCGGTGCTGGCGTTGAGGGAGATGGCCAGCTTGACGTCCGTCTCCTGGCCGAAGCGCTCGATCATGGGCACCAGCCCCACCGTGGAGACGGTGATGTGCCGGTGGCTGAAGTTCGGCCCGTCCTGCGACTGGAGGATGGAGAGCGCCGTCTTGAGGTTCTCGAAGTTGTGCAGGGGCTCGCCCATGCCCATGAACACCAGGTTGCTGAGCGGGCGGAGCGTCTCCAGGCCCTCGTTCTTGCGGACCTCGCGATTGACGGCGTGCACCTGGGCCACGATTTCGCCCGGGGTGAGGTTGCGCTTGAGCCCCATGGTGCCCGTCATGCAGAAGCCGCAGGCCATGGCGCAGCCCACCTGGGTGGACACGCACAGCGTCTTGCGGTCCTCGGCGGGCATGTAGACGGACTCGATGAAGCGGCCGTCCCGCGTCTTCCACCGGTACTTGATGGTGCCGTCGGTGCTGCGCAGCTCCGCGTCCATCACCAGCGGGACGATTTCCGCCCGCGCCTTGAGCTTCTCGCGCAGGGCCTTGGACAGGTCCGTCATCTCGTCGAACGAGGTGACGCCGCGCTGGTGCAGCCAGCGGTAGAGCTGGGGGGCGCGGAACGCACGCTCGCCCAGCGTCTCGGTGACGAAGCGGGTGAGCCCCTCGAGCGACAGGCTGGCCACGTCCACCAGCTTCGCGGGCGCGGGCGCCGGAAGCGGCTCGGTGACAGGCAGGGTGTTGGCGGAGGTCTCTGACATCGTCGTTGGGCTGTAAACGGTGGGCCGGAGGGCGTCCCTTCCCACACCTGGGCCCGGCAAGTCAAAGGAGCGCACGCTCTCCTCCTCGCCTGCTGGACGCTTCCAACCCGTCTCCTGGAAGAACAACGGCCCGGGCCCGGGCCTTCGCGGGCGCGGACTCGGGCCGGGAACAGCGGCCCCGACAGGCGGGGCCGGCCGGCTACTTCTGGTACGGGTACGGCTGGATCTCCGTCTCCCGGAAGAAGTACGCGATCTCGTTCTTCGCGTTCTCCAGGCTGTCGGAGCCGTGCACCGTGTTCTTGTCGATGCTGGTGGCGAAGTCCTTGCGGATGGTGCCGGCGGCGGCCTGGGCCGGGTTGGTGGCGCCCATGATGTCGCGGTTGCCCAGGACGGCGTTCTCACCCTCCAGCACCATCAGGACGACCGGGCCGGAGATCATGAACTGCACCAGGTCCTTGAAGAAGGGCCGGGCCTTGTGGACCGCGTAGAAGCCCTCGGCCTCCTTCTGGGAGAGCTGCTGCAGCCGGATGGCGACCGGCTTCAGACCCTTCTCCTCGAAGCGGCTGATGATCTTCCCGATGACGCCCTTCTCCAGACCGTCAGGCTTGATGATGGACAGCGTGCGCTCGATGGCCATGTGACTGGCTCCTTGTGCTCGTTGGGGTGGGTTGGCGCCTGGCTTCAGCGCTTCTTGGGAGCGCCCCGCTTGAGGGCCTCCTGGAGGGTGGTGCCCAGCTCGGCGGGGCTGGCGGCCATCAGGAAGCCGGCGGCCTCCATGGCCTTCATCTTCTCCGTCGCCGTGCCCTTGCCGCCGGAGATGATGGCGCCGGCGTGGCCCATGCGCTTGCCCGGGGGCGCCGACTGGCCGGCGATGAACCCGGCGATGGGCTTGGTGAACTCGCGGGCCACGTACTCCGCGCCCGCCTCCTCGGCGCTGCCGCCGATCTCACCAATCATGATGACCGCGTCCGTCTCCGGGTCCGCGTTGAAGAGCTTCAGCACGTCCACGAAGTCAGTGCCGTTGACCGGGTCACCACCGATGCCCACCGCGGTGGACTGGCCCAGGCCCAGCTGCGTGAGCTGGTGCACGGCCTCGTAGGTGAGCGTGCCGGAGCGGGACACCACGCCGATGCGGCCCGGCTTGTGGATGTGGCCCGGCATGATGCCGATCTTGCACTTCGCGCCCGGCGTAATCACGCCCGGGCAGTTGGGGCCGATGAGGCGCACGCCCGGCTTGCCCTGCAGGTAGCGCTTGGCGCGCACCATGTCGTTGACGGGGATGCCCTCGGTGATGGTGATGATGAGGGAGATGCCCGCGTCAGCGGCCTCCATGATGGAGTCCGCGGCGAAGGGGGGCGGCACGAAGATGACGGAGGTGTTGGCGCCCGCCTGCTTCACGGAATCAGCCACCGTGTTGAACACGGGGACCTTGCCCTCGAAGTCGGTGCCGCCCTTGCCTGGCGTCACACCGGCCACGAGCTTGGTGCCGTACTCCAGCATCTGCTTCGAGTGGAACGAGCCCGCCGAGCCGGTGATGCCCTGGCAGACCACCTTCGTGTTTTCGTTGACGAGGATGCTCATGGCGTTCCTTCTGGAAAGTGTTGGCGGAGGGCCGGACTACTTGATGGCCGCGACGGCCTTTTCAGCCGCCTGCCGAAGGTTGTCCGCCGGGGTGATGGCGAGCCCGGAGTTGCGCAGCAGCTCCTTGCCCTTCTCCACGTTGGTGCCTTCCAGCCGGACCACGAGCGGGACCTGGAGCTTGACCTCCTTCGCCGCGGCGATGATGCCCTCGGCGATGACGTCGCACTTCATGATGCCGCCGAAGATGTTGACGAGCACGGCCTTCACGGCCGGGTCGGCGAGGATGAGCTTGAAGGCCGCGGTGACCTTCTCCTTGCTTGCGCCGCCGCCCACGTCCAGGAAGTTGGCCGGAGCGCCGCCCACCAGCTTGATGGTGTCCATGGTGGCCATGGCCAGACCCGCGCCGTTCACCATGCAGCCGATGTTGCCGTCGAGCGCGATGTAGGCCAGGTCCCACTCCTTGGCCTGCGTCTCGCGGGGCTCCTCCTCGGCGAGGTCGCGGTACTCCAGCAGTTCCTTGTGCCGGTAGAGCGCGTTCTCGTCGAAGTTCACCTTCGCGTCGAGCGCCACCACGCCGCCGTCCTTGAGGATGACGAGCGGGTTGACCTCGACGATGGAGGCGTCCGTCTCCATGAACATCTTGTAGAGCGAGGAGCAGAACTGGACGAACTTGTTCACCGTGGGGCCGGAGAGGCCCAAGCCGAAGGCCAGCTTGCGGCCCTGGAAGTCGGTGAAGCCCACCGCCGGGTCCACCGCCTCGCGGAGGATCTTCTCGGGGTGCTTCTCCGCCACTTCCTCGATCTCCACGCCGCCCTCGCGGGAAGCCATGAAGGTGATGCGGCTGGTGGCGCGGTCCAGCGTCACGCCGAGGTACAGCTCCTGGCCGATGGCGAGGCCTTCCTCGATGTAGACCTTGTGGACCGTCTGGCCTTCCGGCCCGGTCTGGATGGTCTTCAGCTTCATGCCCAGCATCTGCTTGGCGAGGTCCTTCGCCTCGGCGGGGCTCTTGGCGAGCTTCACGCCGCCGCCCTTGCCGCGGCCGCCGGCGTGGATCTGGGCCTTCACGACGACCACGGGCGTGCCGAGGTGCTTGGCAGCGGCCTCCGCCTCGTTGGGCGAAAGCGCGAGGATGCCCTTCGGCGTGGGCACGCCGTACTTCCGGAAGATTTCCTTGCCCTGGTACTCGTGGATCTTCATCGAGGCTCCGATTGGGACGAGGGAGACGGCCTTTAACAAGAGGCGTCAGCGCGGGGCCCTCATTGCGCAGAAACCGACGGATGGCAAGGCCGTTTGCCCCCGGCGGAACCGCGCCGTGTGGCCCCATGCACACGAGATAACCAGGATTGTCCGCCAGGATGAGCCCGGCTTCACGGCCGCGGGGTGTCCAGGGAGGCGCAAGGCAGGGGTGACACGGACGACACCTGCCCTGGAGGGCACGCGGAGGCCGGTATGGAACAGTCCCCCGGACGTTCGGATGGAACGACCGGGCGTTCGTCCCCTGCCCTGTCCCTCCTGGAGTCCTCGCGCATGTCCTTCCGTCCGTGGCGGCTGCTCTGGTTGTACCTCCTCATCGCGCCGACCCTGGCCCTGGCGGACGAGGCGCCGGTGGCGCTGGACGCGAAGGAGCGGACCCGCGTCGTCGAGGCCGTCATCGCCCAGGTCCGGGCGCGCCACTACTCGGCGGAGAAGGCGGCCCTGGCGGAACGGATGCTGCGCTCCCGGCTGAAGCGCGGCGACTACGACGCCATCACCGAGCCCCGGGAGCTGGCCCACGTGCTCACCGAGCACCTGGTGAAGGACGGTCAGGACGCGCACTTCGTCGTCATCTACAGCCCGCGGCCCGTGCCGCGAAACCTGCCCCTGCCGTGGGAGCCCGCGCCGCCCGAGGCGGAGAAGTTCCGCGCCGAGCGCGAGGAGCTCCGGCGGCGGATGGCCCTTCGCGAGGCGTATGGCATCGGCCGCGTGGAGCGGTTGGACGGCAACGTGGGCTACCTGCGCCTGACGAGCTTCCCCGAGCCGAAGTACGCCGGAGAAGCCGCCGCCGCTGCCATGCGGCTCCTGTCCGCCACGGACGCGCTCATCATCGACCTGCGCGGCAATGGCGGCGGAGACAACGAGTTGGTGGCGCTGTACCTGGGCTGGCTGCTGCCGGAGCGCACGCACGTGCTCGACACACTGTGGAAGGGCCGGCCGAAGGAGCAGCTCCACACGCCCGCGTCCCCCGTGGCGGGCCGGTACGGCGACAAGGAGGTCTACATTCTCACGGACGGGGACACGTTCTCCGCGGCGGAGACGCTCGCGTATGACCTCCAGGCGCGCAAGCGGGCGCGGGTGGTGGGCGAGACGACGCATGGAGGCGCCAACCCGGGCGTGGCCCTGCCCGTCGACGACCACTTCGTCGTGGGCGTGCCCATGGGACAGACAGTGCATGCCCTGACGAAGACGAACTGGGAGGGCGTGGGCGTGAAGCCCGACCTGCCGGTGCCAGCGGCGGACGCGCTGCGCACCGCGCATGTGGCCGCGCTCACCGCGCTGGCGAAACGCGCGGACGACCCGGCGCAGGCGGAGGAAATCAGTGAGGCGTTGGGAGCGCTAGGCTCCGCCACGAAGCCGTAGGTGCCTTCCTGTCCCGAGGGCACGCGGCTTCGCTCCACCGAGTGCGAACACGACAGCGCCCCAGCCGCCCCTTCATTCCGGCCCGGCGCGCCTTCTTCCCCCGCACCGCTCGTCACCAGGCTTCAGAGGGCATCCACTCCAGAAACGGCGGCGGCCCCGCCCGGCGTCCTGGGGACGCCAGCACGGGGCCGCTTCGCTACGAGAAGAACGGAAGGTGGCGGGCGGACTACCCCGGACCGCTGTGGCTCTTCTGCTCCTCTTCCTGGAAGAAGATGTCCTTGATCATCAGCTTCGTCACCTCGCGGTTCATCATCGCGATGGACGTCGTGAGGGGAATCTCCTTCGGGCAGACCTTCACGCAGTTCTGCGCCTTGCCACAGTCCTGGATGCCACCCGGGCCCATCAGGGACCGGACGCGCTCCTCGGACTGCATCTTGCCCGTCGGGTTCATGTTGAACAGGCGGGCCTGGCTGATGGCCGCGGCACCGACGAAGTCGTTGCCCTGCGTCACCTGGGGGCACGCCTCCAGGCAGCTGCCACAGGTGATGCACGTGGACAGCACGTACATGACCGACTGGTCCTTCGGCGACTGGCGCGGGCCCGGCCCCAGGTTGTGGGTGCCGTCGACCGGAATCCAGCCCTTCACCCGCTTGAGCGCGTCGAACATGCGCTCGCGGTCCACGGTGAGGTCGCGGACCACGGGGAACTTGCTCATCGGCTCGAGCGTGATCGGCTGCTCCAACTTGTCGATGAGCGCCGAGCAGGCCATGCGCACCCGGCCGTTGATGTTCATCGCGCAGCTGCCGCAGACCTCCTCGAGGCACGCGGCGTCCCAGATCACCGGGGCAACCTTCTTGCCCTCCACGGTGACGGGGTTGCGCTGGATCTCCATCAGGCACGAGATGACGTTGGCGCCCTTGGTGTACGGGACCTTGAACTCGTCGAAGTGACCCGGCTTGTTCGGGTCATCCTGCCGCCAGATGCGGAAGGTGACGGTCCTGGTGGTGACGGCGGTTGCCTGTGCAGTGTCCATGTCGCTCGACCCTTCACTTCCCAATCAGTTGCGGCGACCCGCCCTGCTGGCGCGGGCCCACCAGAAGATGAGTACCCCTGCTCAGGCGTACCAGCGGGGCTCGGGATCCAGGACCGGCGTGGGAATCTCCTCGTAGGAGATCTGCGGGCCCTGCTCGCTGTGCTTCGCGATGGTCGTCTTCGCCCACTTCTCGTGACGCTTCTGCCACAGCGCCATCCACTCGGGGTCCTTGGTCGGATCCTTCACCTTCGGCTCCGGCAGCGAGAACTCGGGCTTGTAGTGCGCGCCGCGGCTCTCGTCGCGCAGCAGCGCGCTGGTGGCGATGACCTCGCCCAGCTCCAGCATGTTCCACAGCTGGTTGGTGTACGACAGCGCGCGGTTGGCCACGTTGCCCGTGTCCAGCACGTTGACGTTGTTCCAGCGCGACTTGAGCTCGCGGATCTTCTCCACCGTCTTCTTCAGCCGGTCGTTGTACCGGACGACGGTGCAGTTCTCCGTCATGATGTCGCCCAGCTCGCGCGCCAGCCCGTACGGGTTCTCCGCGCCGTTCATCTTCTTGATGGTGGCGAACCGGTCCTCCCAGTAGCTCTTCGCGCTCTGGAAGTACTTCTCCGGCATGGCCGCCGCGCTGGTGGCGTTGCTCTTCGCGAAGGCCGCCATCGCCGGGCCGCCGATCATGCCCGAGTAGATGCAGGACAGCAGCGAGTTGGCGCCCAGGCGGTTCGCGCCGTGGAACGCGTAGTCCGCCTCACCCGTGGCGTACAGGCCGGGGATGTTGGTGGACTGGTTGACGGGGCTGCCCTCGGCGGGCGTCTGGGTGCGCGGGTCCGCCTCGAACTTCACGTAGAGGCCGCCCATGGAGTAGTGCATGCCCGGGAAGATGACCATCGGCGTGACGCGCGGGTCGTCTCCCACGAACTTCTCGTAGATCTCCATGACGCCCTTGATCTTGGCGTCCAGCGTCTTGGCCGGGATGTGCGTGACGTCCAGGTACACGCCGTCCTTGCCGCCGATGCCCATGCCCATGTCGCGGCAGACCATGAAGATCTCGCGCGTGGCCACGTCGCGGGGCACCAGGTTCTTGTACTTGGGGTACTTCTCTTCCAGGAAGTAGAAGCGCTCGCTCTCCGGGATGTCCCGGGGGTTGCGCGTGTCGCCCTTCTTCTTCGGCACCCAGACGCGGCCGCCCTCACCACGGACGGACTCGCTCATCAGGCGCAGCTTGTCCTCACCCGGGATGGAGGTGGGGTGCACCTGGATGAACTCGCCGTTGGCGTAGATGGCGCCCTCCATGAAGGCGCGGCCGGCGGCGGTGCCGGTGTTGATGATGGAGTTGGTGGAGCGCCCGACGACGATGCCCGGACCACCGGTGGCGAGGCACACGGCCTCCGCCGGGAAGGTGCGGATCTCCATGGTCCGCAGGTCCACCGCGACGCTGCCGATGACGCGCCCGCCCTCGTCCTTCACCGTGCCGAGCCACTCCCAGTACTCGTACTTGGTGACCTTGCCCTCGGACTCGTAGCGGCGCACCTGCTCGTCCAGCGCGTAGAGCAGCTGCTGGCCGGTGGTGGCGCCCGCGAAGGCGGTGCGGTGGTGGAGCGTGCCGCCGAAGCGGCGGAAGTCCAGCAGACCTTCGGGGGTGCGGTTGAACGTCACGCCCATGCGGTCCAGCAGGTAGATGATGCCCGGGGCCGCGTGGCACATGCCCTTCACGGACGTCTGCTCCGCGAGGAAGTCGCCGCCGCGCAGCGTGTCCTTCACGTGGATGTCCGGGTGGTCGCCCTCTCCCTTGGTGTTCACCGCGCCGTTGATGCCACCCTGGGCGCACACCGAGTGGGAACGTTTGACCGGGACGAGCGAGAGCACATCCACCTGGTGACCCGCCTCCGCGAGCTTGATCGTCGTCATCAGCCCGGCGAGACCGCCGCCCACCACCGTGAACCGCGCTGCTGCTGCCATCATCGTCTCCTTGACTGCCGGGTGCCCGACGCTGCCGTCGTGAGCCGACTCGCCATGTGGCGCGCCAGGGCCCGGACATCCCGTGCGAGAGCTACAGGCTAGATAACTTGATGAAACTCCGCCGCAATGAAGGCGCCGGCCAGGATAAGGCCGCGTCATCCACGGCATCAGGCACAGGGCCCGCCGGAGACTCCCGGCGGGCCGCAGGTGCCCGGAACGGACTACAGCTTGACCGAGTCCACCGTCTTCTTCACCGACTGGAAGGACTTCTCCAGCGCGGCCTTCTCCTCACCGTCGAGCTCCACGGTGATGACCTTCTCCACGCCGCCCGCGCCGATCTGCACCGGGGCGCCGAAGAAGTAGCCGCTGATGCCGTACTGGCCCTCCAGCAGGGCCGCGGCCGGCAGCACGCGCTTGCGGTCGAAGAGGTAGCTCTCCGCCATGGCGATGGAGGACGCGGCGGGAGCGAAGTAGGCGCTGCCCGTCTTGTACAGGGCCACCAGCTCCGCGCCGCCCTCGCGGGTGCGCTTGATGATGGCGTCCAGCTTGTCCTTGGCGATCAGCTGCGTCAGGGGCACGCCGCCCACGGTGCTGTGGCGAACCAGGGGCACCATGTCGTCACCGTGGCCGCCGAGCACCAGCGCCTCCACGTCACGGATGGAGCAGCCCAGCTCCTCGGCCACGAAGCACTTGAAGCGGCTGGTGTCCAGCACGCCCGCCATGCCCGCCACCATGTGCTTGGGCAACTCGGCGATCTTGTGGAGCGCGAACACCATCGCGTCCAGCGGGTTGGCCACGTTGATGACGAAGGCGTTGGGGGCGTGCTGCTTGATGTTGGCCGCCACGTCCTTCATGATCTTCAGGTTGATGTCGAGCAGGTCCTCGCGGGACATGCCCGGCTTCCGCGGCACGCCGGCGGTGATGATGATGACGTCCGAGCCGGCGACGTCCTTCCAGTCCGTGGTGCCGGTGACGCGGCAGGAATAGCCGTCCACCGCGGACAGCTGGTTGATGTCCAGCGCCTTGCCCTTGACCATGCCCTCGGCGGCCGGGATGTCGTAGAGCATCACGTCGCCGAGCTGCTTCTGCACGGCGAGCAGCGCCAGGTTGCCACCAATCTGGCCGCCGCCGATGAGGCCGATCTTCTTCTTGCGATTCTGAGCCATGGATTCGTCCTCTCTCAGGTCCCCGGAAGGGGGACTACATGTTCTTGATGATGGCCTGACCGAACTCCGAGCACTTCACCTCGGTGACCGTGCCCTGGCCCTCCTGCTTCATCAGGCGGGCGAAGTCGTAGGTCACCGTCTTGTTGGCGATGGCGCGGTCCATGCCCTTGATCATCAGGTCCGCGGCCTCGTGCCAGCCCAGGTGCCGGAACATCATCTCGCCGGAGAGGATGACCGAGCCCGGGTTCACCTTGTCCTGGTCCGCGTACTTCGGCGCGGTGCCGTGCGTGGCCTCGAACACCGCGTGGCCCGTGACGTAGTTGATGTTGCCGCCCGGGGCGATGCCGATACCGCCCACCTGGGCCGCGAGCGCGTCCGACAGGTAGTCGCCGTTGAGGTTCAACGTGGCGATGACGTCGAACTCGTCCGGACGCGTGAGCACCTGCTGCAGGGTGATGTCCGCGATGGAGTCCTTGATGATGACCTTGCCGGCGGCCACGGCGGCCTTCTGCTCGGCGTTGGCGGCGTCCTCACCCTTGGCCGCCTTCGTCACTTCCCACTGGTCCCAGGTGTAGACCTTGTCACCGAACTCGCGGGCGGCCAGCTCGTAGCCCCACTTGCGGAAGGCGCCCTCGGTGAACTTCATGATGTTGCCCTTGTGGACCAGCGTCACGCTCTTGCGCTTGTGGTCCACCGCGTACTGGATGGCGGCGCGGATGAGGCGGTCGCTGCCCTCCTTGGAGACGGGCTTCAGGCCCACGCCCACGTTGGTGGGGAAGCGGATCTTCCCGAACTCCTTCGGGAACTCCTGCTTGAGCAGGGCAAGGAACTTCTCGGCGGCGGGCGTGCCGGCCTCGAACTCGATGCCCGTGTAGATGTCCTCCGTGTTCTCACGGAAGATGACCATGTCCACCTTGTCCGGCGTCTTCACCGGGCTGGGGACGCCCTTGAAGTAGCGCACGGGGCGCAGGCAGACGTACAGGTCCAGCATCTGGCGCAGCGCCACGTTCAGCGAGCGGATGCCACCGCCCACCGGCGTCGTCAGCGGGCCCTTGATGCCGACGAGGTACGTGCGGAACGCCTCGACAGTCTCATCCGGCAGCCAGTTGTTGACCTGCTTGAAGGACTTCTCGCCGGCGAGGACCTCGTACCAGGCAATCTTCTTCTGGCCCTTGTAGGCCTTCTCGACGGCGGCATCGAAGACTGCTTGGGACGCGCGCCAGATGTCGCGGCCTGTACCATCGCCCTCGATGTAGGGGATGATCGGGTTGTTTGGCACGGACAGCTTGCCGTTCTGCAGGGAGATCTTCTCTCCGGAAGACGGGGGCGCCATGGGCGTACTCCTGGAAGGTGTGGCCGTGTAAGAAGAGGCGCGGGATAGTCGAAAACCCGCCCCCTCCCGTCAAGGAGTTTGGCCGACCGCCCAGGTTGCAGGACTTATCGGAGCCAGCGGCGCGGCGCGGACGTCCGCCATGCGCGTGCCAGGGTGCAGGCCCTATACGGCAGTGAACGGAGGCGCGATGCGGTGCGAGGACCAGCTCCAGGCGCGGCAGTCCTTCCAGCGTGCCGCTGCCACGCGCAGCAGCCGTGGGTGCGGCGGGAATGGAGGACCGGCGCGAGCGCAGCAGTCCTCCAGCCCTTCACTTCCACCCCCGCGGAATCACCGCGGCGGGCCCCGCGACTACCAGCTCGACATGCCGGGCGCGGGCAGCTCCACCGTCACGGTGATGCCGGCGCCACGGGCCACTTCCAGCGTGCCGCCCACGGATTCCACCAGCTCGCGAGCGCGGGCCAGCCGGCGGTGCAGCGGCCCCACCAGCATGGGCGACAGGAAGACGGCCTGCGCCTCACGCTCCGAGAGTGAAGCCCCGGGCGCGACCACCTGGAAGCGCGGGCCCACGTCCCCGAAGTCGTCCGGAGCGTCCACCGCCAGCCGGACACCCTGCCCGTTCGCCGCGTCCGCGGCGTGGGCCAACAGGAGCAGCATCACCTGCTGCATGCGCCGGCTGCTGACGCGCGCGGGGACGGCGTCCTCCGGCAGCTCCAGCGCGACTTCCACTCCATGGAGGCGGCGCGTGGCGGTCAACAACTCCACCGCGCCGCGAGCCATCTCCGCCACGTCCACCTGGGGACGATCAGGGGAATCCACCAGTGCGAGCGCGGGGCCGCGCCCCGTTGCGCCCTGCTGGGACTGCTCTCCCGACTGCGCCCCACCCGTCGTGCTCACTGCAGCACTCATCCCTCACCTCTCCCGCTGGCCGACTGGAGCTACTCTAACGAGGGGGTCTGACGATCTCCATTTCACTACGAGAAAGTACGCACAGCGTGCCCGACTTGTGACATTACAGTTGCGCGACAACATCGCCGTGATGTTGTTCACTCCCGCGCATCGCAATTCTTCGTACTCTGACAAAGCACCTGTCATCCCCGACCCCAGGCCCTACATTCCCGCCAGCCAGAAAACAGCGTGGCTGGATAAATTCGGTTTGACTGTTCCTTCTGAATCCGTATGATGCGGACCTATAGCGATTCGCCGCCCACCGCAGAACCGCTGGAGCAGGGAGGGACTGTTGTGCTTGCAACTTCGACATCCGCATCAGGCGTTCCTCAGCACCGGAGAAGGGGGCTCCTGCCTATGGAAGGGGGAAATCCGCACTCCAACCTCACCAAGCGGACGTTGGAGTTCGTCAGCCGTGATGCGCTCTTCAATGTGATTCCGCTGCCGCCGGCCGAGGCCGCCCTGGATGACTCGGGCTACTCGCTGCATGGCACGGGCGCCGACGCCATCACCTGCTCGCTGGGGACGCCGGACGTCTCCATCGGTGAGGTGACGCGGCTGTCCCCCACGGTGGTGTGGGTGATGCCGCACGGCCCGGTGGACATGTCGGAGTCGCGGACGCTGCCGGTGTACCTGTCGGGCTGCGGTGTGACGCTCGGCCCCATCCGCGGTGCGTTCATCCGCACGGACGCGGAGACGCCGAACGCGCCGGTGGGCCTGCAGCTGGTGGGCGTGACGCTGGAGCAGGGTCGGCAGATCCTCTCCCTGCTGGCGGACGCGCTGAAGCGCGGCGTGGCGGAGCCGGCCGCGTCGGTGCTGCCGGTGCAGGACACCATCGAGCAGGCCGAGCGCGTGCGCTCCATCCTGGTCGCCACCTGCGCTTCCGGTAACAAGGCCGTGCTGCGCCGCATGGGCCGTACGGTGCGCATGGTGCTCGAGCGGTTCAACCCCTCCACGTCGCAGCTGGAGTGGCGGACCGAGGAGCCGGTGGCCGAGTGGGGCGAGGCGCCCTTCGACATCGACGTCATCGGCTACAACAGCGCCTATCGGATGAAGCTGGACGTGGGCACGGCCGAGGGTGACCGGCTCCTCACCCCGCTGCCCGAGAAGCTCTTCCGCATCCGTCACCGGTGGCACCGCCGCGTTCAGGCCCCCGAAGGCGTCAGCGTGCGTTTCCACCACCCGCTGTGGCGGGAGCTGGGCGAGCTGTCTCGCGAAGTGGTGGACCTGTCCTTCTCCGGCATGTGCGTGCGCTGCCGCCCGGAGGACCTCGTGTTCCCGGGCCTGCTGCCGCCCATGCTCGAGCTGCACACCGACAACGGGCAGGTCATCACCCTGCGCGGGGAAATCCGCTACGTCAGCAGCGTGCGCGCGGACGGCACGGTGCTGTGCGGCCTGAGCGTGCTGCCCTACTCCTCCGACGAGGCGCGCTGGGTGCGCTTCGTGTCGCAGGCGGCCTCCCCCAACACCCGCACCAGTGAGAACCTGGAGGACGGGCTGTGGGACCTCTTCACCCGCTCCGGCTTCTTCAGCCTGGCGGGCAAGTCCGCCGAGGAGTTCGAGGAGCTGCGCCTGGCCTTCCGCAACATGGCGAAGAAGGCCGCCGAGATTCCGCAGCTGTTCTGCCAGGCGGTGTGGCCGTCCGAGCGCGGGCTGGAGGCGACGCTGTCCTTCATGAAGCCTTACCGCCACGCGTGGATGGGGCACCAGGTCGCCAAGCGCCCCGGCAAGCCGCCCTCCAACGTGACGGAGCCGGGGCAGATCATGCGCGACCTGTACCTGCGCACCTTCGAGCACCCGCAGAGCGACCCGGACTTCAAGTGGGTGGTGGCCTACGTGGAGGCCCTCAACCCGTGGATTGCCAAGGCGCACGTGCGCTACGCCGAGCGGCAGATGGAGACGGGCGCCGGCCTGGCCTTCACCCGCAAGGTGCACATGCTGGACGTCTACAGCCATGAGCTGACGGGCCGCACCTTCGACGGACTCTCGGTGGGCTCCGCCACGCAGAACGAGCTGACCCTGCTGTCGGACACCATCGCCCGCACGCGCCCCGCCTGCTACGCCGAGGCGCTCGACTTCACGCGCGACCGCATCGACATGCGTCCGGTCCAGGCCCGCTGGAAGGAGTTCGGCCTGGAGCGTGAGCGCGAGGTCCTGGTCGCGCGCCGTGGGGGTGTTCCGGTGGCCGCCGTCGTCGTGGAGATGGGCCAGCTGGGCACCAACCTCTACAGCCTGTTGGACATGGCCCGCCTGTTCCCTCTGACCGAGGCGGGGCCGTCCGCTTATGTCGCGCTGGTTGATGCCGCCCGTCGCTGGTACGCCGCGCGCCGTCGCACTTCGTTCCACTACATCTGTGAGGACGAAGGGGGGGAGTACGTGCAGGAGGCCGGCATCCACGCGGGGCCTGATCCGTACATGTGGATCATCTCCTCGAAGCTGATTCCGGACTTCCTCGAGCACATCAGTGAACTGACCATCGGGCGCCGGAGCGCTCACACCACTCGCCAAGGGTAATTGAAATGAGCAAGAAACTCGTGGAGGAGCTGTACGTCCCGCACGTCAAGGAGGCGCGTGAGCGTCTCAAGACGAACCCGGCGCTGAAGGCCCTGCTGGATCCGAACGTGAATCCGGCGCTGGTGGAAGGCTTCCTCATCCAGCTCAACTCCCTGGGCGTGTACATGACGGAGCCCGTGGACGGGTGGATCCGCCGCGCGGGTGAGGCGACGGTGAAGATGGGCCTGGTCGAGGTCGGCGAGAAGCTGACCACCCACGCCAAGCACGAGGAAGGTCATCACCTGATGATGATCGAGGACACCAAGTCCCTCGTGGCCCGGTGGAACAAGCACCGCACGCCCAAGCTGGACGCGGAGGCCCTGATTGCCCAGGCCCCCACCCAGGCGATGAAGGACTACCGCGCCATCCACGAGGAGACCATCGTCGGTCCGATGCCGGCCTCGCAGGTCGCCATCGAGTATGAGATCGAGAACCTGTCCGTGGTCTTCGCTCCCGGCCTGATGGATCAGGCGAAGCGCGTTCTCGGCGAGGACATCATGGAGGCGATGTCCTTCGTGAAGGAGCACGCGGAGATCGACGTGGGCCACACCGCGCTCAACGAGTACATGCTGGGCAAGCTTCTGGGCCAGGTGCCCGAGGCGGCCCCCATCGTCGGCCGCACCGGCGCGCGCGCGCTGGATATCTACCTGAACTTCATGGCCGACTGCGTGGAGCGCGCCGAGCAGCTCCTGAAGTCCGCCGCGGCCTGAGCTCCCACAGGTCCTGAAAGTCTCGCGGGCGTCACGGGCACGAGTGTGTCCGCGACGCCCGTGGCTTTTTCCGGCCCCCTGCCCTTCCAGCGAGGCTGGATGCGCACCGGTTCAACTTGCGCGCCGGACCTCGCCGTGCCCCTGGCGCGCCAGCGGGCGGATGCGTCCGCGCAGCGAGCCCTGCAGGTGCCCCTGCCCACCGCCACCCGCCGTGCCGTAGACGTAGCGGTCCGGGCGGAGCACCACGACGTCCGCCGAGTGCTGCGCGAACCAGGCACCGAGCCGGCCTTCCACGTCCACCACCCCTTCCGCCCGGATGGAACCGGTGCGCTCCGCCGCGGACACCGGCAGCCAGCGCGCGCCCAGTTCCTCCGCCAGCGTCCGGGCCTCGCGCTGCGCTTCCAGTGAAGCCCCGGGTCGCGTCAGCACCGCGAAGCCCTCGCCGAGGACGTCGTCCAGCAGGGCGGAACTTCCGTCCGGCAGCGCCACGCGAGGCTGCGGAAAGTAGGTGCCCTCCGGGGCGTCCTTCTTCGCGCGGCGTGCGTGGACGAGGAAGCCCTGCTCCAGCGGCATCATCGGCTTGACCTTGTACTGGCGGATGAAGTCACCGGTGACGGGCAGACGGTAGAGCAACTGGATGAGGGCGTTGCGCGCCCGGGCCAGCACCTGCCCGCCCGTCATCATCACCCGGCCCATGGCGTCCGAGCTGCGGATGACCTCCGCCACGTGCGCGCGCCGCTCCTGCTCGTACGTGTCCAGCAGCGACGCATCCGCCGCGCCCCCGAGCACCAGTCCCAGCTTCCACGCCAGGTTCGCCGCGTCCCGAAAGCCCGCGCACAGCCCCTGCCCCAGGAAGGGCGGCATCAGGTGCGCGGCGTCTCCGAGGAGGAACGCCCGGCCCACCCGCCACTTCTCCGCGAGACGGCTGTGGTACGAGTACACATTGACGGAACGGACCTTCACCGTCGCCGGGTCCAGGTAGGGCGCGATGAGGCTCCGGACGAACTCGGGCCGGCGCGCCGCCTCCAGGTCCTCGTCCGGCGCGAGGATGATGTCGAAGCGCATCTCGTCGCGCGCCGTACGGGTGATGAAGCCGCGGCGCCTGGGGCCGCAGAGGTACGCCGTGAACTCCGGGTCCGGCGTGGTGGTGGCCACGGTGATGGCGAGCGAGTGCTCCAGCG
Source organism: Pyxidicoccus sp. MSG2 (assembly GCF_026626705.1). Taxonomy (NCBI): domain Bacteria; kingdom Pseudomonadati; phylum Myxococcota; class Myxococcia; order Myxococcales; family Myxococcaceae; genus Pyxidicoccus; species Pyxidicoccus sp. MSG2. The sequence goes on from NZ_JAPNKC010000001.1 coordinate 12,894,771, forward strand.
CCGTCGTCCCCTCGAGCTTCAGGCCCAGACGCCGACGGATGGCGCTGTGCGCGCCGTCGCAGGCCAGCAGGTAGCGGGCGTGCACCGTCACTGCGTGCTCGCTCGCGCACTCCTTCACCCGCGCCGTCACGCCCTCGTCGTCCTGCACGAAGGACTCGACCTCGTGGCCCTGCCAGAGGCTCACGTGGGGGAAGCGGTCCATGCCCCTGCGCAGCGCCGCCTCCAGACGAGGCTGCTGGAAGAACGCGCCCACGAAGTGGCCGAAGGGCTGGTCCACCTTCGTGAAGTCCACCTCCGCCAGCGTGCGCAGCTCGTCGTCCAGGTACTTCAGGAGCCGGCACGGGAAGAAGCCCGGCCCCAGCTCGTCCACGAGGCCCACCGACTGGAAGATGCGCTGCGCCTCGTCATCCACGCTGATGGCGCGGGACTGGCCGTGGGGCGCCGGCTCCCGCTCGATGACGAGGGTGCGCACCCCGTGCTGACCCAGCAGGTTCGCCGCCATCGCTCCAACAGGCCCACACCCGACAATGATGACATCAACAGACTCTGGAGCCATGTCCGCCTCCGGTTGCGCGACGTGTGAGCTGATCTGCCTTTGAGCCGATTCCCCCCTTGACCTGGGAGATAAAGATATCAAGACAACCTGACAACCCCTCCGGTCCGATTCTGACTCCCGTCGACTGCTGAGCTGATCGACACCGGACGGCCTGAACCCATCCCTTTCCCCGCATCACCTGTTTTCCCCTCGGAAACCGGCCCCACTCCCCGCTGCCTGGTGGCCCACCGCTCCGAGCGGCCCGCGCTCCGGAGCGACCCCACCGCATCCTGTGCCCTCATCAACTCCTTCATCTATTTGAACGCACGAGCGGAAATACCTTGCATGTCTGAGTTTCGCCTTCCCGGAATCGCTGCCGGATGGCAACGGCATGTCTCAAGGCCAGGCGTGTGAGGGTGTCCAGCCAGACACGGGCACCCCTGCAACCCGGCGTCTGCCATTCCTTGGAGGCTTCAAGATTGCGCCCGGACGGAACGACGCGGTGCAATGCGGGCTGAGTCCTCGCCTGCCCGGCAGCCAACATGGCGGAATCGTGACGCGAGGGGGCCTGTCCGGAACCCGGCAGTGACGCCCCACTCCAACGCGCGGCGTCGTGATTTCCAGGGCTTATGGGGGTTGTATGCAGGCTCCGAAGTTCCTCAAGGAGCAGACAGATGGAATGGCTCGAGTTCCCCCGTTGGTCCCCCGAAGTGGAGCGGCAGCTGGCGATGCAGGCCGCCCGGTTGGGCGCGGCCATGAGCCGGGGAGGCCTCACGGCCCGTCGGCCCGGCATCAGCGCCACCGTGGCGGCGGCGTACCGGCTGAACGCGATGCTGCGGGCGTACCCGCGCACCAACCCCTGGGGCCACCCCGCCTCCGAGTGCTGAGCGCCTCGCGCCCCTGAAGCCCGACCCGTCCTCCTTCGACGGCGCCAGGGCCCTGTAGGCGCGGGAGACCGCGACGAGGCCCCTCCTCCGCCCTCACCCGAGGGACGGGAGCGCGGCCCCCGGTCCCGACTTTGACTCCAGAATCAGGCTTCCCGCGTCAGCCGATGGAGCGCTGGCGGAGCACGGTGCGTTCGACCTTGCCCATGGCGTTGCGTGGGAGCGCGTCCACCCAGGTGAAGCGCGCGGGCGTCTTGAAGCCCGCGAGCGACTGGCGGCACCACGCGTCCAGCGCCTCGGACGGGGGCGTGGGCTGGCCGGCGCGGAGCGCGAGGAAGGCTACCGGGACTTCGCCCCAGCGGGCGTCCGGCACGCCCACCACCGCGGCCTCCTGCACCGCCGGGTGGTTGGCGAGCACCGCTTCAATCTCCGCGGGGTAGAGGTTCTCTCCACCCCGGACGATGAGGTCCGTGCGACGTGAGAGCACGGTGAGGCGACCGTGCGCGTCGAGCACGCCCACGTCCTTCGTGCGCAGCCAGCCGTCTCGGAGGACGTCGCGCGTGGCGTCCGGGCGCTTCCAGTAGCCCGCCATCACCGTCGGGCCACGCACCTCGATGTCCCCTTCCACGCCGGAGCCTTGCGGGGTGCCGTCCTCGCCGATGATGCGGACGTGCATGCCGGGGAGCGGAGGGCCCGCGGTGCGGCCGTCGGCTTCGCTGGGGCGCTCCGTCGTCACCTGGGAGCACGCCTCCGTGAGGCCGTACGTCTGGAGCGCCAGCAGTCCCGCGGCCCGCGCACGCGCCAGCAGGGGAACGGGGACGGGGCCTCCGCCGATGAGCGCCAGCCGGAAGGTCGGCGGCACCGGGCGATCACCTCGCGCATCCAGGACGCGCTCGAGCGTGGTGGCCACGAGGCTCGCGTGCGAGATGCCCTCCACGTCGATGGCCCGGTTGACCGCGTCCGCGTCGAAGCGGTCATGGAGGATGAGCGCGCCGCCCTCGTAGGCCGTGCGCGTGAGCATGGCGAGCCCGCCCACATGGAAGAGAGGCAGCGTGCCCAGCCAGCGGGGCGCGGGGTGTGCGCCCAGGTTCGCCGCGGAGGCCTTGGAGGAGGCCCGGAAGTTGCCCTCCGTGAGCACCGCCCCCTTGGGCCGCCCCGTCGTCCCGCTCGTGAAGAGGAGCACCCTGGGCGCATCCTCCGCCAGCGGCTCACACGTGGGTGATGGCGTGGAGTGAGGGGCGACGAGGGACTCCAGGCCTTCCGCGCCGGGGAGCCGGTCCATCAGCGCGCCCAGGGCGAGCACCAGGCGGGGCTCCACGTCCTCCATCAGCGGCCCCAGTTCCGCCCGCGTGAGGCGCGCATTGAGGGGGGCCAGCACGGCGCCCAGGCGCCCCAGGGCCCAGAAGAGGCACACGGACGCCACATGGTTCGTCGCGAGCAGCGCCACGCGGTCCCCGGCGCCGACACCCCGGTCCTCGAGGGCCTTCACCCACCGGCCCACCTCCACGTCCAGCGCCCGGTACGTCCACGCGCTTCCGGCGAAGGTGAGCGCCTCGGCCTCCGGGTACCGCCGGGCTCCTTCGCGGAGGGGACACGCCCGACCGCCTCGGGCGCCAGGGGAAGTGCCAGCTTCGACCGCCTTCGGGTCCGTCATCCTCGCGCCTCGGAATCCATGGGGCGGACCTACATCGTCAGCCCACCATCTCGGGCGTCAGGCCCAGACCGGGGGCCTGGGGCAGCCGGATGTGCCCGTGCACGGGGCGATACGGGTGCGACGCGGGCTCGTGCGCGAAGAGGCGCCCCACCGCGAGCCCCGACGCCAGCGCGCCCGAGGGCAGTGCCGCCGCGAGGTGTGTCGCGCCGGCCCGCGCCACCACTCCGTCCAGCGAGCTGGTGACGTACGACTGCATGCCCAGCCGCGCCGCCCGCATCGCCACCACCAGGCACGGCAGCAGCCCACCCAGCACCATCGGCTTGAGCACCACCGCGCCCACCGCGGGGCCTCCGCCCATCAGCGGGTCCACCGCCAGCAGTGCCCGCAGCGCCTCGGGCGAGCCGAGCGACTCGTCCGCCGCCACCATGCACGGTGCCCGCCGCTGCACCCGCCACAGCGCCGCCAGGTCCTCCGGCGGCGTGGGCTGCTCCACCAGCTCCAGGCCGTACCAGCCCAGCTTGTCCAGCGCGCGCTTCGCCTCGGGCTCGGTCCAGCCGCCATTCGCGTCCAGCCGCAGCTTCACGTCCGGCCCCACGGCCTCGCGCACCGCCTTCACGCGCTGCTCGTCGTCGTCCAGCGGGCGGCCCGCCACCTTCAGCTTGAGCGTCCCATAGCCCTCGGCCACCGCCTTGCGGGCCTCCTCCGCCAGCGCCTCCGGCCCGTCCCCGCTGAGCAGCGCATTCACCGCGACCTCCGTGCGCGCCTCCTCGGCCAGCAGCCAGCACAGCGGGACGCCCTGCCGCTGCGCCAGCAGGTCCAGCAGCGCCAGCTCCAGCGCGTGCTCCGAGGCAGGCATCGGCCCTTCCGGCGTGGTCTGGCGGGAACGGATGCGCACGCCGTCACCTCGCGCCACCGCCGGTGGGAACGGGGACAGCGTGTCCTCGATGGCTCGCACCGAGTCCCCGAGGAACTGTCCCTTCAGCGCCGCAAGCCAGGCCTCCAGCGTGGCGCCACAGTCAGCGAGCGTCTCCGTGCCGAACTCCGGCAGCGGCATCGCCTCGCCGAGGCCCACGCGTCCCGCTTCGTCCTCCAGTCGCACGAGGAAACCCTCGCGCGCCGCATGGGTGCTTCGGGACGTTTTCAGGGGCTGGAGCAGCTCCAGCCGCAACGGGGTAAGTGAGGCCTTGGCGATGCGCATGGGCTCACATCATCTCAGGTACAGCCCCAGCGCGAACAGCAGGCCATAGACAAGTTGTAGCCGCGCCGTTCCCCCCAGGGCCGGGTTCAGCGCGGCCCCCTGGGCGGTCAACATCAACCTCAGAGGTGGAACTGCCAGTGGAAGACTCAGCAGGGCCAGGAATACCCAGGGGCCCGCCTGCCCCAACGCGTACATGGCGAAGGGCGTGGCATAGGACAGCACGAGCAGCAGCACGTACTCCGCGCGGCCCATGCCCGTGCCGAAGCGCACCACCAGCGTGCGCTTGCCTGCCTTCACGTCCGTCGAGGCGTCGCGCTGGTTGTTCACCACGATGAGCGCGGTGCCGATGGCCCCCACCGGGACTGCCGCCCACCACGCCGCCGGGTCCACCGTGCCCGCCTGGACGTAGTACGTCCCCGTCACCGCCACGAGCCCGAAGAAGATGAAGACGAACAGGTCTCCCAGCCCGTGGTAGCCCAGCGGGAAGGGTCCGCCCGTGTACGCGAAGCCGCACAGCAGCGACGCGACACCAATCGCGATGATGGGCCAGCCCCCCACCACCACGAGGTACAGGCCCACCGCTGTCGCCAGCCCGAAACACACGGCCGCGCCGGCCAGCACCGTGCTCGGCGCGATGAGGCCGCTCTGCGTGACGCGCTTGGGGCCGAGCCGCTCGTGCGTGTCCGCGCCCTTCTTGAAGTCGTAGTAGTCGTTGATGAAGTTGGTGCCAATCTGGATGAGCACCGCCCCCAGCAGCGCCGCGAGCGCCGGAAGCGCGCGGCCCACGCCCAGACCGAACGCGAGCGCCGTACCCACCAGCACCGGAACCAACGCCGCCGTCAGCGTCTTCGGCCGCGCCGCCATCACCCAGAGCTTCACGCCGGGACGAGGCTTCTCCATCGAGGGATTGACTCCAGGAACCGACGTGCTCACGAGCCCATCCTCCCCGCCACCGTGGAGGCGGGACTGTCGAACTGCGGCGCCTCGTACCAGGGCGTCTGGAGGAAGCCCAGCACCTCGCGGGCGTACGCCTCCGGCGCTTCAAGGTGTGGCGCGTGGCCGCAGTCCGCGAAGGCATGGCGCCACACCACCGGCAGCTCCGCGGCCATGCGGCGCGCCGTCTGGGTGAACTTCGCGTCGTTCGCGCCGGTGAGCAGCAGCGTGGGCCGCCGCTGCGCGTGCAGCTCCGGCCAGTAGTCCGGCTGTACGCCCAGGCCCAGGCACTCCAGCGCTCCGGCGAGTCCCTCCGGCGTGCAGGCGCCGCGGCGGGCGCGCAGGGCGTCACGGCGCTCGGGCGACAACTGGCGCAGACCCTCGAAGAGGGGGAGCGCCTCCCAGCGGTCGACGAAGGCGTCCACGCCCCGGGCTCGGATGAAGGCCGCGAGCTGCGCATCCGCCTCGCGCCGCGCCGCGCGCTCCTGCCGGCGGTGCAGGCCCGGCGAGCCGCTCTCCATGATGAGCCGGCCGAACCGGTCTGGTGCGCGCACGACCGCCGCCAGCGCCACGCGCGCGCCCTGCGAGTAGCCCAGCAAATCCACGGGCCCCTGCCCCAGCCGGTCCACCAGCGCCACCAGCGCGTCCACCGTCTCCAGGAAGCCCTCACGGCCCATGTGCCGCGGCAGCGGCGTGGCCCCGTGTCCGGGCAGGTCCACGGCGATGGCCTTCACCGCGCGGCCCAGGAAGGGCCGCAGGTCGTCGAAGGAGCTCCGGCTGCCCGTGAAGCCGTGCAGCAGCACGAGCGGCCGGGGGCCCTCGCCCCACGTCTCATATGCCAGCGTCACGCCCATGGTCCGTCTCCCAGTGCGGCAGCCATCCGAGCGAAGAGCTGCCGGTGCTCGTCCACGTTGGCGGCGCGATCCACCCGCACCTCCACCAGATGCAGTCCCCCCTCGAGCCCCTCGCGCACCGCCGCCCGAAGCGCCGCGGGCGTCCGGGGCCGGTGCAGACGCGCCCCGCCGAGCGCGGCCGCGTGGGACAGGTCCACCCCGTGAGGAGTGCCGAAGAGGGACTCGAAGTCGTCCGGCCGCGCCGCCTGGGCCACCGGCAGGAACGAGAAGATGCCGCCACCGTCGTTGTTCACCACCACCACGGTGAGCGACAGGCGGGCACGCGCCGCGGTGACGAAGGCGCCCACGTCGTGCAGCAGCGCCAGGTCCCCGGTGAGCAGCACCGCGGGCCGTCCCGCCGCCGCGGCCATGCCGAGCGCGCTGGAGACGATGCCGTCGATGCCGTTGGCCCCGCGATTCGCCAGCACTCGCAGCGGCACCGAACCCGCTGGGGCGAAGGCGTCCACGTCGCGGATGGGCATGCTGCTGGACACGAAGAGCGGCACCCCGGACGGCAGCGCCGCCACCACCTCGCGCGCGATGCGCGGCTCGTTGAGCACCTCGGGCTGCTCGGAGAAGGCCGACTCCAATTCCGCGCGCGCCAGCCTCTCCGCGCCCAGGAAGCTCCGCGCCCAGGGCCCCGCGCCGCGCGAAAGGCCGCGCGTCAATGCCTCGCAAGAGGCCACCGCCGAGCCCTCCACCACCAGCGCCGCCCGGTGCGCCGGGTCGAACAGTGCGCCCCCGTCGCTGAAGAGGACGATGTCCGCGCCGGACGCGTCGAGCCACTGCTGCGGCACCTTGGGCGTCAGCCCTCCGCCGAAGCGCAGCACCAACTCGGGACGGTGCGCCTTCGCGAAGGGCGCGTGGCGCAGCAGCGCGTCGTAGTGCGACACCGTGAGCGGACCGCCGCCATAACGGGCCTGCGAGGTGGCCTCGGCCAGCACCGGGTAGCCCGTCGCCTGCGCCAGCGCGCTGATGGCCTCCGCGAAGCCGTCCGCCTCGTCTCGCGGTCCGCAGACGATGACGCCGCGCTCGGTGGCGGCGATGCGGCGGCGCACGCCTTCCAGCGCGGCCGCATCCGGCGCGGGCATGGGCGGGACGATTCGCGTGAGCGGCGCCCCGGGCCGGCCCGCCTTTGCCAGCGCGGACAGTCGCTCCTCACCGAAGGGCTCCACCACCGGGGCCAGCGGCTCGCGGAAGGGCACGTTGAGCTGCACGGCGCCTCGCGGGGCGCGCAGCGCGGTGGCCACGGCGCGGGCGGCGGTGGCGCGCAGGTGGGCCACGGCCACGTCACTCGCCTCGGGCAGGCCCAGGTCCGCGAAGAGGCGCGCGTGCTCGCCGAAGAAGCGTGCCTGCGACACCGTCTGCGGCGCGCCCCACCCCTGCAGCTCCAGCGGGCGGTCCGCCGTCAGCACCACCAGCGGCACGTGGGCCAGCGACGCCTCGATGACCGCCGGGTAGAAGTGCGCCCCCGCCGTGCCGCTCGTGGCCACCACGACCACCGGGGCCCGCGACTGCTTCGCGAGTCCCAGCGCGAAGAAGCCCGCGCTCCGCTCGTCGATGACGGACCAGGTCCGCAGCCCCTCCGAGCGGGCGCACGCCAGCGCCAGCGGCGACGAGCGCGAGCCCGGGCACACCACCGCGTGCCGCACGCCCCCTCGCGTCAGCTCTTCCAGCAACGCGCGCGCCCACAGCACATTGACGTTAGCGTCGGACGACATCCCCGCCTCCCAGCGCCCGCAACATGGCCAGGCTCTTCATCTCCGTCTCCCGCCACTCGGCTTCCGGAGTGGAGCCCGCCACCAGCCCCACGCCCACGAACAGCCGCGCCTTCCCACCGCGCACCAGCGCCGAGCGCAGCGCCACCATCAGGTGCGCGCGCTTCGGACCCACCCAGCCCACCGGCCCCGCATACCAGCCGCGGTCCAACCCCTCGTGCTCCACCAGGAAGGACAGCGCCCGCTCGCGCGGGAAGCCGCCCACCGCCGGCGTCGGGTGCAGCGCCGCCACCACCTGCGCCGCCGTGACTCCGGGCTTCAGGTCCGCGCGGATGCCCGTGCGCAGGTGCACCAGATTCTTCAGTGTGAGCAGCGCGGGCTCCGCGTCCGACGTCACCTTCTCCGCCAGGGGGCGCAGCGTCGCGAGGATGTAGCGCACCACCGAGTCGTGCTCGCGCAAGTCCTTGTCGTGCCCCTTCAACCCGGCCGCATCCCCCGGCGACGCCGTGCCCGCGAGGGCCTCCGTCTGGAGCACCTGTCCGTCCACGCGGCACAGCGTCTCCGGCGTGGCGCCCAGGAAGCAGGCCCCGTCCGGCGCGCGGAAGAGGAAGGTGGCGCAGCGCGGGTTCTGCTCGCGCAGCCGCGACAGCACGTCCACCACGTCGAAGGCCGCCGGCCCTTCCGCGTCCAGCGAGCGCGCCAGCACCACCTTCTGGAGGTGGCCCGAGGCAATCGCCTCCAGCGCGCGCTCCACCCGCGCCTCGAAGGCGGGCCGCGAGGAGGCCAGCGCCAGCGCCACCTGCGCGCCCTTCGGATGCCGGTACGTCGCCGGGAAGCACGCGCGCACCCGCTCCAGCCGCGAGCGCACCGCATCCTCACCACCCCGACCCTCCGGCGCGAAGGCCGCCACCATCAGCCCCGCCCCGTCACGCCACACCAGCACCTCCGGCAACGTCCAGCGCGCCACGCCGTGGGCGTCCCACGCCGCGTCCGGCGCACCGGTGGCGCCGAAGCGCATTCCGCCGAACCAGGGGCCGGGCATGGACTCGGGCGCTTCACCCACCCAGCGCAGCGACAGGGCGCCCAGGGACGCCAGCGCGGCCGGGGCCTGGGATGCGTCCTCCGCCACCACCACCGCGGCCTCGCCCCAGCCGGCGGCGGCCTCCTGGGCCAGCGGCCGCTCCCAGTACACCGATGGAACGCCCAGCACGTCCGCTCCCGCCAGCGGATCCCCCTCCGCCAGGGGCATCATTCCGGCCACCCAGCGCTGGCCCTCAACGGGATTGAGCGTCTTCATCAGCGTTCCTCATCGATGATTGCCTCGCAATCACCTTCGGTTGTCTTCTAAGCCATCTCGGCTATACATGCACCAAGGAGTTCAAAACCTCTTGAACTCCATGAATTGGAGGGTCCGTGGGAGGCGAGCGGCCAGACGCACCCGCACCGGCGGTATCGGGGCGGGACACAGGCGCGAGGAAGGTGCTGCGTTCCGCGCGGCCCGAGGGCACGCGAGTCAAGGTGGGTGCCGTGGAGGTCGGCGGCCCGGGCTTCGTCGTCATGGCCGGGCCGTGCGCGGTGGAGGGGGCGGAGCAGGTGGATCGCGCCGCGGCAGCCGTCGCCGCCGCCGGGGCCCACGTCCTCCGGGGTGGCGTATTCAAGCCACGCACCAGCCCCTACGCCTTCCAGGGCATGGGCGAGCCGGGCCTGCATGTGCTGGCCGAGGCCGGGCACCGCCACGGGCTGCCCGTTATCAGCGAGGTGATGGAGTCCTCGCAGCTGCCGCTCATGGAGGAATCCGCGGACATCCTCCAGGTGGGCGCGCGGAACATGCAGAACTACTCGCTGCTAAGAGCGCTGGGAAAGTCGCGCCGGCCGGTGCTCCTCAAGCGGGGACTTTCCGCGACGATGCAGGAGTGGCTGCTGGCGGCGGAGTACATCCTCGACGGCGGCAACGAGCAGGTGATGCTGTGCGAGCGCGGCATCCGAACGTTCGAAACCGAGCTGCGCAACACGCTGGACCTGGCGGCGGTGGCATGGGCGAAGCAGCGCTCGCACCTGCCCGTCATCGTGGACCCGTCGCACGCGACGGGCGTCCCGGAGCTCATCCTCCCCATGTCGCTGGCCGCCGCGGCCGCCGGGGCGGATGGATTGTTGATTGAAGTCCACCCCCGGCCGGAGCAGGCAATGTGCGACGGCCACCAGGCCCTGACACCCGAGCGCTTCCAGACGTTGATGCGCCGGCTGCCAGCCGTGCTAGGAGCGGTGGACCGACACCTTTGGAGGCCGGAAGGTCCGGCCCAGGTCGCGAGGGCTCGATGAGCACCGAAGTCCGTCAGATGTTTTCTTCCATCGCTCCGCGGTACGACGTGACGAACGAGGTCCTCTCGTTCGGCGTCCACCGCCTGTGGCGCCGGACCGCCGTGCGACTCAGTGGTGCGAAGGAGGGCAGCACCGTCCTCGACTGCGCCACCGGCACCGGCGACCTGGCCATGGTCTTCAAGCGCAAGGTGGGCGGCTCCGGCCGCGTCGTCGGCACCGACTTCTGCCCGGAGATGCTGGAGAGCGCCCCCGCCAAGGCGGCGAAGGCCGGCCTCCAGGTGGAGTTCCAGGTGGCGGACGCGCTCGCCCTGCCCTTCTCGGACAACTCCTTCGACGTGGCCTCCATCGCCTTCGGCATCCGCAACGTGGATGACCCGGTGAAGTGCCTGAAGGAGATGGCCCGCGTGGTGCGCCCCGGTGGCCGTGTGGTGGTCCTGGAGTTCGGCCAGCCCAACGGCGTCTTCGGCGGGCTGTTCCGCTTCTACAGCAAGAGCATCATGCCCGCCGTCGGCGGACTGCTGACCGGCAATCGCGCCGCGTACGAGTACCTGCCCCGCACCTCCGCGGCCTTCCCCAGTGGGGACAAGTTCGTGGAGCTGATGGAGCAGTCCGGCGCGTATTCGGAGCGGGCCGCCCACCCGCTGACGTTCGGCACCGCCTACGTCTATGTCGGCACCGTCCGCTGAGGAGCGAAAGCGCCTCGTTGAACAGACGCTCGCCTCCGTCGACCCCCGGCTCGCGCCGGGGCTTCGCGAAGCGCTCGCCCTGCCCGGGCCTGCCCTGCTACCCAAACCCGGGCAGACGGTGGCGATTGCCGGCCACCGGAGCGCGGGCAAGACACGCCTGCTGCCACTGGTAGGCGGGTTGCTTGGCAGAACGGGACTGGACCTGGATGCGCACCTGGAGCGCATCCACGGCCGCCCGCTGCGCAGGTGGGTGGTCGAGGCACCGGCGGAGTTCCGCGCCGCCGAGCGCAACACCCTGCTGGAGCTGCCGCCCGGTGGGCTGGTGTCCCTGGGAGGCGGCTTCCTCTCCCATCATGCGGACGCGCTGACGGGCCTCTTCACCCTGCTCGTCCCCATCAGCTTCGACACGTACCGCGAGCGCCTGCTCAGGGACCGGACGCGCCCGCGCCTGCGCCCCGAGCTCTCGCTGGAAGACGAATTGTCCGCCGTGTTCCATGAGCGCGAGGCACTCCACGCTCGCGTCCCCACGGTGGCCCTGGTGGATTTCCTCCGGGGCTGCCTCACCACCGAGGTCCTTCCGTGACGCCCGCCCGTCGCGTCGTCACCCTGCCCCCCACCGTGCTCGGCCATGACGCCGTGCACTTCGCGCGCGACGGTCAGCGCCGGGGCGCGGACGTGCTCGAGCTTCGCACCGATTTGCACGCCCCCGACGCCATCGACGTCGAGGCGCTCGCGCAGGTGCTCCCGCTGCTCGTCTCCGAGCGGGGCACGCCCCTGCCGCCCGCCTGGGTCTCCGCCGCGTGGCGCGTGGACCGTGACTTGAAGGATACCCGGGGACGAGACGGCGCACTGGATGCCCCCTCGGGGAAACTGCTCGCGTCGCACCACGCGGAGCGCCAGTTGTCCTCCGCGGAGGCCCTGAAGCTCTGGGAGCGCGAGCTGCCACCGGACGCCCTGGTGAAGCACGTGGAGCCCATGCACGGGCCGGAGCACCTGCGCACGCTGCTGGAGACACAGTGGTTGCTGATGCAACGCTTTGGCGTCACGCGAGTCACGGTGCTCGGCATGGGCCCGGTGGCGCTGCCGGCGCGGGCGGTGCTGGCGCGCAACAACGTGCTCGACTACGTGGCGACGGGAGGCGCCTGGGCCGCGGCGCCGGGGCAGCGGCTGATCGACGACGTCGTCCGTGAGATGCGCGGTGCGGACAGCCTGACGCTGGACCCGCCCCTGCGGCTGGGCATCCTCGGCACGTCCATCGTCCACTCGCGCTCGCCGCGCATCCACCGGCAGCCCTTCGACCGCATCGACATCCCCGAGGACGCGCCCGTCGAGACGCTGGTGGACTCGCTGCTGCCGCACTACGCGGGCTTTGCCGTCACCAGCCCCTTCAAGCTCCGACTCGCGCAGCACACGCGCTCCCCGCTGCAGGCCATCAACACGCTGGTGCGCCGGGGCACACGCTGGGAGTCCTTCAACACCGACACGTACGGCGCCCTCACGGTGCTGGACCGGCTCAACGCGATGGACGCCTTCGTGCTGGGTGACGGCGGCGCCACCGCGGCGATGCGGGCCGTGGCGGGAGAGATTGGCTGCAACCTGCGCGTGCTCCGCCGCGCCGACATCAAGGCCCCGCTGAACGGGGCGGGCGTGTGGACGTGGCCGGACCGCGTGGCCCCGCCGGAGCAACTGCGTTTCAATAAGGCGCGCGTCGCGGTGATCGCATACGGTGCGCCGGGTCGGCGCATCGCCGCGGAGATTCAACGCCGTGGCGGGACGCCGGTCCTGCTGGGCGCGGCGTGGTTCGTGGCGCAGGCCCGGCGGCAGCGCCAGCTCTGGGAGTCCGCGACATGAACACCTTCGGCACCCTCTTCCGTTTGACGACCTTTGGCGAGAGCCATGGGCCCGCGCTCGGCTCCATCCTCGATGGCTGTCCCGCCGGCGTGCCCCTCACCCGCGAGCAGATCCAGGTCGCCCTGGACCGCCGCCGCCCGGGCCAGTCCGCGCTCGTCACGGCCCGCAGCGAGCCCGACCAGGTCGAAATCCTCTCCGGCGTCTTCGAGGAGAAGACGCTGGGCACGCCCATCGCCGCCATCGTCCGCAACACCAACCAGCGCTCGGGCGACTACGAGAAGCTGAAGCAGGAGGACCGCCCCGGCCACGCGGACGCCGTGTGGCGCGAGCGCTTCAAGCACCGAGACCACCGCGGCGGCGGCCGCACCAGCGGGCGCGAGACGCTCTGCCGCGTCATCGGCGGTGCCATCGCGGAGGCGTACCTGGCCCGCGACCTCCCCTCCATCCGCACCGTCGCGTACGTGTCCCAGGTGGGGGACCTCGTGTCCGCCGTGCCCGCGCCCGGCCTCACGCGCGAGCAGGTGGACGCGCACGCCACGCGCTGCCCGGACGTCGCCGTGCGCGACGAGATGTCCCGCCGCATCCTCGCCGCGAAGGAGGCCGGTGACAGCCTGGGTGGCTCCATCGACGTGCGCGTGGAGGGCCTGCCCGTGGGCCTGGGCGAGCCCATCTTCGGGAAGATCAAGGCGCTCATCGCCCAGGCGCTCGGCAGCATCGGCGCGGTGACGGGCGTCGTGTGGGGGCCGCCGGACCTGCTCGAGCGAATCGGTCAGCCTGGCACCGTCTTCCACTCGGTGAAGGACGCGTACGGTGGCATCCAGGGCGGCCTCGCCAACGGGGAGCCCATGCAGGTGCGCGCCTTCTTCAAGCCGCCCGCGACGCTGATGGACCATGCCAAGGGCGGGCGACACGACCCATGCATCATGCCCCGCGCCGTCCCGGTGCTGGAGGCGATGGTGTCGCTGGTCATCGCCGACCTCGTCCTCCAACTGAACGCCCGGCCCCACACGCTATGAGCAGCTTCCTTCCTCCCGGCGCCTACCGCACTCCCGTCGACCGCTGGGGCACCTTCGCCCGCCTCGCCGCGAGCCTCCCCGAAGGCAGCGTGGCGGTGGTGGACCGCACCGTGGCGAAGCTGCACCCCGCGCTCATCTCCACCCTGGAGGCCCGCCGTCCGCGCGCCATCATCCAGCTCACCGGTGGCGAGAGCGCCAAGACCTTCACCGCGCTGGAGAAGGTGCTCGCGGGGGGCCTGTCCCTGCCGCGCTCCGGCACGCTGCTGGCCGTGGGCGGAGGCACCGTGGGCGACGTGTCCACCGTGGCCGCGCACCTGCTCAAGCGCGGCGTGCGGCTGGTGCAGGTACCCACCACGCTGCTCGCGGCGGTGGACAGCAGCCTCGGGGGCAAGGGCGCGGTGGACATGACGGTGCGCGGACGCGTGGTGAAGAACCCCGCCGGCGTCTTCCACTACGCGGAGGAAGGCTGGCTCTGCCCGGAGTTCTTCTCCACCCTCTCCGAGACGCAGGTGCGCGAGGGCTCGCTCGAGGCGTGGAAGATGGTCATCAGCCTCGACGCCTCCCTCTTCCGCCGCTACGTCCGCAAGCCGCCCGCGCTGGAGAAGCTGGTGAAGGACGCGCGCGCCCTCAAGGAGCGCGTCTGCTCGCAGGACCCGTACGAGCACCAGGGCCTGCGGCGCGTGCTCAACTTCGGCCACACCTTCGGGCACGTGCTGGAGAGCGTCTCGCGCTTCAAGCTGTCGCACGGTGACGGCGTGGGCCTGGGCATGCTGCTGGCCCTGGACGTGGGCCGTCACCTCGGCGTGACACCCGAGCCCGTGGCCACCCAGGCGGAGGCCGCTCTCGCCAACGGCCCCGGCGTCCTCGGCCGGGAGCGCGCCGCCGCCCTGCTCCGCCGCGCGCCGCTGAAGGACATCGTGACGCTGCTCAACGCCGACAAGAAGGCGGGCAGCGCGGGCGAGCTGCGCATGGTGCTGCTGACCGCCATCGGCACCACCGAGGTGCGCGACGTCGCCCAGCACACCTGGCGCGAGCTGTGGCCCGCCTGGACGAAAGGTATCCGCCCATGAGCTCGACGAGCGTGTCCCGCATCCTCGTGGACCCGGCCGGCCTGCGCGCCGCGCCGCTCAACCCTCCCGTGTCCAAGTCGGACGCGCAGCGGGCGCTGGTCCTGGGCCACCTCACCGGCGCGTGGCCGCTGCCGTCCGTGCAGGCCGAGCCGGACGAGGACCTGCCCGCCGACGTGCGCGTGCTGCGCCGGGGCGTGGAGGCCCTGCGCCAGCCCCCGGGCCCGGTGCGCGACGTGGACTGCGCCGACGGTGGCGCCCCCTTCCGCATCCTCGTCACCCAGGCCGCGGTGACGCCCGGCGTGCACGTGCGCTTCACCGGCACGCCCCGCCTGGGCGAGCGCCCCCACGGGCCCCTCTTCACCTCGCTGCGAGATGCGCTCGCGTCCGCGGGCCTCTCCCTCACGG
Organism: Pyxidicoccus sp. MSG2; assembly: GCF_026626705.1. Classification (NCBI taxonomy): domain Bacteria; kingdom Pseudomonadati; phylum Myxococcota; class Myxococcia; order Myxococcales; family Myxococcaceae; genus Pyxidicoccus; species Pyxidicoccus sp. MSG2. The sequence goes on from NZ_JAPNKC010000001.1 coordinate 12,909,933, forward strand.
AGGGCACGCCCTGGCCGGTGGAGCTGCGCGCTCCGCAGAACACGTCCGCCGTGGCGCCGGTGTTCCGGGTGCCGGGCGCGCAGAGCAGCCAGTACGCCTCCAGCCTGCTGCTGGGCTGCGCCGCGCTGTACCTGCGCGAGCACCGCGCGTGGAGCGTGGAAATCGAAGGCCCGCTGACGAGCGCCGGCTACCTGGAGCTGACGGTGACGTGGCTGAAGCGCTTCGGCTTCGTCATCCAGGAGTCCCCCTCGCGCTACACCGTGGCCGGGTACACGGCGCCCCCGAGGGTCCCCTCGCTGCCGGGTGACTGGTCCTCGCTGGGGTACCTGCTGCTCATCTCCTGGAAGGCCGGCGGCACCGTGGAGCGGGCGGACACCGGCAGCGCGCACCCGGACGACGCCATCCTCCGGCTCATCGAGCAGGTGGGCCTGAAGGCCGTGCCCGCCGGCTCACTCCACACGCTGAAGGTCGAGGGACGGCTGTCCGGCGGCCTGCGGGCCTCCGGGAAGGAATGTCCGGACCTGCTGCCCACCCTGGCGGCGCTCGCGTGCATCCTGCCGGCCCCGTCCACCCTCACGGACGTGGGCATCCTCCGAGTGAAGGAGAGCGACCGCCTGGAGGGCATCCGCTCGCTCGTGGCGGCCTATGGCGGCACCACCGACCTCCAGGGGGAAACGCTCGAAATCCGCCCCCCGGCCACGCCCCCCGCGCGTTTCGAGATGGACAGCCGGGGCGACCACCGGCTGGCGATGACGGCTGCCACACTGTGCGTGCTGTCCGGTACGCCACTCCTGCTGACCGGCCCCGAGTGCGTGGAGAAGAGTTTTCCCGGCTTCTGGCGCCAGCTCGAGCGCTCTGGCGCTCTTATTTCTGGCGCGCAGTAGAACCATCAGTGTCCGCCCTACGGACTTATCGTTCTTTTTTGTTGAAAGCGCTCTGCGCCCTGTGAAATCTGCGCCCATGGCCAAGGACACGCTGACGATCACCGACAATCGGACCGGGAAGACGTACGAAGTCCCGATCGAGAACGGCTGTATTCGCACCAACGCTCTCCGCCAGATCAAAGCCAGTGAAGAAGACTTCGGGCTGATGGGCTACGACCCGGCGTTCCTCAACACGGCCAACTGCAAGAGCGCCATCACCTTCATCGACGGTGACAAGGGCATCCTGGAGTACCGCGGCTACCCCATCGAGCAGCTCGCGGAGAAGTCCAGCTTCCTGGAAGTCGCGTACCTCCTGCTCAACGGCGAGCTGCCCACGCCGAAGGAGCTGGAGCAGTTCGTCCACCTCGTCACGCACCACACGTACGTGCACGAGAACGTGAAGACCTTCATGGACGGGTTCCGCTACGACGCGCACCCCATGTCCATGCTCGGCTCCACCGTCGCCGCCTTCTCCGGCCTCTACCCGGACGCGAAGCAAATCAAGGACGAGCGCAGCCGCCGCATCCAGATCACGCGCCTCATCGCGAAGATGCCCACCGTCGCCGCGTTCTCCTACCGGCACAGCATGGGCCTGCCGTACATCTACCCGGACAACGACCTGTCCTACGTCGCCAACTTCCTGGCGATGATCAAGCGCATCGGCACCACCACCTACAAGGTGCACCCGGTGCTGGAGCGCGCGCTGGACGTGCTCTTCATCCTCCACGCGGACCACGAGCAGAACTGCTCCACCACGTCCGTGCGCACCGTCGGCTCGTCCGAGGTGGACCCGTACTCCGCCGTGACGGCGGGCATCGGCGCCCTCTACGGCCCGCTGCACGGCGGCGCCAACGAGGCGGTGCTCCGCATGCTCCGGGAGATTGGCCACGTCTCCAAGATCCCCGACTTCATCAAGTCGGTGAAGAGCGGCGAGGGTGAGAAGAAGCTGATGGGCTTCGGCCACCGCGTCTACAAGTCCTACGACCCGCGCGCCAAGGTCATCAAGCGCGTCGCGGACGAGGTCTTCGAGGTGACGGGCAAGAACCCGCTGCTCGACATCGCCCTGGAGCTCGAGAAGATCGCCCTCCAGGACGAGTACTTCGTGAAGCGGAAGCTGTACCCCAACGTCGACTTCTACTCCGGCCTCATCTACGAGGCGATGGGCTTCCAGGCGGAGATGTTCCCGGTGCTCTTCGCCATCCCCCGCACGGTGGGCTGGTGCGCGCAGTGGGAGGAGATGGTGACGGACGCGGAGCAGAAGATTGCCCGTCCCCGTCAGGTCTACACGGGCTCCAAGCGCCGCGACTACGTCGCCATGGACAAGCGCGCCGCGAAGTAACCCGCGAGCGGGCTTGAAGTGAAAAGGGGCGAGGAACCGCGAGGTTCCCCGCCCCTTCGCTTTTCGCAGGCCCTCCAGCGGGCCCGGACGGCCTCAGCCGTGGGCCTCCGCGCCCTTGGAGTCGGCGTAGAGCGACTCGATGAGGGCCGCATACTTCTGCTCCACCACCTTGCGGCGCACGCTCAGCTTGGGCGTCAGCTCGCCTCCGTCGACGGAGAACTCCTTCCCCAGGACGGCGAAGCGCTTGATGGTCTCGAAGCGGGCCAGCTTCGGGTTGACGTCGCGCTCAATCCCCTGCTGGAGGAACTCGTGCAGGCGCTTGTCCTCGGCGAGGACGGCCAGGTCCGTGGGCCAGCCCTTCTCCTTCGCCAGGGCGAGCGCCTTCTCCGACTCCAGCGCCAGCAGGGCCACGAGGTAGTTGCGCCGCTCACCAATCACCTGCGCGTGGCCCACGCCCGGCAGCATCTTCAGCATCTCCTCGATGTTGCTCGGGGCCGTCTTCTTCCCGCCGGAGGTGACGATGATTTCCTTCTTGCGGCCAGTGATGTGGACGAAGCCCTCCGAGTCCAACTGGCCCACGTCTCCGGTGTGCAGCCACCCGTCCTCCAGCAGCTCCGCGGTGGCCTCCGGGTTCTTGTAGTAGCCCATGCAGACGTTGCCGCCGCGCACGAGGATTTCGCCGTCCTCGGCGATGCGCAGCTCCACGCCCAGCATGGCGCGGCCCACCGTGCCCAGCCGCGTGGCGTCCTCGGTGTTCACCGTGCCGGGGCCCGTCACCTCCGTCATGCCCCACACCTCGTGGATGACGATGTCGATGGACGCGAAGAAGTCCAGCACGTCACGGCCGATGGGCGCCGCCGCGGTGGCGAAGAACTCCACCCGGTCCATGCCGATGCGGGCCCTGAGCGGGGCGAACACCAGCTTCTGCGCCAGGCGGTACTTCGCCTCCATCAGCAGCGGGATGCGCTCGTGGCGCATGGCGCGGGTGTGGCGCTCCATGGCCACGCCGCGCGCCCAGTCCACCAGCCGCCGCTTCATGGGCGGCTGGGACTTGAGGCCCGCCTCCGCCTTCACCTTGAACTTCTCCCACACGCGGGGCACGCCGAAGAAGAAGGTGGGCCGCAGCTCCTTCAGGGCGTCCGGCATCTTGTCCACCGACTGGGCGAAGTACACCTGGATGCCCATCAGCAGCGGACAGTGCAGGGAGATGATCTGCTCGGCGATGTGGGACAACGGCAGGTAGGAGATGAGGGACGGCGCGTTGTTCTTCCCGAACTCCACCGACTCCTTCAGCTGGTTCGCCGTCCACACCAGGTTGTGGTGGCTGAGCATCACCCCCTTGGGGTGGCCGGTGGTGCCGGAGGTGTAGATGAGGGTGCCCATCTGCTCGGGCTTGAGCGCGTTGACGCTGTCCCAGTACGGCCCCTCGTCCACGCCGGTGCCACGGGCCATGACGTCCGCGTACGTCAGCACACCCTCGGGCAGCGTGGCCGGCGGGTCGATGACGACGAGGTGGCGCAGCGCGGGGAGCTTCTGGCGGAGGGCCAGGCCGGTGCGCAGGTGCTTCTCGTTCTCCACCACGAGGACGGTGGCCTCACAGTGTCCGAGGATGTACTCGAGCTGCTCCAGCGAGCTGGTGGTGTACAGGCCCACCGGCACCCCGCCCATGGCGATGGTGCCCAGGTCCGCCACGTGCCACTCCTCGCGGTTGAAGCCGAGGATGCCCACCGGCTGCCCCGCTCCGAAGCCCAGGGCGTGCAGGCCCAGGGCGAAGCGGCGGACCCGCTGCGCGTAGTCCGCCCAGGAGGTGGGCACATAGGCGCCCCCCTGGAGCTTCCAGAGGGCCGGCTGCTGCTCCAGCTGGGTGGCCCGGTCGTGGAGTGCGTGAACGACGGTCTTCGGTAGTTCCATGGGCGGAAGGTAACGGATGCCCACCCGGCCCCGCCAGCAGCGTCGCGCGTCTCAGACGTTGACAGCTGGATGGAGTGCTTTGTATGCCGCGCCCGACCATGAGCATCGACTTCACCTGCCAGAAGTGCGAGGCGAGCTTCGAGCTGGACGCCCAGGATCTCATCGAGGGGACGGAGAAGATCGTCTGCCCTCACTGCGACGCGAAGGCGCCCGCCAACTTGACGGAGGACTTCGTCGCAGCGCTCACGGAGATGCGGGCGCAGATCGCCGCGCTCGACAAGAAGTTCGCCGTGTCCATGACGCTCGAGTCCGTCGACGTGGAGGACTCCCTCGACGACGAGGAGGACGACGAGGACGAGGAGGACTCCGAGGAGGACGACGAGCTCGACGAGGATGAGGACGAGGACGTCGACGACGAAGAGGACTACGACGACGACGAAGAGGACGACGACCGCGGCTGAAAGCTCGCCCGCCTGCCCCCCAACCCGGGGGGCGGCGTTGTACCCCCCGGAAGGCCGCGCCCGGAGCGGCGCCCTCCCGGGGGGGTACTGGGTGCGTAGCTTAGAGGTGTGAAAACGCCCAACCGCGCGACCCTCTTCGTTGCACCTCTCTCCGCAGTGGTCCTGGCGCTGGGAGGGCTCCTGCTCCTGCCTGCCTTCAGTTCAACCGGCGCCATCGCCGCGTCTGTTCCCGAAGCGAGCTCCCAGCAGCCCTGCATCACCGACCATGGAGACGACCCCAAGGCCTGCGCCGAGCTCGTGGAGCTCGAGGTGCAGGACGTGGTGCCGCTCGTGGAGGCGCAGACGCACGCCGTCGTGCTGACCACCAAGGACCGCGACATCGTCCTGCCCGTCTTCGTGGACGAGGCCTCGGCCGTCTCCATCGCCTTCCGGCTGGCCGAACGCGAGCCGCCCCAGCCGCTCGCTCAAGATCTGCTCGACGACGTGGTGCAGCAGCTCGGCGGCCGCGTCACCGAGGTCCGCATCGACGACCTGCGCGACAACGTCTACTCCGGCCGCGTCTTCCTGGAGCAGGGCAAGCGGAAGATGACCCTGGAGGCGCGCCCCTCGGACTCCATCGCCATGGCGCTCACCAGCCACGCCCGCATCCGCGTCACCCGCAAGGTGCTGACGCTCGCCGGCATCAGCCGCGACGAGATTGAAGGCATGCAGGGCGGCCCCGGCGTGGGTGGCAGCGGGCAGGGCGGCATGGACATGGACGAGGACGCGGCGCCCCTGCCCCTGCCCGGCACGCCCGATTCCAGCCAGCAGCAGACGCCGCTCGACATGGACATGGACACCCTGCCGCAGGGCCACCCGGCCCTCACGCCGCAGGGCACGGGCAAGCAGATCGACCTCTAGACTGGACGGGCCCCCGCCCCGCACGCAGCGGAAGCCAGCCACAAGACGCAAGAAAGCCCGGCCCCCCCTCCCAGGGAAGCCGGGCTTTCTCTCTCAAACGTCGAGAGCACAAATAGATTCGCGAGGGCCCGCCGGTAGGGTGGGCGCCTCGCGTGTGGCGGAAGAATTGCCCCGCGAGCGTGAGGCTGTCAAGCCGGCCCCCCGGACGCCTAGGATGCGCGCACATATGCGCAAGGCGAAGATCATCTGTACGCTGGGGCCCGCCTCGGACACACCTGAAGTCATCGAGGGACTCATCCGCGCGGGCATGAACGTGGCGCGGCTGAACTTCTCCCACGGTACGCACGAGGAGCACCGCCAGCGGGTCGCCATCATCCGCAAGCTGGCGAAGCGCCTGCGCATGCCGGTGGCCATCCTCCAGGACATCCAGGGGCCCAAGATCCGCCTCGGGAAGTTCCAGGACGGACAGCTCACGGTGAAGGCCGGCCAGACGGTGACGGTGACGACGCGGGCCGTCATGGGCCATGGCTCCATCATTCCCACCCCCATCAAGTCGCTGGTGAAGGACGTGGTGCGCGGGGACGACATCCTCCTGGACGACGGGCGGGTGCGGCTGCGGGTCCTGAAGGTCCAGGGCCCGGACGTCACCTGCAAGGTGGAGGTGGGTGGGCTTTTGAAGGACAAGAAGGGGCTGAACCTGCCGGGCTCGCCCATGTCGGTGCCCACGATTACGCCCAAGGACGTGGACGACCTGGCCTTCGGCCAGGAGGTGGGCGTGGACTACGTGGCGCTGTCCTTCGTGCGCTCCGCGGCGGACATCCACAAGGCGCGCGAGCTCGTGAAGCAGAACAGGACCCCGCTCATCGCGAAGATTGAAAAGCCCCAGGCGGTGGACCAACTGGAGGCCATCGCCGCGGCGGCGGACGGCATCATGGTGGCGCGCGGCGACCTGGGCGTGGAGATGCCGCTGGAGCAGCTCCCCGCCATCCAGAAGCGCATGGTGCGCGAGGTGAACCGCAGGGGCGGCCTCGTCATCGTCGCCACGGAGATGCTGGAGAGCATGGTGAACAACCCGAGGCCCACGCGTGCCGAGGTGTCGGACGTCGCCAACGCGATTCTCGACGGCGCGGACGCGGTGATGCTGTCGGGCGAGACGGCGGCGGGCCGCTACCCCGTCGACGCCGCGGCCACCATGGCGCGCATCGTCGAGGAGACGGAGCGCGGCGTGGTGCGGCACCAGCACCACTCCCCCTTCGAGCGCTCGGAAGACATGGGGACGGGCGTGGCGGCGGCCGCGGTGGCGGCGGCCACGCAGCTCAACATCGAGACGATTGTCGCCTACACGGAGAGCGGCCACACCGCGCGCCTCATCTCCGAGTTCCGGCCCCACGCGCGCATCGTCGCCCTCACGCCGAGCCAGGACACGGTGAACCGGATGTCACTCTACTGGGGCGTGACGGGACACCAGGTGGGCCGGGTGACGTCCACGGACACCATGCTCCGGCAGGTGCGCAAGCTGTGCCGCGATGCGGGCATCTGCAAGGCGGGCACGCCCGTGGTGGTGGTGGCCGGCGTACCGCTCAACGTGCCGGGCAACACGAATCTCATGAGCATCCACCGCGTCTGAGGCGGCTTCGGGCCCGCGCCTTCGCGACGCGGGCCCGGGAGACGCTCAGAGCACCTTCTGCTCGAAGTCGTAGAGCTTCTCGACGGGGAGCTGGCGGTAGCGCTCCACGTTGAGGGCGCGGCGGGCGCACTCCCAGACGAGCTCGTTGGGCGTGCGGTCCGGCTCCTTCTTCTTGCGGCGCTTCACCTCGGCCTTGATGGGCTTCACGGCCACGCGCGGGTGGTAGCAGAAGGCGGAGGAGAACAGCAGGTGCCCGCCGAAGGGGATGAGGCGGGCCTCGATGATGTCACCCGTCTCCAGGCCGGCGATGTGGCGGCGCTCCGTCACGTCGAAGTCCTTGCCGGAGTACAGCTCGCGCAGGCGGACCTCGCCCTTGCCCAGCTTGCGGACCTCGAAGAGGCCGTGGACCGTTTCCGTGAAGCTGCGGAAGGCGTTGGCCTCCTCGGGCGGCGCGTTGGCCAGCCGCTGCTCGTACAGCTCCGCGGCCGGCGTCTTGCCGGTGAGCGGCGAGACGCGGTCGTAGAGGTAGTAGTCGAGGAAGGACGCCATCCTCAGCTCGAACAGCTTGTCGTCCTCGAACACCTCTCCCGTCAGGCGGAAGTAGTCGGCCTTGGCGGCGAGGAGGTCCTCCTTGCGGGGCTCCTGGCTGCCGAAGGCGATGAGCTGATCCAGGTACGGCTGATACGAGAGCGGTGACAGCGGCGAGTCCATAGAGCGGTCTGCCATCCTACCCCGCCATCAGCTTCGCGAACCGGCCGAAGAGATAGCGTGCGTCATGAGGGCCTGGAGAGGCCTCGGGGTGGTACTGCACGCTGAAGGCTCGCGCGTCCGGGACGGCGAGGCCCTCCACCGTGCCATCGTTGAGGTTGATGTGCGTGACGACGGCCAGGCCCTTGAGGCTGGCGTCGTCCACGGCGAAGCCGTGGTTCTGCGCGGTGATTTCGACCTTGCCGGTCGTCAAGTCCTTCACGGGCTGGTTTCCACCGCGGTGTCCGAACTTCATCTTGTACGTCCGGCCGCCCAGCGCCAGGGCCATGATCTGATGGCCAAGGCAGATACCGAACACCGGCACCTTGCCCAGGAGCGCCGCCACGGTGCGGTCCGCGCCCTTCACCGCCGCCGGGTCGCCGGGGCCGTTGGCCAGGAAGACGCCGTTCGGCTTGCGCGCGAGGACTTCCTCCGCCGTGGTGTTGGAGGGCACCACCGTCACCCGGCAGCCCTGGTCCACCAGGAAGTGGAGCATGGACTTCTTCAGACCGTAGTCGTACGCCACCACGTCGAAGTGGAGCGTCTTCTCGGGGACCTTCTCCCCGATGCCGGTGAACACGTCCGGCGAAGGCGTCGTGAAGGTGTACGGCGCCTTCGTGGACACGCCGGTGGCCAGGTCCAGGCCCTCCATGCCGCGCGCGGAGCGGGCGCGCTCCACCAGGGCCTGGGGGGACAGCCCTTCGCTGGAGATGACGCCCATCTGCGCGCCGTGCGTGCGCAGGTGGCGCACCAGGCGGCGGGTGTCGATGCCTTCGATTCCGGCGACGTTGTTGCGCTTCAGGTACGCGTCGAGCGACTCCTTCGCGCGCCAGTTGGACGGCTGCTCCGTGAGGGCACGCACCACCATGCCCACCGCGTGGACCTTGGAGCCCTCCTCGTCCTCCGGGTTGGCGCCAACGTTGCCAATCTCCGGGTACGCCATGGTGACGATCTGCCCGACGTAGGAGGGATCCGTGAGGACCTCCTGGTAGCCGTACATGGTCGTGTTGAAGACCACCTCGCCCACCGTCTCGCCGACCGCGCCAAAGGCGCGGCCCTCGAAGGTGGTGCCATCCGCCAGCGCGAGCACTGCCCGCTTCGTCATCACCGCGACTCCTTGCTCGGGCCAACCTGGCCGTTCTCGAACACCTTCCGACCGCCGACCCACGTCTGCACCACACGCCCCTTCTGCTTGCGTCCGTGGAAGGGCGTATTCCGGCTGCGGGAATAGAACCGGTGGGCGTCCACCGTCCACTCCTCCGAAGGGTCCACCACCGTGACGTCCGCTGGCGCCCCGGGGGCCAGGTGACCGCCCGGCAGGCCGAACGCCTTGGCCGGCCCGTGCGTCAGCAGCTCCACCGCCCGCTTCGCGGTGAGCACGCCCGCGTGGACCAATTCCAGCGTCAGCCCCAGGGACGTCTCCAGCCCGACGATTCCATTGATGCCCTTCTCGAACTCGACCTGCTTGTCCAGCACGCCATGCGGCGCGTGGTCCGTGGCGATGGCCTCCACCGTGCCGTCGGCGATGGCCTCGCGCAGTGCCTCCACGTCCCGGTTGGAGCGCAGCGGCGGCGCCATCTTCGCGTGGGTGTCGTAGTCGCCCACCGCGCGGTCATCCAGGATGAGGTGGTGCGGCGTCACTTCCGACGTCACGCGCAGGCCGCGGCGCTTCGCCTCGCGGATGAGGCGCACGCTGCCCTCGCAGGACACGTGGGCCAGGTGCAGCCGGGCGCCCGTCTCCTCCAGCAGGACCAGGTCGCGCGCCACCATGGCCACCTCCGCCGAGGCGGGAATCCCGCGCAGGCCCAGCCGCGTGGACGTGGGGCCCTCGTGCATGGCGCCGCCGGCGGACAGCGTGAGGTCCTCCTCGTGGACCATGATGGGGACGTCGAACTGGGTGGAGTACTGGAGCGCGCGCCGCATCAGCGCCGCATTCATCACCGGGCGTCCGTCGTCGGTGATGGCCACGCAGCCGGCGGACACCAGCTCGCCCATCTCCGCCATCTCCTCGCCCTTGAGGCCCTTGGTGATCGCCCCGGCCGGGTAGACGTGGCACAGGCCGGCGGCGCGGGCGCGGGAGAGCACCAGCTCCGTCACCATGCCGTTGTCGTTGACCACCTTCGTGTTGGGCATGGCCACCACCGCGGTGAAGCCGCCCGCCACCGCCGCGCGGCAGCCGGTGAGGACGGTCTCCTTCCCCTCCTCGCCCGGCTCGCGCAGGTGGACGTGCAGGTCGATGAAGCCCGGCACCACCCACTTCCCGGTGGCATCCACGACTTCGGCGCTGGAGGGTACGGGCAGCAGGGCCTCGGACACCTCCACCACCTTGCCGTCGCGCACCAGCACGTCGCGCACGCCGTCCACACCGTTGCGCGGGTCGATGACACGCCCCCGCCGGAAGAGCACCGTGGAGCTCATGACGCGCACACCTCCAGGATGGCCCGCCGCACGGCCACACCGTTGGACACCTGCTCCAGGATGACGCTGCGGGCCCCGTCCGCCACCGAGGGGGCAATCTCCACGCCGCGGTTGATGGGGCCGGGGTGCATCACCACCGCGCCCTCCTTCATCCGCTCCTCGCGGGCCGCGTTGATGCCGAACAGGCGCGAGTACTCGCGCGTGGAGGGCAGGAAGTTCTCCGTCTGCCGCTCCAGTTGCAGGCGCAGGCACATGATGGCGTCCGCCTGCGGCAGCACCGCGTCCAGGTTGTGCGTCACCTCCGCGCCCATCGCCTCCAGGCCAGGCGGCATCAGCGTGGGCGGGGCGCACAGCACCACGCGCGCGCCCAGCGCCTTGAGGCACAGGAGGTTGGAGCGCGCCACCCGGCTGTGCATGACATCGCCGACGATGAGCACCGTGCGCCCGTCCAGCGAGCCCCAGCGCTGGCGCAGCGTGAAGGCGTCCAGCAGCGCCTGGGAGGGGTGCTCGTGGGTGCCGTCGCCCGCGTTGATGACGGCGCAGCGCACGTGCTTCGCCACCAGTTGCGGCGCGCCCGAGGACTTGTGCCGCATGACGATGATGGTGGGCCCCGTCGCCTCGATGTTGCGCGCGGTGTCCAGGAGCGTCTCGCCCTTGGAGACGGAGGAGCCCGTCTGGGTCCAGTTCATCACGCTCGCGCCCAGGCCCTTGGCGGCCATGTGGAACGAGGTGCGGGTGCGGGTGGAGTCCTCGAAGAAGAGGTTCGCCACCACCTTCCCACGCAGGATGTTCGTGCCGTCCGGTCCGGCGGGAAGGTGTGCGCGTGCGCGGTCGAGCAGTGCTTCCAGCTCGTCCCGGCGCCAGCCTTCGATTCCGAGGAGGTGTCTCATGGCCGGGGGCGCCGCGTACCCCGTGCCGCACGGCGCGTCAAGCACCGTGCGTGGAGCGCCAGGCCGGCTGCCCCCGCGATGTACTTCAGCGGACCGGCTCGAAGAAGCGGTCCACCCGCAGGCCGGTGCCGCCGAAGAGGCCGTGGAACAGGCCCTCGAAGCCCAGCGACAGCCACACCACCATGGCCTTGCCCTTGATGTGGCCGTAGGGCACGTACTCCACCTTGCCTCGTCCGGTGACGCCCAGGCCGTGACGGCTGTCCGCGCTGTTGTCGCGGTTGTCGCCCATGACGAAGACGTGGCCCGGGGGCACCGTGTAGGGCCCCTCGCGCGCGGGCATCTGCGACAGCGTCTGCAGCGCGGCGTGCGTCACCCCGGACAGGTTCTCCTCGAACAGCGCCTCGGACTGGTCGTACCAGCGGCCATCGTCGGTGATGTTGTGGACGATGTAGTCGGTGGACACGGCCTTGCGCGCCTGCGGCTGGCCGTTGAGGTGGATGACGCCGTCGATGACCTCCACGGTGTCACCGGGGATGCCCACCACGCGCTTGATGTAGTCCTTGGACTCGTCCACGGGGTTGTTGAAGACGATGACGTCCCCGCGCTCCGGGTGCCGGACGATGACGAACGGCACCACGTTGGCGAAGGGGACGCGCACCCCGTAGATGAACTTGTTGACGAAGACCTGGTCGCCAATCTGCAGCGTGGGGAGCATGGAGCCGGACGGAATCCGGTACGGCTCCACGATGAAGGTGCGGATGACCAGGGCGATGAGCAGCGCCTTGCCGAAGCCGCCCACGAAGTCCATGGCGGACTGCTTGCGGTACGGGCCCAGGTGCTGGGCCGTCAGCTCCTCCAGCCCCTTGAGCTCCTGGCGCATCCGCTCCGCGTTGCCCTCGATGGAGGCCGTCTCCACGCGCAGCGCCTGGTCGGTGATGCGCTCGGGCACCTGCGCGCCCAGCTTCTCCCGCACGTGCGGCTTCTGGAGGATGCGCTCGTTCTCGGAGATGAGCTCCTGCGCCTCGTGGCGCAGCCCGCGCAGCGCCTTCTCCTTCGGGGACACGTTGCGCCACACCAGCAGCGCGACGAAGTAGGCCACCATCAGGAGCCCCAGCCCCTTCATCAAGGGCTGCGCCCACGCGGCGGCGGAGGGCGCGAACTCGATGAGGATGGTGTAGGGCACGAAGGCCAGGCCGATGATGCACAGCGGGGCCCAGAGGCTGGTGAGCAGCTCGCGCCACATGAGCTGGCGGCGGGCGCGCAGCTGCTCCGGCGTGCGACGGGCGGCCATCGCCGCGGCGAGCTTCACGGGAGGCGTGGGGGTTGCCGAGGGACTGGCCGCGTTCATGCGCTACTGCTCCGTCTTGAGGACCGCGAGGAAGGCTTCCTGCGGGATCTCCACCGTGCCCACCTGCTTCATACGCTTCTTGCCCTCCTTCTGCTTCTCCAGGAGCTTGCGCTTGCGGCTGATATCGCCACCGTAGCACTTGGCCAGAACGTTCTTGCGCATGGCGGAGATGGTCTCACGCGAGATGATCTTCGCGCCGATGGCCGCCTGGATGGCCACCTCGTACATCTGCTTCGGGATGACCTCCTTCAGCTTCTGGCACACCTCGCGGCCGCGCAGGTACGCGCGCTCGCGGTGCACGATGACGCTGAGGGCGTCCACCGGCTCGCCGTTGATGAGGATGTCCAGGCGGGCCAGGTCGGACTCCATGTACCCGGCCAGCTCGTAGTCCAGGCTCGCGTAGCCGCGCGACACGCTCTTGAGCTTGTCGAAGAAGTCGAACACCACCTCGGCGAGCGGCATCGCGTACGTCACCTGCACGCGCTGGCCGCTGCTGCCCAGGTACTTGATGTCCTTCTGCACGCCGCGCCGGTCCTGGCACAGCTTGAGGATGGCACCCAGGTGGTCGTTGGGGACGTGGATGTGACAGGTGAGGAGGGGCTCCTCGAACTTCTCGATGTTCTGCACCGGCGGCAGCTTGGCCGGGTTGTCCACCAGCAGCACGTCACCCTTGCTGGTGGTGATGCGGTACACCACGCTGGGCGCGGTGGTGATGAGGTTCAGGTTGTACTCGCGCTCCAGGCGCTCCTGGACGATCTCCATGTGCAGCAGGCCCAGGTAGCCGCAGCGGAAGCCGAAGCCCAGCGCGGTGGAGGACTCGGGCTCGTACGTGAAGGCGGAGTCGTTGAGCGTCAGCTTGGCCAGCGCGTCGCGCAGGTTCTCGTACTCCGCGGAGTCCACCGGGAAGATGCCGGAGAACACCATCGGCTTGACTTCCTTGAAGCCGGGGAACGGCGCGTCCGTGGGACGGGCCTCCTCGGTGACGGTGTCGCCCACCTTCGCGTCCTGCAGCTCCTTCACGTTGGCGACGAGCACGCCCACCTCGCCCGCCATCAGCTGCTGCACCGGGCGCGAGAACGGGCTGAACACGCCCAGCTCCTGCACCTCGAAGACCTTGTTGTTGCTGAAGAGCTTGATCTTCTGCTTCAGCTTGAGCGTGCCTTCCAGCACGCGCACCAGCGTCACCACGCCCCGGTAGTTGTCGTACCAGGAGTCGAAGATGAGGGCCTTGAGGGGGGCGTCCGGCGAGCCGCTCGGGGGCGGCACGCGCGCCACCACGGACTCGAGGATCTCCTCGATGCCGATGCCCTCCTTGGCGGAGGCCGGCACCGCGATGGACGCGTCGATGCCGATGACGTCTTCAATCTCCGAGCGGGTGCGCGCGACGTCCGCGCTGGGCAGGTCGATCTTGTTGATGACCGGGATGATTTCGAGGTCGTGGTCCAGCGCCATGTAGACGTTGGCCAGCGTCTGGGCCTCCACGCCCTGCGACGCGTCCACCACCAGGAGCGCGCCCTCGCACGCGGCCAGGCTGCGGCTGACCTCGTAGGCGAAGTCGACGTGTCCCGGCGTGTCGATGAGGTTGAGGACGTACTGCTTGCCGTCCTTGGCGGTGTAGTTCATCCGCACGGACTGGGCCTTGATGGTGATGCCCCGTTCCCGCTCGATGTCCATGTTGTCGAGGAACTGGGCCTGCGCCTCGCGCTTGGTCAGCGTCCCCGTTTTGTCGAGGAGACGGTCGGCCAGCGTCGACTTTCCATGGTCGATATGGGCGATGATGCAGAAGTTGCGGATGTGCGCGTTTTCAGCCGGCATGTTCGGGGCGCTCGTCGGAAGAAGCGGGCGTGAGTAACACCGAACCGCGCGAAAATCTACGCGCGACCGCCCGCCGGACGAGCAACCCGCCAGGGAAGCACGTTTGTTCCCGGGACACCTGTAGCGCCCGCCCGGGGGCCCCTCCCCCACCCGGCCCCGCCCCTGTCACGGAGCAGGCACATGGCAGGGGTGGCCTCCTGCACCAAGCCAACCGGCGGCACAGGCTGCGCCGCCGGCCGGACGTCATGGCGGGCCGGGACGCGGAAGGCGCCCCGGCCCGGCCCTCAGCCGTGCACGCGCGAGGGAGTGCCGGCCTTCTCGCGGAAGAAGGCGACGGTGCGGCCCAGGCCCTCGCGGATGTCCACGGTGGGCTCCCAGCCGAGCACCTTCTTCGCCAGGGCGTTGTCGACGCAGGAGCGCAGCTGCTCGCCGGGCTTGCCCGGAGCGTGCGCCGCGGTGGCGGTGGAACCAGCGCCCTCGGCCAGCAGCGAGAAGAGGCGGTTGATGTCCGTCTCCACGCCGGTGCCGATGTTGATGGCGCCCACGTAGTCCTTCTCGAAGGCGAGCCGGTTGGCTCGGGCCACGTCCGGGCCGAAGACGAAGTCACGCGTCTGCTTGCCCTCGCCGAAGATGGTGCAGGCCTGGCCGGCGATCAGCCGCTGGCTGAAGATGGCCACCACACCGGCCTCGCCATGCGGGTTCTGCCGCGGGCCGTACACGTTGGCGTACCGCAGGGCGACGTACGGCAGGCCGTACTGCGCGCGGTAGTAGCCGAGGTACAGCTCGCCGGCCGCCTTGGAGACACCGTACGGAGACAGCGGCCGCGTCGGGTGGCTCTCCGGCGCGGGGAACACGTCCTGCTCACCGTAGATGGCGCCGCCGGTGGAGCTGAAGATGACCTTCTTCACCCCGGAGACACGCGCGGCCTCGAGGAGGTTGAGGAAGCCGCGGATGTTCACATCCGCGTCGAAGCCGGGGTCGTCCACGCTGCGGCGCACGTCCATCTGCGCGGCCAGGTGGCAGAGGACCTGCGGCTTCTCGGCCTTGATGAGCTCCGCGGCCTCGCGGCTGCGGATGTCGTGCACCGCCAGGCGCACGCGCGGGTCCAGGTTCTCCCGCTTGCCGCCAGACAAGTCATCCAGGGCGATGACCTCGTGCCCACTTCGCAGGAACTCATCGCACACGTGCGAGCCGATGAAGCCCGCACCACCCGTCACCAGGACTTTCACGCTTCCTCCCGACACCCGACCGTGTGGCCGCGGTGTCTACAGGTCCGCAATGCTATTGACGCCGCGAAACTAGGGCGTTCACGTCCTACCGGCAACCTCCCGGAAATAGGCAATGGTCTCCTTCAGACCTTCTTCCAGGAGCACCTTCGGCTCCCACCCCAGCAACGTGCGGGCGCGGGTGATGTCCGGCTGACGCTGCTTCGGATCATCCCTGGGCAGCGGCTTCTCGATGATCTTCCCACCGCCGCCCGCCGCCACGCGCACGGCCTCCGCGAACTGGCGGATGGTCATCTCTCGCGGGTTGCCGATGTTCACCGGGTTCGGTTCGTCCGAGAGCATCAGCCGCACCAGCCCGTCCACCAGGTCCTTCACGTAGCAGAACGAGCGCGTCTGGCTGCCGTCGCCGAAGACGGTGAAGTCCTCGCCCTTGAGCGCCTGGCCCACGAAGGCCGGCACCACGCGGCCGTCGTTGAGGCGCATGCGCGGGCCGTAGGTGTTGAAGATGCGGACGATGCGCACCTGCACGCCGCGGCTGCGGCCGTAGGCGGCGGTGATCGCCTCGGAGTAGCGCTTCGCCTCGTCGTACACCGAGCGCGGACCGATGGGATTCACGTTGCCCCAGTAGTCCTCGCGCTGCGGGTGGACGAGCGGATCTCCGTACACCTCGGAGGTGGAGGCCATGAGGAAGACGGCCTTGTTCGCCTCGGCCAGCTTCAGGCCGTTCTCCGTGCCGATGGAGCCCACGCGCAAGGTCTCCAGCGGGAGCTCCGCGTAGTCGATGGGCGACGCGGGCGATGCCATGTTGAACACGTAGTCGATGGGCCCCTTCACGGGAATCCCCTCGATGATGTCCGCCTTCACGTACTCGAAGCCCGTGCGCCCGTTGAGGGTGGTGAGGTTCCGCTCGCTCCCGGTGATGAGGTTGTCCACCGCCACCACGGACGCCGCGCCGTCATCCAGGAGCCGCTCGCACAGGTGCGAACCCACGAAGCCCGCACCGCCGAGGACCACCACCCGCTTCCCACGAAAGCTCTTCACGTCACGCCTCTCTCTCACAGCTCGTCGAAGGTCACCTGACCCGGGAGCTGGGCCTTGTACTTCTCGAGTACCAGATCGATGCCCTGGCGGATGTACTCGGCCACGGGCACCTTCGTCTTCTGGTTCAGCGCCTTGAGGAGCTCGTTCTGCTCCGGAGTGATGTAGATGGTGGTGCTGACTTTCTTTCGGGCCATGGCGATATGTGAAAATATATGAAGTGACGTGTCGCGCGAAAGCCTCTCGTGCACGCGGCGAGGCCCCGCCGCTCCGTCACACCGGAGTCCTGTATGCCACACAGCAAGAGCTTGTTTTTCCTGGGTTTTCTGGCCGTGGGCGCCCTGGCCGGCTGCGCGGGCGACAAGTCAGCGGAGCGCGGGACGGAGACCCGGGGGGCCGGGGACGCGGCGCGGACGCAGGCGGAGTCCATCCAGCCGGAGCGCTCGGGTGACGAGCGGGTGCAGGAGCAGGACGTCAACGGCGACGGGAAGCCGGACGTGTGGACGTACATCGTGAAGGACCCGGGCACGGGCGGAGCTCCCGAGGGCGACCGCAAGGTGCGCCAGGAGCTGGACCTCAACTGGGACGGCCGCGTGGACCTGACGCGCTACTTCGACGCCACGGGTGAGCAGACGCGCGAGACGCTGGACCTGGACTACGACGGCAAGGTGGACGCCACCTACTTCTTCGAGAAGGGCATCAACACGCGCCGGGAGCGGGACGTCAACGGCGACGGCCGCGCGGACAGCTTCACCTTCTACGAGGGCGGCACGCTGGTGCGGAAGGAGCGCGACACCAACAGTGACGGCAAGGTGGACTACTGGGAGTACTGGGAGGGCGGCCAGGTGGACCGCATCGGCGAGGACCTGGACGGGGACGGGACGGTGGACAAGTGGACCCGCAACCCCAACAACGCGGCCAGCGAATAGGACGCCGGCCGCGCGCGCAGCGGACGACTACGGCTTGCTGGTGCCGGTGCGGCCGTACGAGTCCTCCAGCCGCACCACGTCGTCCAGCTCCGGGGTGCTGACCTCGAGGATGTCGCAGTCGGTCAGCGCCACCATGCGGTGCTTGGTGAGCGGCTTGATGTGGTAGCTCTCGCCGGGGTTCATCTCCTTCTCGATGAGCCCCTGGCCTTCGTCGACGACGAAGAGCAGCTTGCCGTTCTGGACGTGGATGGTCTCGTCCTTCTGGTTGTGGAACTGCAGGCTGAGCTTGTGGCCCTGCTTCACGTGCAGCAGCTTGCCCACGTACCGCTCGGTGTGGGCCCAGATGAGCTCGTGGCCCCAGGGCTTCTCCACCCGCCTCGTCGTCGTCATGTTGCTTACCGTCTTCCTCGCCCCGCTCTAGTTCGTGCCGGCCACGAAAGCATCGAGCTTGGTCTCACGCTTGAAGTCTGACTGATACCGGCTGGCGTCGTCCTTGGTCGCGAAGCTGCCCATGCGGACGCGATACCACGTACCCCTCCCGGGTACCTCGGCCGCCAGGATATAGGGGGCATAGCCGTCGCCGCGCAACCGGGCGGCGAAGCGTTCGGCCTCCTGGCGGTCCGGAAAGGAGGAGATCTGGAGGGTGAAGGCGCCGCCCTTCACGGCCTGGGCCGGCGGCTGCGCGGTGCGTGCGATGGCCTCCTTCAGGCCCCCACCTTCCTTGTTCGTGGTGCGCGTGGGGACGGCCGCCACTTCCACCTTGCCCGACACCGGCACCGCCTTCACCTCGGCCCTGGCGACCTCGGCCTTCGCGGGCTCGGCCTTCACGGGCTCGGGCTTCTGGGCCACGGCGGCGGGGGTCGGCGCGGTGGGGGCCTCGGCGGCGACGACCGTCTCGGGCTCCTCGGGCTCCTCCGGGGGCAGCTCGCCCGTGTCGGGGTCCGGCGTGGGGGCCAGCTTCGGGCGCTCGGCGGTGGGGGTGGGCTCGGACGGCTTCGCGGCGGCGGGCTTCTCCGCGGGCGCGGCGGGCTTCGCGGAGGGCTTCGGCGCGGGGGCGACGGCCACGTGCTCGGAGGCGGCCTTCTTCGTCAGCTCGTCCTGGAAGGTGAGCTGCGCGTCCTTCTGCTGCACGTCCTGGAGCGCCTGCGCGTTGGCGTCGAGCGCGGAGAGGAGGTCCGGCGCGGAGGCCGTCTGGACATTGCCTGCCAGCTTCTTGCCGACGACGACGCCCAGCACGAAGACGGCGCCCATGACGACGATGCCGGCAATCAGCAGGCTGACGATCTGCCGGTTGTCCAGGGAGACGTCGAACTTCTCCTTCATCCGGTGGGCGTCACGCATGGCTTGGGAATCCTCGGGCGCGGACGCAGCGGGCCACACGAATCCGTGTTGCGGCCTGTAGCGTCGGCATGGAGGGCAAGGTACGCCCCACCTCCGGGCCGGTCAAATTCACGGAAGGCCTCACTCGGGCGCTGTCAACCCGTGGCGAACGCGGGTGGTGCAGGAGGCGGGGTAGCGAGCGGGCTGGGAGGCTCCGCGGGCGGCGGCGCGAGGGGAACCGGCGCGGCCACCGACACCGGCGCGGCCACCGACACCGGCGCGGCCGCCGACACCGGCGTGGACACCGATACCGGCGCGGCCGCCGTGTCGACGGTCGGCATGTTGAGCCGCTCGCGCAGCTCCTTGCCGGCGGCGAAGGACAGCGTCCGGCGCTCGGGCACGGAGACGCTCTGCCCCGTCTTCGGGTTGCGGCCCGTGCGCGCGCGGCGGCTGCGGACGGAGAAGACGCCGAAGCCGCGCAGCTCGATGCGCTTGCCGGCCACGAGCGCCTTGCACATGCAATCGAAGACGGCGTGAACGATGGCTTCCACCTCACGCCGGGGGACGTGCGGGGCACGCGCCACGATGCGCTCGATGAGCTCACTCCTCGTCATCGCACACCTCTCTGGAGGGACGAGGGACTCTACAGAAGCAGGCCCCGCAAGGACAAACCACCCCTCCCCCCAGGGCTAGCGGAGGCGGAGGTCGGCGGGGCCCTCCACCTCTGTTTCCCTGCCGTCCCCGGAGCGAAGCACCACCTCCGAGCCGTCTGGAATCAGGAGCCGCACGGTGCGGCCCAGGGGGACCTCGCGGTCCTCCAGCAGCACGGCGGTGGCGAGGTCGTCCGTCTCGGCCACGGCGAAGCCGTCCTCCACGATGGCCACCAGCCCGTCCTCGCCCAGGGCACCCGCATGGATGAAGGGCACGCGCGGGCGCATGGGCGGCGGGGGCAGCGGCTGGCGCGGCCCGTCCTGCTTCGCCGCGTCGGAGCCCAGGTTGCTCAGGCCATTGGGCGTGAAGAAGGCCACGAAGTACTGGGCGGAGCTGTAGTCGCCCTGGGACTGGGCCTGCTGCGCGGACGCGGGCGTCACCTGCACGTTGGTATAGCGCGCGGCGACGATGCGCAGCGCGCGGGGCGCCGCCTGCACCTCCCCCGCCTCCCAGCGGCGGGACGGCAGGTTGACGCCGTGGAGCTTCGCCTCGTCGGCTTCGCCCACCTCCAGCGTGTCGCCGTCCTCCAGGAAGCGCAGGCCGCCGCCGAAGTACTCGAGGACGGCGGGGCCGGTGGCGGTGAGCTGCTCATCCGGGAGGAGCTGGGCGCCCACGGCGACGGGGAGCTTCTCCTTGCCCACCGTGCGCAGCACGGGCGCGCCCGCGGCCAGCAGCCCGGCGATGGGCTTGTCCGAGCGCTCCTTGCACCCGGCGGCAAGGCCCACGGCGGCGGCCGCGAGCAGGCATCCCACGAGGCGCTGCGCCATGTCCGGCACCCTCCTCAGCGGCGCGGGGTCAGACGATCCAACCACCGCCGAGCACGCGGTCCTGATGGTAGACCACCGCGGCCTGTCCCGGGGTGACGGCGCGCGCGGGAGCGTCCAGCTTCACGGAGACGAGCCCGTGCGGCGACACGTGCACGCGTCCCGGAGCCCCCGCGTGGCGGTGGCGGATGCGGACCTCCACGGCCTGCTCGGGCGGGGGCGGCCCGTCCACCCAGTGGGGCTGGAGGAGGCCGAAGTTGTCGCGGCCGGTGCCCTCGGCGGGGCCCACGACAACGCGGTGCGTGTCCGGCTCCAGGCGCTGCACGTAGCGCACCTCGCCTCCGCCCAGGTTGAGTCCCTTGCGCTGGCCCACGGTGAAGCGGTGGATGCCCTGGTGCGTGCCGAGCACCTGTCCCTCGGTGTCGACAATCTCGCCCGAGGGCTGCGGCCCGGCGACCTTCTCCACGAAGCCGGCGTAGTCGCCGTCGGGCACGAAGCAGATCTCCATGCTCTCCGGCTTGTGGCTGGTGACGAGGCCATGGCGCTCGGCGACGGCGCGCACCTCGGCCTTCGTCATGTGGCCCACCGGGAAGACGATGTCGCGCAGCTCGTCCTGGCCGAGCGTGAAGAGGAAGTAGCTCTGGTCCTTCGCGGCATCGACGGCGCGGCGCAGGACGTAGCGGCCGTCCGACTCCTCGACGCGGGCGTAGTGGCCGGTGGCCAGGCGGGCGCCGAGCGCGCGGGCGCGCTTGAGCAGGAAGTTGAACTTCACGTCGCGGTTGCAGGCGACGCAGGGGATGGGGGTGCGGCCCCCGAGGTAGGACTGGACGAAGGGGTTGATGACGCGGTCCTGGAAGATCTCCTCCGCGTTGGCCACGTAGAAGGGAATCCCCAGCGTCTGGGCCACGGCCCGGGCGTCATCGATGTCATCCGGACTGCAGCAGCTCCCGCACTTCGCCTTGCCCTCGTAGGACCAGACGCGCAGGGTGATGCCGATGACCTCATGGCCCTGCTCCTTGAGCAGGGCGGCCGCGGCCGAGGAATCCACCCCGCCGCTCATGGCAACGACGACTCGCATGGTGCTCCTTCCTACACGCCCGGACGCCCCGGCGCACGCGGGAGGACGCCCGGGAGGCCCCTTTCCCGACATGCACCAGAGGGGCATGGGGTGGGAAGCCCGCTCCCCTGCCCCACCAGCGCTCAGCGGCCGGCCCGGGCGTGCCAGTCCTTGAGCCGGGCCTTCAGCGTCTCCGCCGTGTTCAGGGCGGGGTCATCGAGCACCGACTCCAGGAGGAACCGCGTGGCCTCGCCGACGACGGGGGACGGGCCGACGCCCAGGGTGGCCATGATGTCGCCGCCCGTGAGGGCCAGTTCCTTCGCGCTCAGCGGAGGCTTCGCCGCGGCAAGCGCCTCCAGTCGCGCGAAGAGCGCTTCGGCCTCCGGCAGTCGCTCCGGTGCGCGGACGCCGACGCGAGCGCGGGCCACGGCAATCAACTGCGGGAGCTGGGGCAGGCCCACGCGGGCCAGGAGCCTGCGCAGCGCGGGGTCGGAGTCCCCGACCTTCTCCTCCAGCTTCGCGTGCTCGACGAGGAGCGCGACGAGGTCGGCGCTCTTGTTGGGGAACTTGAGGCGCAGGCCGATGTCACGGGCCCGCGTGCGGTCCACGAGGTCCGCGAGCAGCACGGCCATGCGGACCTCCACGTCGACGGGCGCGGCCTGCACGGCGGCTCGCGCCTGACGCGCGGCCTCCGCGTCGGCACGGGCCAGCTCGGGGAGGAACACGTCCAGCAGTCCGGTGTCCGCGAGCAGCGCCAGCCCCAGCTCGGCGCGAGGGGTGTGGAGCAGCTTCACCAGCTCGTCGTGGATGCGCTCGAAGGCCACCTTCCGGAAGACGGAGAGCGTGGTGGGAATGGCGTCACGGGTCGCCGGGTCCAGGGAGAAGCCGAGCACCGCGGCGAACCGCACGGCGCGCAGGGAGCGGAGCCCGTCCTCGGAGAAGCGCTCCTGGGCGGACCCCACGCAGCGGATGAGCTGGGCCTTGAGGTCGTCCTGTCCACCGAAGGGATCCACCAGCTCGCGGTCCACCGGGTTGTACGCCATGGCGTTCATGGTGAAGTCGCGGCGGGACAGGTCCTTGACGATGTCGCTCTCGAAGGCGACGGAGCTGGGCCGGCGCCCGTCGTGGTAGTCGCCCTCGGAGCGGAACGTCGTCACCTCTACGTGCGTGCCGCCCTGCACGACGGTGACGGTGCCGTGCTGGATGCCGGTGGGGATGACCTTGCGGAAGGCGCGTTGGACCTCCTCGGGCAGCGCGCTGGTCGCCACGTCGAAGTCCTTGGGCGGCACCAGGCGCACCATGTCCCGGACGCAGCCGCCGACGAGGTACACGGCGTGGCCCAATTCGCGCAGCCGCGCGATGACCTCGAGCACGGGCTTGGGAATGTCGGCGTTGTGGAGGTTGGCGATCATCGATTCCGCGTTGTAGCGGCGAGCCTCTCGCAATCCAAGCCCGGGCACCGCACATCCTCACGTCCGGCGCGGACTGCGGGTATCCTGGCAAACCGCAGCCGCCTTCGGCCCAGGGCGCTGAGAGTCATCCACTGACACCTCGTGTGTTGTCCCCAGAAAGTCCTGGTCCCATGTCATCTTCGAGAACCGCTGCCCTGTCGCCCGGGCGGTCCCTGGCTGTGTCCGCCGTGCTGGTCCTCTCCGTCGCGGGATGCGACCCCGTGGCCGCTGAAACCTCCACCTCGCCAGAGGCTCCCCGCGCCCAGGCCGCCGCGCTCACTCCCGCGCTCGTGACGGTGCTGGAGCCCGAGGCGGACAGCTACGTCACGACAGGGTTCGGAAGGGAGACCTCGAACTTCGGCGGCGACAGCGAGTTCAAGGTCAGCCCCTGGTTCCAGACGCAAGCCTACCTCCGTTTCAACCTGGGCAGCCTGCCCGCCGGCGCGAAGGTCCGCTCGGTGAAGCTGACGGCCACCGCCTTCACGGGCTACGCCGGCGACGGTGATGGCAACGTCTACACGTACCTCGTCCCGGACAACTCCTGGGGGGAGTACACCCTCAACTTCAACAACCGGCCGCTGGCTCCCGGAGGGCCCCTGGGCTCGTGGTTCCTCTGGTACCCGTACTTCGGTTACTACGAGGACAAGCCAGGTGTGAACGAGGACCCCAGCCTCGTGCCCGCCGTCCAGAGCGCCATGGATTCCACCTACGACCGGCGCATCTCGTTCCTGCTCCGCAACCAAGGCTACTACGACACCTACTACTATTCTCGTGAGGTGGCGGACGCGACGAAGCGGCCCAAGCTCGAGGTCCGCTACGGCGACGTCTGGTTGAGCGCCAGCTCCGCACCCTCGGTTCGCACGAAGCACACCGCCACGCTGCTCGCGGATGGCCGCGTGCTGGTGACGGGCGGAGCCAACAACGCGGGCTGGCTGGACAGCGCGGCGCTCTACTCGCCCGCCACGAATACGTGGACGACCACCGCCTCCATGTCCGTGAAGCGCTACGGGCACGGTGCCACCCTCCTGGGCTCCGGAGAGGTGCTCGTCACGGGAGGTCAGAACAACGGCGGCGTCGTCTCCTCCACCGAGCGGTATTCCCCCTCCACGGGGACGTGGAGTGCCGCGGCTTCGATGTCGGCCGCGCGCTTCCGCCACACCGTGACGACACTGAACGACGGCAGGCTGCTCGTCGCCGGCGGCTTTGACGGAACCCTGGGACTGATGAGCACGGAGCTGTATGACCCGGCCACGGGCACCTGGACGTCAGGGCCCGCGATGACCTCGCGCCGTTTTGGCCACACCTCCACGTTGCTGCCGGACGGACGGGTGCTGGTGGCGGGAGGACACAGCGGAGGACAGGCGCAGGCCACCGCCGAGGTGTATGACCCGGCGACGAACACCTGGACGGCCACCGGCACGATGAGCTCTTCCCACTTCGGGCACGGCGCGGCCCTGCTGCCGGATGGCCGGGTGCTGGTCGCGAGCGGGCTCACGTCAGGCGGTGTCCTCACGTCCGTCACCGAGACCTACTCGCCCGCCACGGGGACATGGACGACCATGGCCTACCTGTACCCGGCGCGCAGCGAATTCAGCATGGTGACGCTGGGCTCGGGCCACGTGTTCGTGCTGGGCGGCACCGACGGCACGGCCATCACCTCCATGGTGCAGCGCTTCGTCGTGGCCACGAGCTCCTGGTCGGTAGCGCCCTACATGGGCAGCCCGCGCCGCAACCTCTCGGCCACGGTGCTGCCCGACGGCCGGGTCCTCGCCATCGGCGGGCAGGCGGACACCTCCACCGCGTCCCTCTCCTCCGCCGAGGTCTTCACGTCCTTCACGGACCTCTGACCGTCACCCGGCCCGCGCCCCCTCGAGGATGCAGTGTCCTCGACGGGCGAGCGGCTCGAGCTCCCTCGAGCGGTAGTGGAAGCCGGGCACTCGTGCGCGCATGCGCTCGGTGCCCGGACGCCAGGGCGGGCGGATGCACGGCCGGGGATGTCCGCGTGAGCGGCGCGGCCCACCGTTGTGGAGGGTGCCCGGCATGGCCCTGACCAGACAGGTGAGCAAGCGCGAGGCTGAAGGCGACGTCGAGCGCATCTACCACGAGCTGCAGCAGACGCTGCGGGTGACGGGCGTGGACGTGTCGCTGCGCATGTGGGCGGCATTCCCACGCTTCTTCGCTGCGATGTGGGAGACGCTGCTTCCGAACGTGGAGACGCGAGCCTTCGAGAAGGCGGCGGACAGCCTGCGTGACGAGGCGCTGGAGGTGACGGCGGACTGGGAGCCGCTCGGCGCATGGGACGCGGTGAAGCTGGGCGCGAGCCAGCGCTTCCACGTGAAGGGCGTGCTGGAGCTCTACGGCGCATTGCAGCCGAAGGTGCTGCTGATGGCGTCGGCGGTGCGGCTGGCGCTGACGGATGAGCCGGTGGGGCGGAAGGGAGTCCCGGGCACGGAGGAGCGGCTGGAGCGGGGCGTGCCTTCGAGGATGGCGGCGATGGAGTGGGTGCCCGACAGGCCCGACGACCCACGGCTGCGAGCGCTGTTCTCGGACGTGGTGAAGTCGGTGGGACCTCCCGCGGTGCCGGGAGAGTTCCGCGCGCTGGCACTGTGGCCGGAGTACCTGGAAGCGGCGTGGCGCCGGCTGAAGCCGAGGATGCGGGAGGAGGCCTTCACCCAGGCGGTGGAGTCGCTGCGGCAGTCGGCGCGGCTGCAGGCTCGCACGCTGCCGTACGAGGTGGTGCTGAGCCGCGAGCAGGTCGAGGCGCTGGGAGAGGATGCGGCGACGGTGTTCCGGGTGACGGACGCGCTGGAGCGGCGGTTGCCGGTGCTGCTGTTGAACCTGGCGCAGCTGGTGCTGGACGCGCCGGAGGTGGAGCGTCACCCGTTCCCCGGAGCCACGAAGCGGGTGCCGGCTCGGGTGTCGGAGGAGGCGCTGCGATGAACTGGCGCGACTGGCAGGCCCGACAGGCGGTGGTGGAGCTGGGGGACCGCTTCCTGAGCTACGTGGACCTGGGCGAAGGACGGCCGATGGTGCTGCTGCATGGGATTCCGACGTGGGGCTTCCTGTGGAGCGGGCTGGCACCGGCGCTGGCGTTGACGCACCGGGTGCTGGTGCCGGACCTGCTGGGCTACGGGTACTCGGACCGGAGGGATGCGTTCGACCGGTCCGTGGCGCGGCAGGCGGAGGCGCTGGATGCGTGGATGGACCGGCTGGGGGTGCAGGACGCGGTGGTGGTGGGGCACGACGTGGGAGGTGGCGTGGCGCAGCACCTGGCCGTGCGCTTTCCCCAGCGGGTGGGCCGGCTCTGTCTGATGGACAGCGTCTGCTACGACGCCTGGCCGGGAGAACTGATGCTGCAGCTCGGGCACCACGGGGTGGTGAAGACGCTGTCGGCCGATGCGGTGTATCGGCTGTTGAAGGTCGCCGCGAAGCGGGGCGGCTTTGCGAAGGCGCCGCCAGATGGATTGATGGAGGGATTGCTGGCGCCGTACGCGACGGAAGCCGGAAAGGTGTCGCTGGTGCGGAACGCTGTGTCGCTGAACACGAACCACACGCAGGAAGTGGCGTCGAGGCTGGGACAACTGTCCGTGCCGGTGCTGATTCTGTGGGGCGAGGACGACGCCTTCCTGTCCTCGAAGTACGGCGACCGGCTGGCCTGGGACATCCCCGGAGCGAAGTACGTGAAGGTTCCGGGCGCGAGGCACTTCGTCATGTGGGACGCGCCGCACGTCGTGGCCACGGAGCTGTACCGGCTTGTCGAAGTGGAAGCACCGGAGGAGGCAGGCATCGCGCGGTAGCCGTGGCGGCGGGGGATGGAAACGGAGGGAAGGAACGGGGTAACAAGGCACGTGAGGCGTGCCGCTCCCGGCACGCGCGGTGCCGAGGTGCGCATGCGAACGCAGCAGAGCCGCTCGCTCGTCTTCCTCCAGCAACTGGGGCCCGGAGCCCGGAGTGGCTACGCGACCCTCTCCGGACTGGAGGACGTGCTGGCCTCGCTGTACGCCGCGGGGCAGCAGGCCTGGCCGGGCGTGTCCCTCTCGGAGGACGACTTCCTGCGGCACCTCGCCGGGTGCCTGCCAACGGACGAGGACCCTGCCCGGGCACTCGCTTCCGTGCATGCCGCGGACCTCTATCTGGCGTGTGCCTGCGCGCGAGGCGACCCCACCGCGCATGCCGCGCTGGAGCGCCACGTGTTTCCCAAGGCCGCGGCCTCCGTGGCACGGCTGCGTGAAACCGGAGTGGAGCCGGCCGAGGTGTTCCAGCGCCTGCGCGAGCGGCTCCTCGTTCCGGAAGGAGGCCGGCCCCCGCGCGTGGCGGAATACCAGGGCAGTGGTCCGCTCGCGGCCTGGCTGCGGGCGGCCGCGGTGCGCATGGCCCTCAACCTCCAGCGGACGGAGCGTCGGAGGGCCCACGCAGAGGAGGAAGCGGAGGCGCTGTCGCTTCCCGCCGAAGCGGGCACCGCGGACGTCGAGCTGGACTACCTGCGCAGAAACCACCGCGAGGACTTCAAGGCGGCGCTCTCCGAGGCACTCAATGCCCTGCCCGCGCGGGAGCGCACCGTGCTGCGCCTGCACGCCGTGGAGGGACTGAGCCTGGAGCGCATCGGCACCATGTACCAGACGCACAAGTCCACCGTGTCGCGCTGGGTGTCCCGGGCCCGGGAGACCGCGCTGGAGGGGACCCGGCAGCGACTGGTGGAGCGGCTCAAGCTGTCCTCTGGAGAGCTGCACAGCCTGATGCGCGCGCTGAACGGGGAGCTGGACCTGAGCCTCCCTTCCCTGCTGAGCAAGCCCGGGTAGCCTCGGGGGGCCGAAACTTTTTTCGCGGCGTCGTGCAACGCCTCCAGGTGGCCGGTGTCATCCCAGTGAAGGTGAAACCAACCCCCTGGAGGACACACCCCATGCATCACGGAATGAAGCTGGCCCTGGTCGCGCTGACGTTGGTGGGAACCCCTGTGCTGTCGGCGGAGGAGGCGAAGCCGGCCAAGGCCGCCGAGACCGCGCCCGCCGCCACCGAGGGGACCATCGTCCTGAAGAAGGGCGGCCAGAAGGACCTGCGCGTGCCGGGCATGGTCCGTGTCGCGATTGACGAGCCCGAGATCGCCGACGTCGACGCGCCGGGCAAGGACGTGCTGCGGCTCACCGGCGCCAAGGCCGGGGAGACGGACCTGCTCGTCTGGTCGGGGAAGGAGAACAAGCGCAGCACCTACCACATCGTCGTTCGCGACTGACCCACGCGGCCCGCGTACTGCGGGGGGATTCCGGGCTCCCAGCATGGGGCCCGGACGCTTCCCGCGCAGGCGGCAGACGATGGACGGGCGTCGTGGCGCCAAGTCATGCCGCCCCCCCGGCTTTCCGGCGCCTGTCCGGGCTGCGAAGATTCGACGCGCGCCATGAACCCGTTGCCCAGCCCTCCCCTGCCCTCCTGTCCGGACGAGAACCTGCTCGCGGCCTTCGCCACCGGCTCGCTTCCAGGGGCGAAGGTGCCAGGGGTGGAAGCCCACCTCGATGGCTGTGCGGATTGCCGGGCGCTGGTGGCAGCCGTGGCCTCCGAGTCCTCGCATCCGGGCACGAGCGATTCGGACGTGCCCACACGGCTGGACACCGGTGCGCCCACGTTGTCGGACGCACGACCGGAAATGGCGCTTCCGCCGGGGACGCGGCTGGGGTCCTACCTGATTCGCGGTGTGCTGGGCATGGGAGGCATGGGCGTGGTGTACGCGGCGGATGACCCGCGGCTGGGGCGGCGGGTGGCGCTCAAGCT
Source organism: Pyxidicoccus sp. MSG2 (assembly GCF_026626705.1). Taxonomy (NCBI): domain Bacteria; kingdom Pseudomonadati; phylum Myxococcota; class Myxococcia; order Myxococcales; family Myxococcaceae; genus Pyxidicoccus; species Pyxidicoccus sp. MSG2. Next base: position 12,938,571 of record NZ_JAPNKC010000001.1, read on the forward strand.
GCTGCGACCGCTGCAAGAAGGCGCGGAGCAAGAAGGCCGGGCGCGGCTGCTTCTGGAAGCGCAGGCGATGGCGCGGCTGTCACATCCCAATGTGCTGCCCATCTTCGAGCTGGGCACGGCGGAGGGCCGCGACTTCCTGGCCATGGAGTGGGTGGAAGGCACCACGCTCGGGGACTGGCTCCGCGCACGCGAGCGTCCATGGCGCGAGGTGGTGGAGGTGTTCCTCGCGGCGGGAGCGGGACTCGCCGCCGCGCACCGGGCGGGACTGGTTCACCGGGACTTCAAGCCCTCCAACGTCCTGGTGGGGCTCGACGGACGGGTTCGCGTCACGGACTTCGGCCTGGCCAGACACGGCACTGGAGAACAGGACGCCGTGACGTCCGGGGTGATGGACGAAGCCTCCCCATCCGAGTCGTCCGCGCTCACGCAGCGGGGCCGGGTCCCGGGGACGCCCGCATACATGTCTCCCGAGCAGCGCGCGGGCCGGGCCGTGGACGCGCGCAGTGACCAGTACAGCTTCTGTGTCGCGCTCCACGAAGCGCTCCAGGGTGAGCGACCGCCGGGCCTCCCTGCGTCCTCCTCGCACCGGGCCCTCCCGCGAAGAGCGCGGGCCAGGGACCTGCCGAAGCACGTCCTTGCTGCCCTGGCCCGGGGACTCGCGAAGGCCCCGGAGGAGCGCTTCCCTTCCATGGATGCGCTGATGGCGGTGCTCTCCCATTCGCCTCCGTCCCGGCTGCTTCGCATGGGTGGGCTCACCGTGGTGTTGGCGGGTGTGGGGATTGGGCTGTTCCTGTGGAAGCAGCCTCAGCGCCATGAGCCACCTGACGCACGGGTGCAAGCAGCCCCCGTCGCAGCGGAGCGTGGTGACACGGCGAACACGCTCATCTCGCTGCGCGAGGACCAGGTGAAGGATCTGCCCGTTCCCAAGCTCCAGCGCATCGCGGTGGGGGACCCGGCGATCGTGGAGGTAGAGATCCTGGACGGCGACGTGCTGCGCCTGACGGGAAGGTCGGCGGGCACCACGAACCTCGTGACGTGGACCCGTGAGAACGGGGAGATGCAGCTCTACACCCTGTCCGTCACCGCGCGCTGACGTCAGAGCGCGCCTGCCATGGGAGCAGGGCTCGACGCTCAGCGACCGACCCTTGCTTGAATGATGGGCCCTCCGCGCTGGAGCCCCTACCCACCAGGCAGGGGAGCCGCGCCCTCCGCGCGCTTCGGGTTATCCTACCGGAGCAACGATGGCCCTCCGATTCGCGCGCGGTGCGCTCTGGCTTCTCCCCCTGGCGCTCATGACGGTTGCCCATGCGGGCACACCGCCCGCGCGCGGCTCCCGCGTCATCGAGGGCATCGCTGTCGCGAGCACGGGGCCCGTGGCCTCGGTGAAGGTCCGCGCCACCCATGGAGGGCGCGTCGTTACCGCCCGCACCGACGCGCACGGCCACTTCGTGCTCCGCGGCCTGTCCGACGACTGGTGGACCCTGACCGCGTCCCGAGGCTCCGAGGTGGGAGAAGTCCAGGCAGCGCCAGGAGCAGTGGAGCCGCACTTCGTGGTGCTGGAGCTGGGCCTGCCCAGGACCGTGCGCGGCGTCGTGCGCTCCGAGTCGGGCCTGCCCGTGCTCGGGGCCCGGGTGGAGGCGGGCCTCCAGGGCGTGGACGGCCTGCGAAACCCCCGCGAGTACCGCACCGCCAGCAACGGACGGTTCGAGCTTGCAGTGGCGGGCCTCTCTCCGATCGCAATCCAGGTGAGCGCTCCAGGGTTCCTTCGCCAGCGAGTCACCGAGGCGTCGTCCACCGGGGAGTGGGACGTGGTGCTCGAAAGCTCGGTGGAGCTGCGCGGCAGGGTCACCGATAGCCGAGGCACGCCGGTGATGGGCGTCCGGGTTCGTCTCAAGCGGTACGGGCAGACGTCGTTCTCCAGGACCTTCTCCGGCCGTGACTCGCTCGCCACCCTGACGGAGGGTGACGGCACCTTCGCCATCGGGGGTCTCCAGCGAGGCCGTTACAGCTTCCTGCTCGAGCATCGGGCCCACGCCGCTCGCATCGGAGACGTAGAGGTCCCCACCGCCGAGGTGCGCTGGGCGCTCCCGGAGGGCATCCGCGTCTCCACCACCGTCACGACTCAGGGCGGTGCGCCCACGCCTGCCACGGTGTCCTTCTCCGGACCGCTGGCGGACCCGGCCTTCTTCCCCTCGGAGCGAACCGTCGAGACCGACGCCGCGGGAGGCGCGGTGCTCGATGGCCTCGTGCCCGGGACCTACCAGGTGACGGCGAGCCTGCGGTCTCGTACGGAGGAGCGGTCCATGTCTCGCAGGGTCCAGGTCTCCGCCAGCGAGCCGGCCCTGGCGCTGAACTTCCGGAGCCCCCACCCGCTGCGAGGGCGTGTCGTCGACGCGCGCGGGCGTCCCCTGCGGGGCGTACGGCTGTCACTCCGCCACGAGGACGAGGAGCGGGCGGGCTTCTCGGTGACGCGCCGGAGCATCGACGGCACCTTTACCTTCGACAGCCTTCCTGAAAGAGCGCTGACGGTGGTGGCCTGGAAGGAGGGCTACGAGTCCGTCTCCACCGAGGTCCGGGTCCCCGCTTCGGCACCACTTCGCCTTGTGCTGAAGCGGCAGCGGATCGTCCCGGTCTCTGGCCGCGTGGTGGATGCGCGGGGCCGGCCCATTCGCTCGTTCAGCGTGAACGGCACCCAGAAGCGGCACGCGGCGGGCCGCTTCTCGATGCCGGTGCCGCCGGGCGTTGAGGCGGTGGTGCTTCGCATCTCCGCCGAGGGCTTCGCCCCCAGGCTGCTGACCCTCGATCCGCGTGCCCCGGCGTCGCGGAAACTGGGGGCCGTCCGGCTCGACAAGGGCAGGACGCTCACGGGGCGCGTGGAGACCCCGGAAGGCTGGGACCTTGCCGGAGTGGCGGTCCGGTGCAGATGGCCCGGCGCGCCGACACACCGGGACCCGAGCGCCTGCCACGGCGAGACGCTTCCGGATGGGAGCCTCTACCTCGTCCACGTGCCGGCGGAGCCGGTCGTGCTCGAGCTGGACACCCCGGACTGGCCACTGACACGGCTCCTCGTGCCCGAGGGCGTCACGGAGGCGCGGGTACGGGTGCCTCATGGGTTGACGGTGCGGGGCACCGTCAAGGATGCGCGCGGGCTCCCACTGGAGGACGGCGACGTCCGCGTGGAGGTGGAGGGGGAGGCGCACTTCGCCCCCATCCGTCCCGACGGGACGTACGTCATCCGGGTATCGCCAGGGCGTGGCTCCATCCAGGTCGTCAACCAGCGGGGCGAGCCGACAACCTTCGAGGGCGCGGAAGGACAGACGGCCCGGGTGGACCTGCTGGTGCGGAGCGATTCCTGACAGGCCCCGAGCTCGGTGTTCTGTAGGGAATGAGGACCGAACCGCCCCCCAACTAGCTCACGGAAACTTGAGCGTGCCCTCGCGCCACGCCTTGAGCGCGTACTCCGCCCGTGTCCGGATACGCCCTGGGCGGGCAGCAAACTCCAACAGAACAGGTTCACCCTGAGCTGGAGCAAACTCAAGCGCGTGTGCAGCAGCAATGGAACGGACATTCTCGTCCTCGCTCTTCAACAGCGGAAGGAGATGGGAGGCCACCGCTCGACTCCGGAGCTCACGGTAGGCACTTGCAATCCTGTCGTGAGCCCGATTGGCAGCACGAGGATTCGCAGCGGCCAGCGCCTGTCCGTAGGCTACCGCCGCATGCTCGTACTCTTGGACGAGTTCATCAATGCTCGCCCCTTGGATATTGCGCATGCTCATGGAACGACTCCGTAGTCCCGGAGGATTCTCAAACAGAACTCGCGTTGGGCCTGAAAGGACTGACCATTCAGCCACTGCCGCACGGTTTGTCCACCAGAGAGGAGAGGATCTTTCGACGAGTAATACGCGCTGATTTGCCTGTGAATCCCTTCGTCGATGGCGATCACGTTCTCGGTGTTGTGAAGGGCATGAGGACCGAACCGCTCCACGTTGCCCGGCGTCTGCTCGACGATGTGGTGCCACTGCTTCCCCTGGCCTGCTGAGCCCAAGGCGCTCTTGAGGCCGCTGAACGAGCCCCAGGACCTGAAACCGGCAGGACGGACTCCCGCTGCGGTTCCTCGTAAGCCCTGGGCCGTCATGGCGACCGCCGTGGCGGGCAGGGAGATGACGACGGTACTGCCTTCAATGGCTACCGCACTCACCTGCCCCACGTTCGCAAGGCTGATGCCTACCCGTAAGGCCCCGGCCGCCGCGGCCTCCATGTAGCTGGGCAGCATCGACAGCCGCGAGGCCAGCCCCACGGCGCCCCCGGCCATGCCATGACTCACCACCATGGTGACCGCAAGGACGAAGACACGCGCCACCTCGGGTCCCACCCGGTTGGCGAAGCGATGGCCGGCCTGCTCCAACTCAATCCACGTCGTGGCCTGGTCGGTAGCTCGCTTCAGCTCCCGGCTCGCGTCCACCACCTCAAGGAACGTCTCCACTCCCAGGTAGATGAGCAGGACCGCAGAGACGATGGCCGCCGCCTTGGTGAACACGGGCTCGGGATTGGCCGCCAGGACGGCCCAGGTGACGAGGCCCGTGGCGATGACGGTGTAGAAGAGCTGGGGCGCCAAGGTCTTCTCCACCGCCCGGGCGATGCTCTCCTTGAGGGGCTCCAGCGACAGGCCCAGGGCAACGCCCAGCTTGTCCCACTCGCCCAGGCCTGGCCCGATGTCGAGCAGGGAGAGGCAATGGTCCCTACGCTGGCCCGGCACGCAGAGGCCACCGAAGCTCTTGCGCATCAAGCGCTGCCATCGGGTGTCTGCACTGTTCTCCGGGTGGGAGGCGCGCACCAGCAAACCTTGCTGCGGAGCACGGAGCGTCAGAGGTACCTCCAGCACCAGCCGCGCCAACGCCTCCTCGAATGCTTCCGCGCCCACCGTCACGGACTGGCTTGCGGAGGACGGCCTGTACTCCAGGGGTGAGCCCTGTCCCGTGTCGAGGCGGATGACACGCGGGGCGGCGCACGCATCAAGCAGGGCGAGGAGCAGGATCGCGACGGCCAGCCGGGTTGCCATGAGCCGCTTTCGGGAACGAGGAGGGCTCCAGCCTACGGAAAGGTTCCTCCGGAGACGATGTTGTTCCGGTCCTCCTCTTCTTCCTTCAGCGGAACGCGATGCTGCGCTGCCTCTGCACCGCCCCCAGTCCGGCCTTGGTGTGGGCGAGGCAGCAGGCCTCCCGCTGCGGCTCGATGAGCGCCACGCCAACCGCAGCCCTCTTGGCTGCCTCGGACTCTGTCAGGTAGGCGTCAAGGTCCCCATCGAACAGGTGTCCGCACCGCGCTGGCTTCGCGCTCGTTGCGCGCGTCGGTCCGCCTGCTATAACGCGCCAGCACGACCCAGTAGCTCAGTTGGATAGAGCGGCGGTTTCCTAACCCTTGAAGGGCTCCTCGGTCCTCGGGTGGTGGCGGCTAAGTCTCCGAGATTACTGGACATTGGAGTTCACCCGCGTTCACCGGCAGCCGGCCGATTACGTACCAATTACGTACTGCCTATCTCGGCATCAGGGAACCGCTCCCGCGTGGGAGGAAAGCTAGGGCGGCGTGAGCCCGATGGGACTGCGCGGACTCTCCACCCGCTAGGCGTACAGCGTGGGCAGCCCCAAGCAGCGGCCCTTTTTGGCCCTTCCACTTCAGCCCTCGCCTCGATCGGCACCTCATCTTTCTCATTCCCACGGCTCGATGCACCGTCAAAGGCCATCTCCTCCTCACCGCGTCATCCCGCCACCTTCTACTGCCCTACGACTCCCCGTGATGAGCGACTGGAACATTGGGGGGGGATGTAGTTGGATGTCAGTCGTTGTTCATGGGCAACTCGGGGGTAGATGACCGATGGCACGGCGACGTTCCAGGGACAGCATTGCGCTCGGCCGTACTTTCCTTGAGGTCGCAAATGCTGCGGAGTTGCTTGAGTCGGATGAGATGCTGCGAATGGCGCTCGCGTTCAGGCAAGGAAAGAGCTGGTTGCAACTCCTTGAGCACCGCTACGTGGTCGTGCTCGGTGAGGCGGGTACGGGTAAGAGCACAGAGTTTGAGAGCCAGGCTGACGCCTTGGTAATGGCCGGTCGCGCGGCTTTTTTTGTAGAACTCAACGACCTTGCAGAGGACGGTCTCGTTGGAAGCCTCGATCCGGATGACGAGGAACGCTTACATGCATGGCGCAAAACCAAGCAACATGCCGTCTTCTTCCTAGACTCCCTAGACGAGGCGAAGCTACAGAGACACTCGCTCCACCAAGCGCTCCGAAAACTCAGGAAGGAACTGAAGGACGAATGGCAGCGAGTCCAGTTGACAATCTCCTGTCGCGTCAGCGACTGGTGGGCAGACGCCGACAGATCTTCTCTGGAAGAGGTCATACCCAAAGACAGTAATGAAAAAGTGTATGTGGTCCAAATCGCCCCATTGGATGAGGACCAAGTGGCTCGATTGGTCGCCCATATCGGAGTGACTGACGTCGGCGCGTTTATGATCGCCATCAAGGAGAGCCACGCGCAAGTCTTCGTAGAACGACCACTAGATGTGGAGTGGCTCGGAACCTACTGGATGCGTCAGCATCGCATTGGAAGCCTGCGAGAACTGGTCGCTGATAACATTAACGAAAAGCTCCAAGAACGAGCGACTCGCAGGTCCACTCTTCCACGATCCAAGGCAGAGAAAGGTATCCGCGCGCTCGCTGGGATCGCCACGCTCACACGTCGGCATTCCTTCCTTGTGCCTGATGAACAGCACGATATTCACCGAGCCGCATCGGCCATCAACCCAAACGAGGTGCTGGCTGACTGGTCCAACGAAGATATTCAACAGCTTCTACGGCTACCCATTTTTGATGAGTCCACTTACGGCAGGGTACGTATACATCACCGATCAGTACAAGAATACTTGGCTGCCAAGTGGCTGGTAGATCTCAGTGACGCAGGATTAGCTCGGAGCAAACTGGAGGAGTTACTCTTTCGAGAGGAAGCGGGTCAGCGCGTCATTCCAGAGCACCTCGGCCCTGTGGTGGCTTGGTTTAGCCTGTGGGACGCATCCCTGCGTGAAAAACTAGTCAGAGAAGCACCAGTTCTGCTACTTGCGCATGGAGACCCTAGCGGGCTGAGTGTGGATGAGCGCTCAAACATTTTGCGCAACTATGCGCACAGCTACACAGAGCGCAAACATCTATTCGACAGATTTGAACAGGCCAGTCTCGACCGATTTGCGTCACCGGCCTTGGCAAATACGATTATCGACCTTCTCTCTGCCCCAGATCTCCCAGAAGAGCTAACTGCGGTGCTGCTTCAGATCGTTGAGCACGGCCGAATCGTGGGATGCGTTCCGAGCGCATTACGCCTAGCACTTACTCAATCATGCTCGGAACACGTGCGCTTCTTCGCCATCCGAGCGGTGGGCATCGCAGGCAACAAGGAACACCGAGAACAGTTGCTGCCGCTCATTGAGACAACCGAAAACTGGGAACAAGACGTTGCCGGTTCCTTTGTCCGTGCGCTCTACCCAGACCTGCTCAGCATCGACGGCCTACTCCGAGTTCTCTCTCGCGTCGAACCCAAGCGCCGCTACACATTGACAAGCCTACAAATAGTGCTTGAGAATGAGATTCCAGCATCTCACCCTGGGCAGCGCTTGCAATTGCTTCAAGCACTCATGGCCTTCATTGGCACCACCAACGAAAATGGGAAGCGAGAGATACGTCACGAGCGAGCATGGCTTCTACGGGCAGCAGGTAAACTACTGGCGGCCACGCTTGATGATCTGCCTAGCGATAGTGTCCACATGGCTCTTATCAATGTCCACATGGCTCTTGTTAAAGATGCCTTGGAGCTATTTCGGCAGCGCGACGAGACAGGGCTTCAAACAGCGGCAGAGCACGGCGTGGACGAAGTCCGAGAGGCAGTGGCTCGCCACGGAGAGATTCGGAGGATGCTGTTCTGGCAGCGGGTGGAGGCTCATCGTCAGCGCAAGGGAAAGACACCCACCCGCTATCACGAACTTCCCTACAGCCACGATATCTTTGAACTCAGCGCGAACGACGAGCAGTGGCTTACTCGCGACGCGAGCGAGCGAGGCAATATCAGAGAACGTCTACTTGCCTTCGATACGTTGGGATGGGTACTGAATATTCAAGAAAAGCTAGAGTATCGCCTCAGCCAATTGCAAAGTATTGCGGCCAAAGACCCCGTGCTCCGCAAGCGACTGGAGCGCTCAATGAACCGTCCCGCACCGAATCTCCCGTCGATGACAAAATGGCAACGTATCAACCGGGCTCGGGAGCTAAGGCGCAAACGCCAGCATGATATTAGTTGCAAAGCGCTGACAGATCACATTGAGACCATACGGGATGGCACCAACTCTCGTGCATTGTGGTTTCTCTGGGAGCGAACAAAACAGGACGAGACCTACTCAAGCACAAAAGCGCACACGTCTCTTCGGGAACAATATGGTGACAAGATCGCCGATGCGGCCTTGGATGGATGGCGGGCGTTTTGGCGGCTCTACGATCCCCCCCTTCCCCACGAGCGTAAGTCACGCAACACATCGCCATGTGGTATCACTCTTGGTCTCACCGGACTATCCCAGGATATTCAGGCGGGACTTGATATCGCAAATCTTGACGAGGCGCTCGTCGTCAGGGCGATCCGCTATGCGGCGTGTGAACTAAACAGCTTTCCCGACTGGATGGGAGGGATTGCGGAGGCCCATCCAAAGGTCGTCGCTCAGACCTTGGAAGCAGCCATCTCTGCCGATTACGAGCACCCAGACACTGGTACACCAATCAACGACGTCCTGGCAAAGCTCGCGCGCTCTCACCATTCCGCTCGATTCGCGTGCGCGTCCGTGCTCTCCCGTCTGCTTGGCGTGAAAGAGCCACCAATGGTGGAGGCACTGATTGAGACGCTCTCAATACTCCTTACGACCAAGAATGTAGATGTCGCGATAGTTGATGCAATAGCTGAGAATCGCTGCCGCGATGCACTCAAAAACAGAAGGCGGTTCGCTGTTTGGTGGTGCGCTTGGATTGATCGGGATGGCGATTCAGCCCTCGACTTCCTTGAGAAAATGCTGAACGAGTCATCCCCTGATGATGGATATGGAGTGATCGAAGAGATTTGTAATTTCATTCACGAATGCGATGAACGATTTGCCTTAATGCCAATAGCCGCATTCAAAAAGGTTGGCGCCCTGGCTAGATTGATACCACTGGTATACGGGTACATTACCCCGGCCGGTGACACGCATCATGAAGGTGCGTACTCTCCTGGCCCGCGGGACAACGCTCAAACGGTTCGCAGCAATCTGATTACGTGGCTCGCCGACATCCCGGGCACGGAATCAACGACTGCTCTGCGCAAAGTCGCAGAGGACCCACGAATGGCAGGCTTCCGTGACTGGCTCCTCCATAGAGCTGACCAACGGCTGGTTGCAGACCTGAGCAAGGCAACCCCCAGCGTGGCCGACGCTCTCATTGGGCTCTTCAAACAATTTGGTCTCGATGCCGTAAACAACCTAGGTCCCTTGAGCCACGAAACCATGACAAAAATACACGTTGGCATAATCACGATGAAGGAAGAGGAGTACACGGCCCTCCTCGAAAAGCTTAAGCCCTCGGCAACCAGAACAGGGGGAAGGCGAGACTACGATATTGCTGAAATTCAAACCCCCAATGGACTCTGCCGTGTCGGCATCACGCGATGTGTCCAACAAGGAAATACATATGCACAGACTGCTGCAACAGAGATGTTGGCTGACCTGTCGCCTGCTTTCATGTTGGTCGTTGGCATCGGCGGTGGTGTGCCTACGCCAGATTTTTGCCTTGGCGACGTTGTTGTTTCCAGCTACATCCAGGACTTGACGCTAGAGGATACAGGCACAGACTACGACTCTAGTCGATTCGATGCACTAGGTGGGCCGTTGCATCCAGCGGCTAGTCGCATTGTCGAGCGGCTACGCGCGATTGAGCTAGACCATCGCAACAAGGATTGGATTAGCGCTGTCTCGATTGGAGCCAAACGCCCAGGGTTGGACGGCAAAGCCACAACTGATGATGAGGTATGGAACGCTGACATTTCCGATGCGCTCGCGCGGCACGCAAAGCGGGATGCTCCGATGTCCACCGCGAGAAAGATTGCGTCGAGCGATCGACTCGTCAAGAATCCGGATTTAATCAAGACATGGCGCACAGTGTCGAAGGGCGTGGTGGTGGTTGAGATGGAGAGCACGGGCGTCTCTCTTCTGTGCCAACGCAACAACATTCCTGTTCTGGTGATTCGTGGCATTAGCGACATTGTCGGATGGAAGCGTGATGAGGCCTGGACAGTATATGCTTGTCACACGGCGGCTGCACTCACGCGCATGTTGATCGGAGCTGGTCTCTTCTGCTCCGAGAGTTCTTGATTCAAATTTTCCTGCCCGCGCCGCGCAATGTTGAGTTCAAAATCGCCACGAGTTCATCTAAACGGCGGGCGCCTACACGGGGTGGATTGGCCTCTCTACTCGCTGTTCAAGGGGGGCCTAAGTTCAGACAAGAAAGCCCTCTTCCAAGAGGGCACAGGCGACTACCTCTCCGCCGTCATTACGGGCAAGGGCACCCAAGACCATGTCTGCGGACAGTGCTGCCACTGCTAGGATTGGAAACAAGCAGGACACGGTCGGAAAGTTCACCTCGGTGAACGGTATAAGAGCCGTGACGGTCCCTACCGTTGCAGCACCTTCCCCATCAATCTGCGCCCTGCGGGACGCGCTCACGACGCGCGCCACGAGGGCCTCTCCGGGCCTGCCGTGCACGTGCGTCCTGGAGGACACCATGAACGACGAGGATGACACCCCGGCTCACCTCTACGAGGAGAAGGTGGTGAGCCTCAACCTGGAGCTGGCCAACCTGGAGCACGCCCTGCACGGAGCCCAGCTTCTGGCCGAGCTTCTCGCCAACAACGACATGCCGACCGCTGAGGCCGACCGGCAGGCGCCCCGCTCCGTCGTCGCGATCCTGGCCCTGGCGGATGCACGGCGCCGTATCCGTACGACGGACGACGTGCCGCAGGGCCTTGAGGGGATGAGCAAGTCAGGTCATCCCTTGTCGGGTGCCGAAGAGAGCTGAGAAGCCGGAGTGGACGCGCGTCGCCGAGGAGTTCGAAGCGAGCGGGCAGACGCAGCGGGAGTTCGCCGAAAGCCGAGGGCTGCGGCTGAGCACGCTGCAGTCGTGGGTGTACCGGCGTCGGCGCCAGGTGAGTACTGAGGCGGAGCCGCCCGTGCGCTTGCTGCCCGTGCAGATGAGCGGAGCGCCCATGGCGGAGGGGATGCCGTTGGAGGTGCTCACCGTCAGTGGGGCGCGCGTGCGCTTCGCGTCGGACACGGACGTCGACTACGTGGCGCGACTGGTGGCGGCGCTGGGGCGTGCGGCGTGCTGACGTTGCCGGCCTCGGTGCGAATCCTGCTGGCCACCGGGCCGGTGGACATGCGCAAGTCGATAGACGGGCTCATGGCCCTGGTACGCACCGGCTGGGGCGAGGACGTCTACTCGGGCCACCTCTTCGCCTTCGTCAGCCGGCGAGGAGACCGGGTGAAAATCCTCACCTTCAGCCGGGGCGGCTTCGTCCTGTACTACAAGCGCCTGGAGACGGGCCGCTTCCGACTGCCGCCGGTGGACGCCGACGCGCAGTCCGTCGCGCTCGACGCCACGCAGCTGGCAATGCTGCTGGACGGTATCGACGTGGCCGAGGTGAAGCGCCAGCCCGCCTGGACGCCCCCAGGGCGGCCAGGGAGCTGAGCACGTCACGCAGGCAATGGCCCACCCGACGGGTTGTTCCTCGCGGGTGCCCCGTCCGCTGCCACTCGACCACCACTGCCTCTGGCGCGAGGAAGCCGAGGAGCTCAAGGCCGAGGTGGGCCGCATCGGCGGGGAGTTGGACACCCTCAAGGGCCAGATGGCGGCCCTCCAGCGCCACGTGTTCGGCAAGAGGGCGGAGAAGCTGCCGACCGTGGCAGCCGAGCTGCGCGGGGAAGAGGCGAGCGCGGAGTCGAAGGCGGCACGGGACGAGGCGGCGCTGAAGAAGCGACGAGAGCGCGCGGCCCGCAGGGCGGAGGCGTGCCCCACGCGTGAGATTCACCACACCGTCCCGGCTGAGGAGCGGCACTGCCCCGCCTGCGGCAGCGAGGACTTGAAGCTGCTGGGCAAGGGCCGCACCACCGAGGTGTACGAGTACCTGCCGGCCCGCTTCGAGCGGCAGGTGCACGTGCAGGAAGTCCTCTCGTGCAAGTGCGGTGGAGGCGTGGTGACGGCGCCCGCGCCCGCCAAGGTGGTGGACAAAGGCGAGTACGGCCCCGGCTTCCTCGCCCACGTGGTGACGTCCAAGTGCGCCGACGCCATGCCGCTGCACCGGCTGGCCCAGCGCATTGAGAGGGGCGGCGTGCCGATGAGTCGCAGCACGCTGACGGACCTTTTCCACCTGTCCGCCTCGGTGCTGCTGCCGCTGTCCCGCCACCTGCTGCAATGCATTGCGTCCGCCGAGGTGGTGTGGGCCGACGAGACGCCACTGCGCGTGCTGGACGTGAAGAAGACGCGTCTGGGCTACCTCTGGACCTTCCTCACCCAGAACGAGAAGGGCGAGTGGCTCATCGGCTACCGCTTCAGCATGGGGCGTGCGGGCAAGACGCCCCTGGACGTGCTGGGAGGCACCACGGGCGCGCTCGTGGTGGACGGGTACACCGGCTACAACCCGGTGACGCTGCCCGACGGGCGCACCCGCGTTGGATGTTGGGCGCATGTGCGTCGCCGCTTCTTCGACGCGCTCGCCACCGCTCCCGAAGCACGTGAGGCCATGGACCTCATCCTGGCCCTCTACCGGGTGGAGGCCCAGGCGCGCGAGGCGGATGTGGTGCGCACGGCCGCCCACCGCGAGCTGCGCCAGCGGCACAGCTCGCCCGTTCTCGGGCAGCTGCGCGCCTGGCTCGAGCAGCAGGCTCCGCGGCATCCGCCGAAGGGGCCGCTGGGGCAGGCCATTTCCTACGCGATGAAGCAATGGGACGCCCTGGGCCGCTTCGTCTCCGATGAGCGCCTGCCCTTGGACAACAACCGCTCAGAGGCGGCGCTCAGAAAGGCAGCGCTGGGAAGGAAGAACTTTCTCTTCGTCGGCCACGAGGCTGCGGGAGAGAACCTGGCCAGCCTCTACGCGCTGGTGGCCACATGCGAAGCCAACGACGTCAACCCGGAGGAGTATCTCGCAGACGTGCTGCTGCGGGTGCAGACACACCCCGACTCGCGCATCGGAGAGCTGCTGCCGCACGAATGGAAGCGCCTGCGCGCCTCCGACTCCTCCTGAGCCCCTCGCGCAGGTCCATCCCACCCAATCGCTCACGCCCGGGTTCGCGACCACCGCCGAGCACAATACCCGTCCGTCTTTCAAGCAGTCCGGCACGTCATCCGCCGTACGGATACCACGGCGCCAGCAGATCCGCCGGGTCATCAGGGGTGAAGCTGATGCACGGCACCTGTGGGCGCCGCACAACGCCATAGCTCGGAGCCGCTTCCAGGGGACGCGGAGGACGTGAGGCTGGAACCCCGGACTTCGCCCAGGCCATCGGCCACTCCCGGCACCAGGACGAGCGCGAGCAAGACGGCCAGGCGCAAGCCCCAGGCGAAGCGGGCCGCGAGGAAGACGGTAGCCGGCGGACCGGAGGCCCCCTTGCAGCGGGAGGAGGGCGCGCCCCCTCCTGCTGCGCCCGCGTCTCCGTGATACCCGGCAGTGGCCGGAGGGGCTTGGGCTTCACGAGGGTGTCATGCACCGGCAACGGTGAGGACACCCGGAGGTCGTCAGACCTCTTTAGCCCTCGGCTCCATGCCCGTGCTCGTCGGCGCGCGTCACGGGAATGAAACTCCCGACAGGGTGATGGTGCGGCCGGTACCCGCCTCCCACAACTTGAGCGTGAAGGGCCCCTGGGCCTCCTCTTTTGTCGCCACCGCCTCCACCAGGATGTGTTGCAGATTTCTGTCCGCTTCAAAGGGACCTCGCTGCCATACCGGCAGGATCTTCAGCTCCACGCCCGTTCTGCTCGTAAGCAGCGCCCCCGCCGTGGCCCATGGCTGCACACCCTGCGGATTCTCCATCACGAGCTCCACCGCCACCCTGCCGGCAGAGCGGTAGCTGTAGACCTCCAGCGTCACCAGTGCGTTTCCGGGAAATTTCGTGACGGCTTCGTTGAGCAAGCGGGTCGATACCCCCGTGTTGTCCATCTGCTTGGTGACGATGAGTCCCACGAGTCCTCCCGGTCCTCCGCGCTCGGCCCGCTCCCGCTCCAGCTCCTCTTGGCACCGCTGCGCCTCCACCTTCGCCTCCTTCGCCTCCCGCTGGTAGGACGCGGCGGTGCGGGTGGTGCGGTACACATCCAGCAGCCGCTCTGCACGAGCCGGATGCACCACGAGCGTGAAGGCCGCGCCAGCGGGGGCCGCACCGTCCTTGAAGCGCACCACGAGTCGAAGCCGCTCTCCGCTCTTCAGCGCGTCCGAGGGGAGGAGCCGGAGTGTGGCCTGGCCGGCGTCCACGAGGATGAAGGACTCCCGCTTCTCCAGCGCCACCGTGTCCTTGCCTTCCTTGTCCCGCAGCAGCTCCACATCAAAGGCCAGCGTGGTGGACAGCCCCGGGCTGATGTGCAGCTCGGGCTCGTCACCAGTGGGCTCCGCCGGAAGCTCGAGCTGCCGCACGCCTGCATTCCATGAGGGGAGAGGCGGCTCTCCGCTGGCCGGCAGTCCCATCAGCACGGTGAGCGCTACCAGCGCGGCAGAGTATGAAGCGGACATGGGGGGCATCACCCTCACTCGAAGCGGTTCACGGGATTCGCACGCCCGGTCGTCCAGATACGGGCGAAGTCGGCTTCACTTCCGGGCTTGCGCTCCAGGCCGCGCTCCCTGCTGCTGCTGAGCAGCTCAATGCACACCGGATACGTGCGGCCCTGGTTCGTCCGCGCCCAGGTGAAGCGGCCATACACGCGCTCGGAGAGGTAGAGCTTGCCGTAGAGCAGCGACCCGCTCCGGAGTCCCTCCCAGCCCTGTCCCAACCGCACGGTGGTGTTCCCCTCGCGCACGGTGATGACGTGGGGCTCGCCTTTGATGACATCGAAGACGAAGACGCGGGTGTCCCCCAGCTCGATGCCCAGCTCCTTCATCGCCTCCAGAGCGCCCGGCGGGCACTCTTCCGGTGGCGGAGTCGGACGAACCTGGGGGCCGGAACAGGCGAGGTTGAGACAGGCGCCCGCAACGCCCATGGCCTTCATCCCCACCTTCTTCAACGCGCTGGCAGACGGCTTCGACTCCTTCATCACGGGTGCATCCTCTTTCGTCAGCGCCGCGAGAGGCGCGGCGGCCACAGCGGTTGCCTCCACCATGAGCGGAGCTGTGGCAGGGGCAGCTTCCGGTAGCGCCTCCACTGGCGCTACTTCACGGAGAGGTGCGGAGCGCGTCACCACGTTGGACGGTGACGAGGGCACCTTGGCATCGGATGCAGCTCCGCCCTCCAGCAGCCGCATCCCCCAGGCGGCCAGGCCCACCATCCCCGCGAGCAGCACGGCCACCACCAGCACCGGCGAGTGCAGCCGCTGTTGTACTGGAGGCACCTCTACTGGCGGCTCCTGCCCCAGATCCACGACGTCTCGCCGGTCCGGTTGCCGGACGAAGGGTAAGGCGGGGGCGATGACCAACCTGGGCGCGGGTGGCGTGCCGGAGTACGTGGGCCACTCTGGCCGGCGGATGCGACGTCGGTGGGCAGTGCTGGGGTCAAGCTCGGTGCCCTGCTCCTCGTCCCACTCGAAGAGGCTGGCCTCCCACGCCGCGGACTTGCCGAAGCTCACCGCCGCCATGAGCGCCGCGTGCAGCTCGGTCCCCGTCGGGTAGCGATCCTGCGGCTTCTTCGCCAACAGCCGCATGATGACGCCGCTGAGCGCCCGAGGCGTGCGCCGGTTGAAGTCAGCTGGCGCCGGGGGCGTCTGCCCCTCGATGGCCAAGTACAGCATGTCGGGCGGCAGGTGCGGCGGGAACGGGTAGTGCCCTGTCACCGCCCTGTACAGGCTTACGCCCAGTGCGTACAGGTCATCGGTGGGCTGGTACTCGTACCGCGCTCCCGGACGTCCGTGGTTCGCCCGGTGGAAGCGCACCGACTCGGGGCTGCGCAGGAGCAAGGTGCCCGGGGGCACCGTCTGCTCGGTGATGGTGGCCGCGCCCGCGTAGTCCCCGATGCCGAAGTCGATGAGCAGCGGCTCGCCATCCGGTTCCCGTATGAGAATGTGCGCGGGCTTAAGGTCGCGGTGCAGCACTCCCGCCCGGTGGAGCGCATCGAAGGCCAGAGCCACCTTGCCGGCGGACTGCGCCAGCTCGCGGAAGCTCGGATTTACCTCCTCGGCCCAGGTGTCCAGCGGCCGGCCGTTCACCCAATCCATGACGAAGTAGAGGTAGCCCGTCTGCGGATGGGGCCACCTGCCGCAGGCGTGTAAGCGCACCACGTTGCGGTGCACGGCCTTGATCATGAGCAGCGCGACTTCACGCTCGGCACGTTCGTCACCAGGACGAAGCGCCAGCTTCAACGCGTAGAATTCGCCGGGCCGGGCCATGTCCTCCACGCGGTACACGGCTCCGAAGCCGCCCACTCCCAGCCGCTCCACCACGCGCCAAGTGCCCACCTCCGTGCCGGGCCCCAGCGCCTCCGGGTACACCTGAAAGTTTTCCGCGTGCAGGGGCATCAGGCGGCTCACCTCGGGTACAACCTAGCAGGTTCCCGAGCCACCCCGGTTGTATACCTACTTCCCCGGTTGGACGGTGGTCTGCCCTCCAAAGGGCAACTCCCGCCCGCGCCGCGGCATAAGAGCCATGGCGGAAGCCTCCGCTGGCATCCAGTCTCTTCCGGACTGGGCGCCTTCCTCCAACCCCACAACCCGCAACACGGCGTACCGCGAGTCACACGGGCCACGGAGCACCCGCTCCACTCGGGGCGAAGTACGTCCGCACATTCCGGCGGTAGCGCTAGGTGCGCCCCTCGGCTTTGGGGTGGGCGAGGAAGCGGGCCACCAGCTCCGGACCCATGAGGACCGCCTCGGAGGCGGCCTTCTCGGCCGCCTCGGCTTTCCTCAGGTAGGCGTCAGATCACGGTCGAACAGAGCCGGTTCGGCAAGCGCGTCAGACTCGTTGCGCGCGGACAGTCGCTTGCTATAACGGGCGCTGTTGAAGACCACGGAGTTCCGCAACTCAAGTCGTCCGACCCCGTAGCTCAGTTGGATAGAGCGGCGGTTTCCTAAACCGCAGGCCACAGGTTCGATTCCTGTCGGGGTCATCGCCCTGCTTCCTGAATCTCTGGAAGCAGGGCGTTTTTCTGTCCGGTGGCGCCCGCTCACGGCCGCGCCTCGCCGGCCAGCGCCGCGCGGTGGATGGCCACCCAGAAGTCGGCGGCCCGCCGGGCCCCTTCGAGCAGCGGCTCCGGGTGCCCGGCCCCCAGCGCCGCGCAGAGCGCCTGGGCCCGCGCGCCGTGCTCCAGGTCCACGTCGAGGTGGACGAGGATGAAGCGCGCCTTCGTCCGCTCCAGCCCGAGCCGCCCCAGCCCCTGGCGGGCCTCGCCTCCCAGGTGCCGCGCCACGCCCTCCAACACGCGCAGCGCGCCCAGGAAGGCGAGCTGCCGCTCCGGCCCGATTCCCTCCCAGAAGGCGTGGAAGTCGGCCACCTCGCGAGGCGTGTCGGACGAGGGCTCGCGCCCGAAGGCCGCGAGGTCCGCCTGGGCCAGCAGGTAGTGCGACTGCTCGTCCCCCGCCAGCTCCGCGAAGAAGGCCTTCAGCTCGGGGAGCGTGGCGCGCTCGGCCGCGAGCCGCAGCCGGTCTCCGCTGCGCCGCGTGTAGTGGTACATCATGTCGAGGAACGCCATGTAGCGCTCTGGCGTCACCGCCGGCAGCCAGCTCGCGACCTGCCGCGCCATCCCGACGGTGAGCGCCTCCAACTGCTCCTCAATCGACGACATCCTCAGTCCCTCCGGTCCGAAAGCAGCGCGCCCAACGTCCGCCGGGCATGCGCGAGGTGCGGCGCCGCCCGCTGGGGGGGCAGCTCGTCCAGGCGCACCACGCCCGCGTCGAGGAACCCCTCCCCTCCGAGGCCCCGTCCACAGGCGGTGGGCACCGCGCGCAAATCCACCGGCTGGAGCACGCCCCGCGCGTCCCGGGCGAACGCGAGCTTCAGCACGGCCCCCGTCTGGCACCCCAGCGTGGGCATGATGCTCAGGAAGTTGCCCAGCGAGTACGCGATGAGCCCCATCCGCGCGGGCCCGCCCCGGCGCACCTGCGTGGGGCAGGTGGCGTCCGCGCCGTCGATGGACACCCACTCCACTGGCTGGAGGACATGTGGCGAGGAGCCCAGGACGAGGTCCGCCCCGCGCTCGATGAGCCTCCGGGCGTGCTCGCGCTGGAGGGCCTCGGGCCAGTACTCGTACTCGAAGCCCCAGTGCGGCATCAGCACCACCAGGTCCGGCCCCACCGCGCGAGCGGTGTCGATGAGCGCGCCCAGCCGCTCCCAGTCCGGCGCGTGGAGGGGGCTGCCCAGCCGCGTCACCGGCACCCCGGCGGGCGGCGCCCCCACGAGGTGGTTGATGTCATACGTCACGGCGGCGATGCCCATCCGCACCCCGTCCACCTCCAGGGCGGCCACCGCGTCCTCCGGCCGAGGGCCTCCCACGCAGCGGTGCTGGGAGGAGGCCAGCACCGTCCCCCGGGTCCGCTCCAGCCCTTCGGCGCCCTGGTCGAGCGCGTGGTTGTTGCAGAGGGAGAAGACGCGGTGGCGCGCCGTGCCCTCCCAGGCCGCGAGGTAGTCCGGCGGGGCGTTGTAGTGGAGCGTCTCGTAGACGAGCCGGGGCACGGGCCGCGCCGGGTCCACCGGCGTCTCCAGGTTGGCGAAGGCCACCGCGTCCCCCGCCATCACCTCCCGGACGCCGGGAGAGAGGGCGCGGTGGAAGCCGCTGCGAATCCACATCATGTCGCCCACGGCGCTCAGCCGGAGCTCCGGCGCGCCCGCGTGCCGCCAGCTCCCCGAGGCGAGGTGCCGGGCGACTCGCGCGAAGTGCTCCCCGGTTCCGGCCGAGCGCGGCTCCGGCAGGTGCAGGAGGCTCTTGGTGATGTAGCGCAGGTTGAGGTCCCACCGGGACAGCGGCCAGCGGCCGTCCTCGTAGCGGATGTCCGCGTACAGCCGGCGCAGGGCGTTCATGGGCGCTTTCGCTCCAGGGTGACGAGTCGCACGTCCTCCTCCACCACCATGGGGCCGGCCAGGAGGGCCCGCCACATGACGTGGAGGTAGCTGTCGAAGACGGGGGCCCCGCGCGCGAGCAGCTCGGGGCGCAGGCGCGCGTGCAGCCGCGCGAGGTTGTAGCCGGGCACCCGCGGGTAGAGGTGGTGGTCCAGGTGGTGGTTGAGGCCGTTCCACAGGAAGGTGACGAGCCGGGTGCTGCGCACCGTCGTCGCGGTGTGGAAGCGGTCGCCGCGCCAGACGTTGGCGTGGTGGTCGGAGATGGACTTGAGCCCGTTGAGGGGGCTGGCGAAGAGCACCGGCAGCAGCCAGCACTCCACCGCGCCCCCGAGGAGCCCGTGGCCCGCCAGGAGCCAGAAGAGCAGCGCGTAGAAGGCCCCGTAGCCGAGCAGCACCCGCGCATGGCGGCGCAGACGGGCGGCGTCGAAGTACTGCACCGGGTAGAGGACGTTGAAGTAGACGAGGCTGAGCGGCAGGCCCAGCAGCACGGTGGCGTAGAAGAGTGCCCACAGCCCGGGCGAGCGGCGGCCCGCGTTGTAGGCGTCAGGGTCCTTCTCGGTGCGGTTCCAGCGGTGGTGCGCGAGGTGGTCGTGCCGCATCGGCTCGTAGGCGATGCCCACGAGCAGGCTGAGCCCGTTGCCGAAGAGGCGGTTCTGCCAGGGCCTCGGGAAGAGGGTGTCGTGCCACGCGTCGTGGTCGAGCTGGATGAGCCCCATGACGCCCAGGGCCGCCAGCAGCCACAGGGGCAGCTTCAGCCAGAAGCCGCTGACGTGCGCGAGCCCCACGCCGGCCAGCCCCCACACGCCCAGGTGGAGGGCCGCCATGCCCAGGGCCCGCGCGGGGCGGATGCGCAGCAGTTCCACCAGCTCGTCGCGGGAGGGGCCCGGCCCGGCGGGGGCGGCGGGTGAAGCGGAGGCGGGGGCGAGGGCGGGCTGCATGGGGCCTTTAGAGGTAGCGGGGGACGCGCTGGCGGTAGCGCGCGTAGGCCTCGCCGAGGCGGGCGGAGAGGTAGCGCTCCTCCTGGAGCACCAGCCCGTGGAACAGCCCCCCCAGCCCCGCGCACGCCCCGAGCGTCACCAGCGACGGAGCCCAGAGCGAGGCGCCCACGAGGTACAGGTAGGAGAAGACGTAGATGGGGTTGCGCGAGTAGCGGTGGAGTCCTCTCTCGTGCAGCACGGGCGGGGCCTCCCCCGCGTCCACGCCGATGCGGAACGTCGCGCCCATGCCGTACTGCGCCGCCAGCATGCCCACCAGCCCGAGCACGCCCAGCGCCCAGCCCACCTCCGGCGGAAGGGCCAGCAGGGGCCGGCCCCAGGGCAGCTCGGACCAGCGCGGCCAGAGCGCCGCCGCCACCACCGAGCCAGCCCACACCAGCGAGGCGCCGCTGATGCGCCGCGTGAGGCGCGTGTGGGCGGAGTCGGCCCCGGTGCTCCGGTAGGCCAGCGGGCTGCGGCCGAAGCGCAGGCGGTAGACGAGGCTGGAGCCCAGGTGCCCCAGCAGCAGGTGCAGCGAGATGAAGCCCAGGTAGAGCGCGGGCGCGTCGCCAGGCCCCTTCATGGTCCCACCACCTCCGCCGGAAGCCCGAAGCCCGAGGACGCCCAGCCCGCGAGCTGCTCGGTGAAGTCGCGCAGCTCGCCCCGGGTCCACAGTCCCTCGAACGTCGCCGTGCTGATGTTGAGCGTGTCGCCAAAGCCCAGGCCCGTCGCGCCCCAGGTGGCCGTGTGGCTGCGCATGGAGTGGATGCGGAAGGGCGCGTCCACGAAGTGCTTGTCGAGCCGCCCCAGGTAGGTCGCCACCAGCGTGTTGGTGCGGGGCTCGGCCACCAGCCCGGGGCGCGCGTTGCGCCGCAGCACGGGCCCCGGGGCGAGCCGCGCCACCGCCATGCACTCCAGCGCCGTCGTCCAGTGCACGCCCTCGTCGAGCACGCGCCGCAGCGCCTCGCGCACCAGCGCCGCCAGGGCGGGCGCGTCCTCCAGCCGGGCGCGGACCTCCCGCAGGGGCAGCTCCAGCGGCACCGTCGAGCAGCCATTGCCCAGCATCCGCCCCAGCCCCAGCATGCGCCGCAGGTCCACCGGCACCCGCAGGCGGATGAGCCCGTCCTTCGTGGGCTCGCGCAGCGCGACGCCCGCCAGCAGCGCGGCGAAGAAGACCTCCGAGGCCTGGACGTCCGTGCGGCCCGCCGGGAGTGTCAGTCGCGCCGTCGCCATCAACGAGCGGCCCGCGGTGTCTCCACTGCGGCGCAGGCCCAGGCCCCGCTGCGCGAGGAGCCGGCGGCGGGGGCTCGCGAGGCCCAGCACCCGGCCCGGCCCGCGCAGCGCCGCGAGCAGCACCTTGCCATCCGTCAGCGTCGAGGGGCCCAGCGGGGGCGACTCCGACGCGCGCCCCGCGCAGTGCAGCCAGAGCCGCTCCAGCAGGTGGGCGAGCGCTTTGGCGTCCCCAATCGCGTGGTGGAGCTGGATGGCGAAGAGCCACGGGCCCGGCGCGCCATCGGCCAGGGGGTGGAGGTGCAGCCGCAGCGGCACGTCCCTCGCGAGGTCCACCCGGGTGTTGATGACCCGCGTCACCGCCTCGGGCTCGCCCAGCGGCTCGGCGCCTTCCAGCAGGGCCGCGTCCACCGCCTCGTCCGTGCGCGGCGCGGGCACCCACGCACCGCGCGCGTCGTCCCAGGCCACGTTGAGGCGCTCGCTCTCGCGCACCAGGGCGCGCAAGGCCCCGCGCAGCCGCGCCACGTCGGGCCGCGCGTCGATGCGCAGCAGCACCGTGGCCCAGATGGTGGCCACCTCACCGTCCAGTCGCGCGAGGAGCGTGTCTATGAAGTTCGCGCGCATCGCTCCACCCATCCGCTCCAAAGGGCCCGGGCCGCCTCGCCGTCCAGCCGCGCCCGCCCCACCGCCTCGCGCGCCCGCTCCGGCGCCGGCAGGTGCTGGAAGACGATGTCGTCGGGCGCGTCCAGGCGCGGGCGGAGGCCCGTCGGCAGGTAGCCCGCCGCGAGAAGCACGGGCGTGGCCTCGGCCACCCGCTGGGGCTCGCCCATGGACAGGTGGACGAGGTCCACGCGCGCCCGCGAGGACGGGAGCGCCGTGGCCCCCTGCCCTTCCCCGGCAGGCCCCACCAGCTCCCGCCGTTCGAGCCGCAGGGACTCGTTCCAGTCGAGCGGGCGCAGCACGAGGCCCCCGGCGCGAGGGCGGCGCTCCAGCGGCGTCAACTCCACCGTCCCCGGCAGGCCCGAGGCGGCGAGGATGGACGCGAGCCACTCCCCCCACGGCCCCGCGGGCAGGAAGCGCCGGCGCGGAGGCAGCGGCGCGAGCACCGTCGTCATCGCCAGCGCCTGCATCGGCAGGCCCGAGCCCTCCACCCCCACCAGCGTCTCCCCCTCGGTGTAGTCGACGATGAGGCCCACCGGCACGGCCCGCATGAAGCGCGACGCGTAGCGCTGCGCCATGAGGTGCAGCGTGGACGTCTGCTGGTGCAGGAAGCCCACGCGCGCCTCGAGCCGCTCCAGGAGGTGGCTCCACAGCCGCTCGTGCTCGGAGCGGTCCATGGCGGTGCGCCGGCTGGGCAGAGCCATGGAGAGCCCCGAGTCCAGGGAGTCCCGCCCCGGCTTGCACCACAGCCCCGTGTGCCAGAGGAGCGTGCCCCGGGCGTCGAACTCCCCCAGGCTGAGCAGCGCGCCGGCCCTCCAGAGCCGCGAGGCCCCTCCAGGCTCATGGAGGAAGCGGTAGGAGTAGCTCCCGGCGTAGCGCGCGTGGAGCAGCTCGCGCAGCGCGGGCTCATCGGGTTCCGCCAGCCAGCGGGTGTGCTCGCTGGGCTGGGCGGCGCGAAGGCCGTGAAAAGGGGTGGCGGCGCGTTCCCGGCACATGGAGTTTCAGCAATGCACCAACAGGGCCAGCCGGGAAGCCCCCCTCCTTCCGAGGGGATGGGCCCGGCCGCCGCCCCGCGCCCCCACCGGGTGTGCAGCCCGCTACACGAAGTGGAGTGCTCGGCTGCACAGGCGGCAAGCGCCTGCCCGGCCGTCCTGGTCGCGCCTCGAACCCCCGAGCACCCAGGGGCTCCAAGGTCGCGGCGCCAGCCCCTTTCACGGGTAGTGGATGCGGGCCCGGATGGCGCGGTGGCCGGAGTAGTTGAGCGGGTTGTCCGAGCCGGTGAACTTGCGGTCGGCGGCGTCGCCCTCGTCATAGGTGACGGTGTGGCCCGAGGACGAGCGGGCCGCCGCGTTGAAGAAGAGGAAGTCGATGCGCCCCCCTCCCCCTCCCGTCCAGTTGTCCCCCAGGCACGCCTTGCTCCCCCCGCAGACCTCGTAGATGGGGTCGTTCCAGCCGTAGTTGACCGTGCTGGAGAGCTGGCTGTTCGCCTGGTTGTACCACTGCTTGAAGTCGCCGCTGGAGTTGAGGTCCCCCTCGTTGGAGTCAACGCCCCAGATGATGAGGTCGGCGGTGCCGGTGCCTCGCACCCTGGCGTCCGTGCGCTGGATGTTGACCTCCGCGCACGCGGGGTCCGAGGCCGGGCCGCCCTGGTCTGTCGGCCAGTGCGTCGACCCGAGGATGACCCGCTTGCCGGTAATCTTGTCCCTGAAGGCCATGCGCACGCCGATGGAGCGCGACTGGCCATTCAGCACGCACGCGCCATTGGCGCCCTTGTCGGCCTGCCAGGTGTCTCGCGTTCCGGCGATGGGCTCCAGGCGGCCGGTGCGGTAGATGATGGCGTTGGTCTGGTAGCGCTTCGCCTCGCCGCAGGGGCTGAGCTGGGAGTCCGGGTTCGCCTCGGCGATGATGAAGTCATACAGCCCGGGCAGGTTCTGCTGCATGTATTGAGCGAGGTTGCCGGCCTGGCCCGCGCCGCTCATCTGGTGGACGATGAAGACGTCCGGCGAGTACGTCTGGTCCTTCATGTAATAGATGAGGTCCTGCCAGTCCCCCTCGCACGGGTTCTCACCGGGGTTGGGCAGGTTCTCGTAGTTCACGTTGTAGGCCACCAGGAAGCCCGGGTTCTCGTTCACCGTGACGCCCTGGGGGAGCGAGCCCACCGCCTCAGGCTCCGCCGTGTCCTTGACCGGGGTCTCCCCACAGCCAAAGAGGAAGAGAGAGGTCATCACCGACACTGCGACTCTGAATTTCATGGGGACCTTCGATTGGGATGGGCTGAGGAATTCAGGCTCCATCCTGGATGAGGGCCCGTCCCGGCGGCCGTCTTGAAAAATCCGCTCCCGGCCTGGCCTGGGCGTCCGACTTGAACGCGCCATCGGCGCTGAGTCGTCCCCGGGAGCAACGGCCAGTTGCCGGCGGTGTTGGCCAGGGACGGTCCGTTGCCGCGCCACTGCGTCACCAGCCGCCAGGCGCCGGCGGGCTCGAGAGGAAGGCAAGGAGCGGGTGGTTGTTGTTCAGCTCTGACTGGTGGACGTTGCCCGCGCCAATCGCGTCCACGCCCGAGAGCACCTGGATGGGTGTATGACTTTGCGTGGGCGCCGCGAGCGTCCGAACCTCAGCCCGCCCGGCCGCCGCCACCGCTTCCTTCTCCCAGGAGTAGAGGGTGGGGACGCTGACGCCCGACTCCTCCCCTCGCCCCCGGCTTGCCCTACACCGCGCGCGCTTCCCCCAACATTGAACCAGAACATGCACGGATGGGCGGGTTGTTTTTCCTCTGAACCTCGCCACCTTCGAGGTCCAAGGACCCGCCGGGATCATCCCTCACATGCACATGCGGAGCGCGACGCCGCGTCGCGTAACGCTTGTATGAATGGAGCGTATACATGGATGCCAGCGAGATGCTCCCCCAACATAGGGTCGGCCACCTGCGGCAGCTCCTCGCCACGGACCCACGAACCAACCTCCTCGACGTGCAGCTCAGGATCACGGGCAATCGCGTGTTCATCGCCGGTCGCGTCGAGTCGGACTCGTTACGCGCGGCGGTGGAGCAGGTGGTGCGCGAGGCACTTCCCCCGGAGATGCAGGTCGTGAACAATCTGTCCGTCACGGCCTACGTCCCATGAGAATCGCCGCCGTCGGGGATATCCACGCCGGAATGGACTCGGCGCCGCTGATCCGGGCCGCCGTCGAGCACTTGCGGGGCCGGGCCGACATTCTGGTGGTGGCCGGCGATCTCACGCAGCACGGCTCTGTCGAGGAGGCCCAGGTCGTGGCTCGCGAGCTCGCGCGCCTCGAGTTGCCGATGTTCGCGGTGCTGGGCAACCACGACTACCACATGGGCGCCGAGCAGGCGATTAGCGCCACGCTCGAGGACGCGGGGGTGCGCGTCCTCGAGGGCAAGGCGGTGGTCTGCGATGTCGATGGCGTGCGGGTCGCGGTGGCCGGGGTCAAGGGGTTCGGCTGCGGGTTCGCCGGCGCGTGCGGCACCGAGTTCGGCGAGCCCGAGATGAAGCTGTTCGTGCGGCGCTCCCGGGAGAGTGGCGAGCAGCTGGCCCGTGCCCTCGCCACCGCGGACGCCAACCTCCACGTCGCGCTCACGCACTTCTCGCCCGTCAAGGACACGCTCCTCGGCGAGCGCCCCGAGATCCACCCCTTTCTGGGCTCGTTCTTCCTGGCCGACGCGATCGACCAGGGTCCGTGCGACGTGGCGTTTCACGGCCACGCGCACAACGGCACTGAGTGGGGGCTCACCGCGGGCGGCGTCCCGGTGCGAAACGTAGCCCGGTTCGTCCTACGTGCCGCCTACAAGGTGTACGAGCTCGACCCGGCGGCGCCACCCGGCTCGCGCCTGCGCTGACCGAGCGACGGACGAGCCCGCTGGCCGAAGCCGGACAGCCTTGCGCGTCGAACTTCCTCCGCGCACTGGACTGCGGCGCGCCTGGAGCGGTTGCACTGAAGGAGAACTGGCCGCTCCTCGACACCTGGGTGGACGACCGCACAGCTTGCACGAGGGGCTTTGATGGCACCCCTTCGACCGAGGGAGAATTCCCATGAGCGAATCGCCGTACTCGAGCAGCTCTCAAGCTACCGTGAGCCTTGCGGACGAAGAGACGACACTGCGTGTTGTCACCGACACCGTCTTCGGACTCTGGACCGCCGTGAACAACCTGACCCGGCTTCGGCCGTCACGCCGAACGCGCTACCGCGTCACCATCTTCGGTTCAGCGCGGACGAAGCCTGGCCACTGGGCCTACGACGAAGTCCGGAGAATGGCGGCAGGTCTGACCACGTTGGGTTGCGACATCGTCACGGGCGGCGGTCCAGGGTTGATGGAGGCCGCGAACCAAGGCGCCAGACAGGCTCAGGGTCCCAGCCGGACGCAGTCCACCGGAATCCGCGTGGACCTGCCATTCGAGCAGGAGTCAAACGCCTTTGTCGAACAAGCCTATGTGCATCAGACGTTCTTCACCCGCCTGCACCACTTCGTCCTGATGTCCGACGCCTACGTGGTCGTTCCAGGGGGAATTGGCACGGCGCTCGAATCGTTGATGGTCTGGCAACTGCTTCAGGTCAGACATCTGCGTGACACGCCACTCGTCTTCGTGGGTGCGATGTGGGGCGGGCTCGTCGACTGGGCACGCACGCACATGCTACGGCCCGGCAACGAGCTCATCAGCGCCCCTGACCTGGAGATCCCGCGCTGCGTGAACGGCGCGGACGAAGCAATTGCGATCATCCGCGAACATCACGCCCGGTGGCAAAGCGACGCCGGTGCACAGCCCGCCGAGGAAAGGACTCACTGAGGGCGCTGACCGGATGGAAGGCCGAGTCGCAGCGGCTGGCGGACGCAACGGGCCTGGCCATCAGCGTCTGCCACTTCCCGCCCGGCACGAGCTGGACCGGCGGCGCTACCGCACGGGAATCAGCTTCTCTCGAGCTGCAACGCCTTGAAGCGCGCACCGCATTCCTACCAGCGCAAGCTGGCGGTCTGGAACGAAGGTTCCTTCCGCGCTCGCCCGGCGCCGGGCAGCCCAGTGTCAGGCGAGGCATGAGCACGCCCCCGAGGGGTGCCGACGTGGAACGAACGTTCCTTCCGCGCTCGACCCGCGCCGGGAGGCAGGGAGTAAGGCGGGGATGGCCGTCCTGAGTCGTTTTCCGGCAATGGTGGCGGGTGCCGCCCGGGTTCTCACCCGAATTGTCGGGGCGTGAGGGGGGCTTATAGTTAGGGAACCGCCCGTTTAAGAGTTCGATTCCTGTCGGAGTCACTCGCCCTGCTTCCAGAATCCCCGGAAGCAAGGCGTTTTCCTGTCCGCGTGCGTCCGCTCAAGCCGGTACCCGTTGGGGACCGGAACCGAGCCGTCCCCGCCCTCAGGACATCTGGAAGACGCGGAGCAGCACGAGCGCGCGCTGCAGGTCTCCAATGACGGAGATCTTCCCCGCACCGAACATCGACATGGCCTCGCCCGGGTCGTTGTAGAGCCGCTGGAAGTCGCTCTCGGAGAGCGCGAGCGAGATATCCGGCGTGCCACGGCCCTCGTACACGGTGGGCTGCGCGCGCGACAGGTCCAGGGTGAAGGTCCGCACGCCGCTCAGGCGCAGCTCGTACACCCCGCCCAGCGTCCGGGCCTCCTCCGCGTTGCGCTCCAGGGCCGGCTTGATCCGCTCGAGCAGCAGCGCTTCCAGGGACAGGTCCACGGCCGCCTCTGTCGCCGTCTTGAAGAAGATGCGGTCCTCCAACACCAGCGCATCCAGCGCGCAGCCGAGGAAGAACTTGATTGCGTCCGCGGGCGTCTCGACGATGGGCATGCCCTTGCGGTTGAAGGAGGTATTCAGCAGCACGGAGATGCCGGTGACCGCCTTGAAGTCCTTCAACAGCCGGTAGTACGCGGGGGACACGTCCTCGGTCACCGTCTGGATGCGGGCCGAGTTGTCCTGGTGCACCACACTAGGCAGTTTCGAGCGCCACTCGGAGCGCACCGGCGCCACCAAGATCATGTACGGGCTGTCGTATTCGCAGTCGAAGTAGGTGGAGCAGTCCTCCCGCAGCACGGACGGGGCGAAGGGGCGGAAGTCCTCGCGGAACTTCACCTTCGAGTTGATGAAGTCGCGCATCTCCGCCCGGCGCGGATCCGCCAGGATGCTGCGGTGGCCGAGCGCCCGCGGGCCGAGCTCCGAGCCGCCCTGGAACCAGCCCACCACCTTGCCATCCGCGAGCAGCTCCGCGGTACGCCGTGAGACGTCCTCCACCGGCTCTTCCTTCAAATGCTCGCCGTGCTGCTTCACGGCCGCCTCGAGCTCGTCGCGACGGTAGTGCCGGCCGAACGCCGAGGCGCCCGTGGCCTTTACCCGCTCCCGCTTGAGCACCTCCAGCCAGCCGTAATACGCGCAGCCCACCGCCAGGCCGTTGTCGCCCGCCGCTGGCTGGATGAACAGGTTCTTGAAGCGCGTCTGCGTGCGGATGAGCCGGTTGGCCACCGCGTTGAGCGCCACGCCGCCCGCGTAGACGAGGTTGTCCGACGGGGAGACCTCGTAGCGATGGTTCACCACGTGGAGGATGGCCCGCTCCACCTCGCGCTGCACCCACCACGCGAAGTCCGCGTGCGCCTGGAAGTGCTCCTTGAAGTCGGTCTTGTTGCGCGCCGGGCGCGTGAAGCGCTCCTGCCAGTCGTAGCGCACGAAGACGCGGCCGTCCTTCAGGTCGAAGATGGGAAAGTCATGCTGGCCGGGGCGGCCGTAGGGCGCCAAGCCCATCAGCTTCCCAGGGTCCTCGAAGCCCGCGAAGACGTAGGTGCTCGCCGCCAGGTACATGCCTCCAATGGAGTGCATGGTGCTGCCAGGCCGCAGGGGGTAGTTCTTGAGAGCGAGGCCGCCCTCGGAGAAGTCCTTGTACACGGGGCGCAGCTGGCCCTGCGCGTAGCGGTAGTAACTGTCCTTCTCGTAGAAGAGGTGCCCCAGCTTCTCGGGCGGAACTTCCGGGAGGGTGCACCCCTTCAGGTCGAGGCAGTCGTCGTAGGAACTGCCACAGCCGTCGATGATGAGCACCGCGGCCTCGTCGAACGGCGAGGCGCCAATGGCGCTGTAGGCATGCGACAGGTGGTGGGAGATGGTGACGATGGGGACGTTCGTCCCCTTCACCATGCGGGGTCCGCGGTACCAGTCGTCGGCCCCCACGAGCATGCCGAAGTTTTCGTTCTGCACCACGGCGGCCACGTCGTCGATGGTGATGCCCTCGGCCTGCAGGCAGTAGCTCACCGCGTCCGAGTCGTTGCCTCCATCATGCTTGCGCCGGGTGATGCGCTCCTTCTCGATGGCCACGCAGATTCGCCCGTCCTTGATGAGGCACGCCGAGCCATCGTGGGAGAGGCCCGTGCCAAGGACATAGGTGGGTCTGGTGCTCCGAGTCATTCGTGGGTTCTCCAGGTTGAGAGCACCTCGATTCTAACTGTATTGTGCCGCGCGACCGCCAGCCCTCCCCCATGCTTCCCCTCACCCTCGATCCTCCCTCCCCGGACACTTCTCTTCTCGACTGGGTCGAACAACACCGCGAGCGTTGGCGCACGGCGCTCCTGGAGCACGGCGCCGTGCTCTTCCGGGGCTTCCACTTCGAAGGGCCCCAGGACTTCGAGAAGCTCTCCGGCGCGCTCTACGTGGACCCGCTGCGCTACGTCTACCGCTCCACCCCGCGCACGGAGGTGGGCCGAGGCGTCTACACCGCGACCGAGTACCCGCGGCAGGAGACGATTCCGCAGCACAACGAGAACGCCTACTCGGACAGCCGTCCGATGAACCTGTGCTTCCACTGCGTCACTCCCGCCGAGCAGGGCGGAGAGACGCCTCTGACGGACAACCGGCTGACCACCGCGAACATCCCCGAGCCCATCCGGCGGCGCTTCGAGGAGCGGCGCATCATGTACGTCCGCAACTACGGGCCTCGTGTGGACCTGCCCTGGCAGGTGGTGTTCCAGACGCAGGAGCGCTCCGAGGTCGAGGCGTACTGCCAGGCGCACGGCATCGAGTTCGAGTGGAAGGACAAGGACGGCACCCGGCTGCGCACGCGCCAGGTGCTGCCCGCCGTGGCCCGGCATCCCCTCACGGGAGAGACGTTCTGGTTCAACCAGGCGCACTTGTTTCACGTGAGCAGCCTGGCCCCCACCGCGCAGCAGGCGATGCAGATGCTCTTCAAGAAGGAGGATCTGCCGCGCAACGCCTACCACGGCGACGGGAGCGATATCGACGTGGCCGACCTGGAGGCCATTCGCAAGGCGTACCAGGACACCCTCGTCACCTTCCCCTGGCAAAAGGGGGACGTGCTGCTCGTGGACAACATGCGGGTGACCCATGGGCGCAAGCCCTACGAGGGCACGGGCCGCAAGGTGCTGGTGTCCATGGGTGACTGCTACGCAGCCGACGTGAAGTCCCTCCAGACTCCGCGTTAGCGCGCCTGGGAAAGGATGACGGCCGCGGGCCCGGCGGGCTTTGCGCCAGGGGCGAGCCAGGGGGTATCGTCGCTCGGCTGCCTCCCCCTCCTTGTTGAAGTTCTTCGGAGCCTGCGCTCAAGGCGGCTGCGTCCTCGTTACAGGGCGAACGCCGTGCCGAGCCTGGCGGTCCACAGCGATTCGTGACCATGGCGCCTACCCCTGAGCAGAAGCGTGCGCGGCTCGCCGAGCTGCTGCGCGAGAAGAGCCGTTCCTCCCACCGTGCCCCGGTGTCCTTCTCCCAGGAACGCATGTGGATACAGGAGCGGCTCGACCCCGGCAGCGCCGCCTTCAACCAGCCCATCGCCGTGCGGCTGTCCGGCGAGCTGGACGTGGACGCCCTGCGCCGGACGCTGCGGGAATTGTTGCAGCGGCACGAGCCGCTGCGCACCACCTTCGTCGATCAGGATGGCCGGGTAGAGCAGCACATCGCCGCCTCGGTGGAGGTGGCCCTGCCCGTGGTGGACGTGCAGGGCGCCGCCGGAGGCGAGGCGGAGGCTTGGCGCGGGCTGCATGCCCAGGCGCGGCAGCCCTTCGACATCGAGAAGGGCCCGCTGCTGCGCACGGTGCTGTACCGGCTGGAGGCACGCGAGCACCTGCTGCTGCTCAACGTGCACCACCTCGTCTCGGATGGCTGGTCCCTGGGAGTCCTCGTCCAGGAGGTGGCCGCGCTCTACGGCGCCTTCTCCCAGGGAAGGTCCTCGCCGCTGCCGCCGCTGCCCATGCAGTACGCCGCGTTCGCGGCCTGGCAGCGGGACTGGATGGAGGGCGAGGCGCTGGACTCGCAGCTCTCCTGGTGGCGCCAGCGTCTGGACGCGGACGCGATGCTGGAGCTGCCTGGTGACAGGCCCCGGCCCGCCATCGCCAGCGCCCACGGCGCGCGCCACACGGTGGTGCTGCCGCCCGGCCTGCTCCAGTCCCTCGAGGAGCTGGCGCGAAGCCAGGGCCGCACGCTCTTCCCGGTGCTGCTCGCCGCCTGGCAGGTGATGCTGGCGCGCTACACCGGCCAGGAGGACGTGGTGGTGGGCTCGCCCGTGGCGGGCCGCAACCGCGCCGAGCTGGAGGGCCTCATCGGCCTGTTCGTCAACACGCTGGCCCTGCGCGCGGACCTGTCCGGCGACCCGTCCTTCCTGGAGCTGGTGGACCGGGTGCACGCGTTCAACGTGGACGCCTTCGCGCACCAGGACGTGCCCTTCGAGAAGGTCGTGGAGGCCTTGCGCCCCGCGCGCCACCTGGGCGTCTCTCCCCTGTTCCAGGTGCTGTTCGCCCTGCAGAACGCGCCACTGCCCGCGCTGCGCGTGCCGGGCCTCGTCATGGAGGCCGAGCCGGTGGACAGCGGCGCCAGCCAGCTGGACCTGTCCCTGCTGGCGACGAAGGTGCCCCAGGGGCTGCGCCTGGCCCTCGTCTACCGCACGGACCTCTTCGAGAGCACCACGGCGGAGCGAATGCTGAGGCACTACGCGCGGCTGCTGGAGGGCATCGTCGCCGCGCCCGAGCGGCGTCTGTCCGAGCTGCCGCTGATGGACGAGGCGGAGCTGCGGCAGGTGGTGAAGGAGTGGAACGCCACCGCGACTGCCTTCCCGCGCGAGGCCTGCGTCCACGAGCTCGTCGAGGCCCAGGCCGTCCGTACACCCGAAGCGGTGGCCCTGCGCTTCGGGGACCAGCAGTTCACCTATGCCTGGCTGGACGCCCGCGCAAACCAGCTCGCCTGGC
Organism: Pyxidicoccus sp. MSG2; assembly: GCF_026626705.1. Lineage (NCBI taxonomy): Bacteria > Pseudomonadati > Myxococcota > Myxococcia > Myxococcales > Myxococcaceae > Pyxidicoccus > Pyxidicoccus sp. MSG2. The sequence continues at coordinate 12,970,913 of NZ_JAPNKC010000001.1, forward strand.
ACCTGCGCTCACTGGGCGTCGGCCCCGAGACTCGTGTCGCCCTCCTGCTGGAGCGCTCCGTCGAGCTGCTCGTCTGCGTGCTGGGCGTCCTCAAGGCCGGTGGTGCCTTCGTCCCGCTGGACCCGGCCTACCCCGCCGAGCGCCTCGGCTTCATGCTGGCCGACTCCGCTGCTTCCGTCGTCCTCTCCGTGCAGTCCCTGGCCGGCAAGCTGCCCTCTCGCGGCGAGCACCGCGTCATCCTCGACACGGACGCGCCGCTGCTCTCGCGTCAGCCGCAATCGCCTCCTGAATCCGAGGCGACGGCCGAAAGCCTCGCCTACGTCCTCTATACCTCTGGCAGCACCGGCCGCCCCAAGGGCGTCATGGTGCCTCACCACGGCCTCGTCCACTACCTGCACTGGGCCCTGCGCGAGTACCGCGTGTCCTCCGGGCACTCGGCCCCGGTGCATACCTCCGTCGCCTTCGACGCCACCCTCACCAGCCTCCTCACTCCCCTGCTGGTTGGCGGCTCCGTGCACCTGCTTCCCTCTGGCAATGAGCTGGAGGCACTTGCCCACTCCCTCCGCAGTCACCGCCACGGCCTCGTCAAGCTCACCCCCGCGCACCTCCAGGCCCTGCTGGACCTGATGACGCCGCCGGAGCTGGCGCTCCAGGCAGGCACCTTCGTCGTCGGTGGCGAAGCCCTGCCCGCCGCCACCGTGGAGCGCTGGCGCCAGCTGGCCCCTCGCGTACGCCTCATCAACGAGTACGGCCCCACTGAGACAGTCGTCGGCTGCTCCATCTACGACGTCAGCCGCGACGGCCTGGTGCGCGGCATGGTGCCCATCGGCCGGCCCATCTCCAATACCGCCCTCTACATCCTCGACGCGCAGTTGCAGCCGGTGCCCGTGGGCGTCACCGGCGAGCTGTACATCGGCGGCGCGGGCGTGGCTCGCGGCTACCTGCGCCGACCGGAGCTCTCCGCCGAGCGCTTCGTGCCGGACGCCTTCAGCACCGTGCCCGGCGCGCGCATGTACCGCACCGGAGACCTCGCGCGCTTCCTTCCGGACGGCAATATCGACTTCCTGGGCCGCCGCGATGGACAGGTGAAGCTGCGCGGCTTCCGCATCGAGCTGGGTGAAGTCGAAGCCGCCCTGCGCGCCCACCCGGGCATCTCCGATGCCGTGGCCACCGTGCGCACGGACGGGCCTTCCGGCCCCCGGCTCGTCGCGTACGTCGTGCCCGGAGGAGGAGCCGCTCCCGAGGCCCTGGACGCCCGTGCCCTGCGCGATTCACTTGCCCGGCAGTTGCCCGAGTACATGGTGCCTTCCGTCATCGTGCACCTGGACGCCCTGCCGCTGACGCCCAATGGCAAGGTGGACCGCAAGGCCCTGCCTGCACCGGAGGCTCCCGTGGGGACCTCCACCTATGCGGCCCCGCGCAACGACACAGAGCAGTTGCTCGCCACGCTCTGGCGCGAGGTGCTGCGAGCGGAGCGCGTGGGCATCCACGACAATTTCTTCGAGCTGGGCGGCCACTCGCTGCTGGCCACGCAGGTCGTCTCGCGCATCCGCGCCACCTTCGGCGTGGAGTTGCCCCCGCGGTCCCTCTTCGAGGCGCCCACCGTCGCGGGCGTGGCCGGGCTCCTGGGTGCCGCCACCCGGGCCCGGGTTCCGGCCCTCGTTCCGGTGCCCCGCACGGGTGAGCTGCCGCTGTCCTTCGCCCAGCAGCGGCTGTGGTTCGTCGACCAGCAGGAGCCCGGTAACGCCGCCTACAACGTGCCCGTGGGCCTGCGCCTGGAAGGCGCGCTGGACGCGAAGGCCCTGGAGGGTGCGCTCGCCGAAGTGGTGCGCCGTCACGAGACGCTGCGCACCACCTTCGCCTTGCGCGAAGGCCAGCCCGTGCAGTGCATCCACCCCGGCGCTGACTTCGCCCTGGTCCGGGTGGAGCTGACCGGGTTGCCCCCGGCCCAGCGCGAGGAAGAGGCCCGCCGGCTGGCGCAGGAAGAAGCCCTGCGCCCCTTCAACCTCGCCACCGGCCCGCTGTTGCGCGGCTCGCTGCTCCGGCTGGACGAGGAAGTACACGTGCTGCTGCTGACGATGCACCACATCGTCTCCGACGGCTGGTCCATGGGCGTGCTGGTGGGCGAGGCGGTGGCCCTCTACACCGCCCTCGCCAGAGGCCTGCCCTCGCCTCTACCCGAGCTGCCGGTGCAGTACGCCGACTACGCCGGCTGGCAACGCGCATGGCTGCAAGGCGAGGTGCTGGAAAGCCAGTTGGGCTGGTGGCGGGAGCACCTCTCCGGCGCGCCCCAGGTGCTGGAGCTGCCCACCGACAGGCCCCGCCCCGCCGTCCAGTCCCACCGCGGCGCGTACCTGCCCGTGCGCCTGCCCCATGCGCTCTCCGAGTCCCTCAAGCGACTCTCCACGCGTCAGGGCGTGACACCGTTCATGACGGTGCTGGCTGGCTACCAGGTCCTGCTGCACCGCTATTCCGGAGCAGCGGACCTCGTCGTCGGTTCTCCCATCGCCGGCCGTACCCATGACCAGACCGAAGGCCTCATCGGCGTCTTCATCAACAACCTTGCCCTGCGGACCCGGATCGACTCGCGCGCCTCGTTCCTGTCGCTGCTGGGCCAGGTGCGCACCACCACCCTGGCTGCCTACGAGCACCAGGATTTTCCCTTCGACAAGCTCGTCGAGGAGCTGCGGCCCCAGCGCAGCCTGGGCCGCGCGCCGCTCTTCCAGGTCAGCCTCACCCTCCAGAACGCCCCCATGGGTCAGCTTGAGGTTCCTGGCCTGCGCCTGAATCCGCTCGCCCTCGCCTCCCTGCCGACGAAGTTCGACTTGAGTCTCGTGCTGGAGGAGACGCCTGACGGCTTCAGGGGCCACTTCCTGTACGCCGCGGATTTGTTCGACGCCTCCACCGTGGCGAGGATGGCCGGCCACCTGCAGACGCTGCTGGAGGCCATCGCCGCCCACCCGGAGCGCCCCGTCTCCGCGCTGCCGCTCATGGACTCCGCCGAGCGCCAGCGCCTGCTGGTGGAGTGGAACGCCACCGCCCACGACTTCCCTCGCGACACCTGCGCCCACCTGCTCTTCGAGGCCCAAGCCCGCGCCACTCCGGACGCCGTCGCCCTTCGCTTCGGTGAGGACTCCCTCACCTATGCCCAATTGGACGCCCGCGCCAACCAGTTGGCGTACCACCTGCGCTCCCTGGGCATTGGCCCCGAGACTCGCGTCGCCCTCCTGCTGGAGCGCTCGGTCGAGCTGCTCGTCTCCGTGCTGGGCGTCCTCAAGGCCGGCAGCGCCTTCCTGCCCCTGGACCCGGCCTACCCCGCCGAGCGCCTCGGCTTCATGCTGGCCGACTCCGCTGCTTCCGTCGTCCTCTCCGTGCAGTCCCTGGCCGGCAAGCTGCCCTCTCGCGGCGAGCACCGCGTCATCCTCGACACGGACGCACCGCGGCTCTCACTTCAGCCGCAATCTCCTCCTGAATCCGAGGTGACGGCCGCAAGCCTCGCCTACGTCCTCTATACCTCTGGCAGCACCGGCCGCCCCAAGGGCGTCATGGTGCCGCACCACGGCCTCGTCCACTACCTGCACTGGGCCCTGCGCGAGTACCGCGTGTCCTCCGGGCACTCGGCCCCGGTGCATACCTCCGTCGCCTTCGACGCCACCCTCACCAGCCTTCTCACTCCCCTGCTGGTTGGCGGCTCCGTGCACCTGCTTCCCTCTGGCAATGAGCTGGAGGCTCTTGCACAGTCCCTGCGCCTCCACCGCCACGGCCTCGTCAAGCTCACCCCCGCGCACCTCCAGGCCCTGCTGGACCTGATGACGCCGCCGGAGCTGGCGCTCCAGGAGGGCACCTTCGTCGTCGGTGGCGAAGCCCTGCCCGCCGCCACCGTGGAGCGCTGGCGCCAGCTGGCCCCTCGCGTGCGCCTCATCAACGAGTACGGCCCCACTGAGACAGTCGTCGGCTGCTCCATCTACGACGTCAGCCGCGACGGCCTGGTGCGCGGCCTGGTCCCCATCGGCCGGCCCATCTCCAATACCGCCCTCTACATCCTCGACGCGCAGTTGCAGCCGGTGCCCGTGGGCGTCACCGGAGAGCTGTACATCGGCGGCGCGGGCGTGGCTCGCGGCTACCTGCGCCGGCCGGAGCTCTCCGCCGAGCGCTTCGTGCCGGACGCCTTCAGCACCGTGCCCGGCGCGCGCATGTACCGCACCGGAGACCTCGCGCGCTTCCTGCCGGACGGCAATATCGACTTCCTGGGCCGCCGCGACGGACAGGTGAAGCTGCGCGGCTTCCGCATCGAGCTGGGCGAAGTCGAAGCCGCCCTGCGCGCCCACCCGGGCATCTCCGACGCCGTGGTCACCGTGCGCACGGACGGGCCTTCCGGCCCGCGGCTCGTCGCGTACGTCGTGCCCGCGGCAGGTGTCGTTCCCGAGGCCGTGGACGCCCGTGCCCTGCGCGATTCACTCGCCCGGCAGTTGCCCGAGTACATGGTGCCTTCCGTCATCGTGCACCTGGACGCCCTGCCGCTGACGCCCAATGGCAAGGTGGACAGGAAGGCGCTGCCCTCACCGGATGCATCCCATGTGGCGGCCTCCGAGTACGTCGCTCCGCGCACCTCCACCGAGACCCTTCTGGCCGACCTCTGGGCCCAGGTGCTGGGCCTGGAGCGCGTGGGCCTCCACGGCCACTTCTTCGAGCTGGGCGGCCACTCCCTTCTCGCCATCCAGCTCATCTTCCGCACTCGCACCCTCTTCGAGGTCGAGCTGTCCCTCGAGGAGCTGTTCTCGGCCCCCACGCTCGCGGAGTTCGCCCAGCAGGTGGAGAAGAGCCGCAGGGAGGCCCGGGGCCTCACCCTGCCTCCCCTGGTCCCGGTGCCGCGTACGGACGCGCTGCCGCTGTCCTTCTCCCAGCAGCGACTTTGGTTCATCGATCAGCTGGAGCCCGGCAGCGCCACCTACAACATCCCCGTGGCCTTGCGCCTGGAGGGCGCGCTGGACGCGAAGGCCCTGGAGGGTGCGCTGGCCGAAGTGGTGCGTCGTCACGAAGCCCTGCGCACCACCTTCGTCTCGCGCGAGGGTCAGCCCGTGCAGTGCATCCACCCCAGCACCGACTTCTCCCTGGCCCGGGTGGAACTGACGGGACTGCCTCCCGAGCAGCGCGAGCAGGAGGCCCGTAGGCTGGCGCGAGAAGAAGCCCTGGGTCCCTTCAACCTCGCCACCGGTCCGCTGCTGCGCGGTTCGCTGCTGCGGCTGGATGACGAAGTGCACGTGCTGCTGCTGACGATGCACCACATCGTCTCCGACGGCTGGTCCATGGGTGTGCTGGTGCGCGAGGCGGCCGCTCTCTATGCCGCCTTCGCGAAGGGGCAGCCCTCCGCGCTGCCGCAACTGCCGGTGCAGTACGCCGACTTCTCGGCCTGGCAGCGGGGTTGGTTGCAGGGCGAGGCCCTCCAGAAGCAACTGTCATGGTGGCGCGACCACCTCGCGGACGCGCCCCATGTCCTGGAGTTGCCTGGCGACAAGCCCCGCCCCGCCGTGCAGTCCCATCGGGGCGCGCACCTGCCCGTGCGCCTGCCGCGTGGCCTCTCCGAGTCCCTCAAGCGCCTGTCCACCCGCCAGGGTGTGACGCCCTTCATGACGCTGCTGGCGGGCTTCCAGGTCCTGCTGCACCGCTACTCCGGCGTGGAAGACATCGTCGTCGGCTCGCCCATCGCCGGCCGGACCCACGCCCAGACCGAGGACCTCATCGGCTTCTTCGTCAACAGCCTGGTGCTGAGGACGCGGATTGACGCGCGAGCTTCGTTCCTGTCGCTGCTGGGCCAGGTGCGCACCACCACCCTGGCCGCCTACGAGCACCAGGACTTTCCCTTCGACAAGCTCGTCGAGGAGCTGCGGCCCCAGCGCAGCCTGGGCCACTCGCCCCTGTTCCAGGTCGACTTCACCTTCCAGAACGCCCCCATGGGCCCGCTGCAGGCGCCAGGGCTGCGCCTGCAGCCGCTCCCTCCCGAATCGCTGCTGGCCAAGTACGATCTGGGCCTCGTCCTGGAGGAGACGCCTGACGGCTACAGCGGCGTCCTCGTGTACGCCGAGGACCTGTTCGAGGCGTCGACCGTGCAGCGCATGGCCGGGCATCTGCAAACGCTGCTGGAGGGCATCGTCGCCGCCCCGGAGCGTTCCATCTCCGAGCTCCCGCTGCTGGACGTGGCCGAGCGCCAGCGCATGCTGGTGGAGTGGAACGCCACCTCGCGCGACTTCCCCCGCCACACCTGCGTCCACCGGCTCTTCGAGGCCCAGGCCCGACGCACTCCCGACGCCATCGCCCTTCGCTTCGGTGAGGACTCCCTCACCTATGCCCAACTGGATGCCCGCGCCAACCAACTGGCGCACCACCTGCGCTCCCTGGGCATCGGCCCCGACACTCTCGTCGCCCTCCTGCTGGAGCGCTCCATCGAGCTGGTGGTGGCCGTCTTCGGCGTGCTCAAGGCGGGCGGTGCCTTCGTCCCGCTGGACCCGGCCTACCCCGCGGAGCGCCTGGGCTTCATGCTGGCCGACTCCGCGGCCCCGGTCGTCATCACCGTGGAGCGCCTGGCGGATGAGCTTCCCTCGCGCGGTGAGCAGTACGTGCTTCTCGACGCGGAGGCGTCGCTGCTCTCGCGCTACCCTGCCTCGCCTCTGGAAGCCACGGCAACGGCCGAAGGCCTCGCCTACGTCCTCTACACCTCTGGCAGCACCGGCCGCCCCAAGGGCGTCATGGTGCCTCACCACGGCCTCGTCCACTACCTCCACTGGGCTCAGCAGGAGTACCGCCTGACGCCGGGGCTCTCAGCCCCCGTGCATACCTCCGTCGCCTTCGACGCAACCCTCACCAGCCTTCTCACGCCCCTGCTGGCTGGCGGCACCCTCCACCTGTTGCCCCCTGGCAATGAGCTGGAGGCGCTTGCCCACTCACTACGCATTCACCGCCACGGGCTCGTCAAGCTCACCCCCGCGCACCTCCAGGCCCTGCTGGAGCTCATGGCCCCCGAGGCGCTGGCCTCTCAGGAGGCCTGCTTCGTCGTCGGCGGCGAAGCCCTGCCCGCCTCCACCGTGGAGCGCTGGCTCGACCTGGCGCCCCACGCGCGCGTCATCAACGAGTACGGCCCCACCGAGACCGTCGTCGGCTGCTCCATCTACGACGTCAGCCAGGACGGCCTGGTGCGCGGTCTGGTGCCCATCGGCCGGCCCATCTCCAATACCGCCCTCTACATCCTCGACGCGCGGTTGCAGCCGGTGCCGGTGGGAGTCACTGGCGAGCTGTACATCGGCGGCGCGGGCGTGGCGCGCGGCTACCTGCGCCGGCCGGAGCTCACCGCCGAGCGCTTCATCCCCGATGCCTTCAGCACCGTGCCCGGCGCGCGCATGTACCGCACGGGCGACCTGGCGCGCTTCCTTCCGGATGGCAATCTCGACTTCCTGGGCCGCCGCGATGGGCAGGTGAAGCTGCGCGGCTTCCGCATCGAGCTGGGCGAAGTCGAGGCCGCCCTGCGCTCCCTCCCGGGCGTCTCCGACGCCGTGGCCACCGTGCGCACGGACGGGCCTTCCGGCCCGCGGCTCGTCGCCTACGTCGTGCCCGCGGAAGGTGTCGCCGCCGAGGCCCTTGTGGCTCAGGCCTTGCGCGAGGCCCTCGCCCGGCAGTTGCCCGAGTACATGGTGCCTTCCGTCCTCGTGCACCTGGAGGCCCTGCCACTGACGCCCAATGGCAAGGTGGACAGGAAGGCCCTGCCCGCGCCGGACGCAATCCATGCGGTGGCCTCCGAGGCTGTCGCCCCGCGCACCTCCACCGAAGCCATGCTGGCCGACCTCTGGAGCCACTTGCTGGGTGTTGCCCGGGTCGGCATCCACGACGACTTCTTCGAGCTGGGGGGCCACTCGCTGCTGGCGACCCAGCTCCTCTCCCGCATCCGCGCCTTCTTCGGCGTGGAGCTGTCCCTGCGCGAGCTGTTCTCCGCCCCGACGGTGGTGGAGCTGGCGCAGCAGGTGGAGACCCGCCGTAGGGAGGCACAGGGCCTCACCCTGCCTCCACTCACCCCGAGTCCTCGCACGGGCGAGCTGCCGCTGTCCTTTGCCCAGCAGCGGCTGTGGTTCGTCGATCAGCTGGACCCCGATAGCGCCACCTTCAACATCCCCGTGGCACTCCGCTTGACGGGCGTGTTGGACGCAGACGCACTGGAGGGTGCGCTGGCCGAGGTGGTGCGCCGCCACGAAACACTGCGCACCACCTTCCTCTCGCGTGAAGGCCAGCCGGTGCAGTGCATCCACCCCACCGGTGACTTCACCCTGGCCCGGGTGGAGCTGACGCATCTGCCCACGGCCTCGCGCGAGGAAGAGACCCGCCGGCTGGCGCGTGCGGAGGCCCTGCGTCCCTTCAACCTCGCCACCGGACCGCTGCTGCGGGGCTCACTGCTCCGGCTGGGCGAAGACACGCACGTGCTGCTCTTGACGATGCACCACATCGTCTCGGACGGCTGGTCCATGGGCGTGCTGGTGCGCGAGGTGGCGGCCCTCTACGCCGCCTTCACCCAGGGCCAGCCTGCGTCCCTGCCGCGGCTGCCGGTGCAGTACGCCGACTACGCCGCCTGGCAGCGCTCCTGGCTCCAGGGTGAGGCGCTCGAAGCACAGCTGTCCTGGTGGCGCGAGCACCTCGCGGGCGCCCCCCACCTGCTGGAGCTGCCTGGCGACAAGCCCCGCCCGGCCGTCCAGGGCTTCCTCGGCGCGCATCACACGCACGTGCTGCCGAGCGCACTGGCCGACTCGCTCCAGGCCCTCTGCCACCGGGAGGGCTCGACCCTCTTCATGGCGCTGCTCGCCGGCTTCGAGGTGGTCCTCTCCCGGTACTCGGGGCAGGAGGACTTCGTCATCGGCACGGACATCGCCAACCGCAACCGCGCGGAGACCGAAGGCCTCATCGGCTTCTTCGTCAACCAGCTGGCGCTGCGCGCCCAGGTGGGCGGAGACCCGAGCTTCCGCGAGCTGCTCGGCCGCGTGCGAGCCACCGCCCTGGACGCCTATGCCCACCAGGACCTGCCCTTCGAGGAGCTGGTCAAGGTCATCAACCCCGAGCGAAGCCTCGGCCACGCGCCTCTCTTCCAGGTGAAGCTGGTGCTCCAGAACCAGCCCACCACCGCACTGACGGTGCCCGGCCTCACCCTCACGCCCGAGCGCACCACCGAGGCCGCCTCGCGCCTGGACCTCACCCTCTTCGTATTCCCGACGTCGCAGGGCCTGTCCTGCACGTGCGAGTACCGCACCGACCTCTTCGAGCCCGCCACCATCGACAGGCTGATGCGGCACCTGGGCACGGTGCTGGAGGCCGCCGCGGCAAGGCCCGAGACGCCGGTGTCCTGCCTGCCGCTGATGTCCGAGGAGGAGCAGCGTCAGGTGCTGGTGGAGTGGAACGCCACCGCCCGCGACTTCCCCCGCGACAGCTGCATCCACCACCTCTTCGAAGCCCAGGCTCAGCGCACTCCCGACGCCATCGCCCTTCACTTCGATGAGGACTCGCTCACCTATGCCCAGTTGGACGCTCGCTCCAACCAGCTGGCGCACCACCTGCGCTCGCTGGGCATCGGCCCGGACACCCTCGTCGCGCTCTTCCTGGGGCGCTCCCTGGAGCTGGTGACGGCCATGCTCGGCGTCCTCAAGGCGGGAGGCGCCTTCGTTCCGCTCGACCCTTCCTACCCCTCTGAGCGCCTCGGCTTCATGCTGGCCGACTCGGCGGCCCCGGTCGTCATCACCCTGGAGCACCTGGCGGACGAGCTGCCCTCGCGAGGTGAGCAGTACGTGCTGCTCGACGCGGATGAGCGGCTGCTCTCGCGCCAGCCGCAATCGCCTCCTGACTCCGGGGTGACGGCCGAAAGCCTCGCCTACGTCCTCTACACCTCCGGCAGCACCGGCCGCCCCAAGGGCGTCATGGTCACGCAGCAGGGCATCGCCCACTACCTCGCGTGGGCACGCCAGGAGTACCGCGTGTCCTCCGGGCAGAGCGCCCCGGTGCATACCTCCGTCGCCTTCGACGCCACCCTCACCAGCCTCCTCGCGCCGCTGCTGGCTGGCGGCTCCGTGCACCTGCTTCCCTCCGGGAATGAGCTGGAGGCACTTGCCCAGTCCCTGCGCCTCCACCGCCACGGCCTGGTCAAGCTCACGCCCGCGCACCTCCAGGCACTGCTGGACCTGATGTCCGCCCAGGAGCTGGCGCTCCAGGAAGGCACCTTCGTCGTCGGTGGCGAAGCACTGCCCGCCGCCACCGTGGAGCGCTGGCGCCAGCTGGCCCCGCGTGTACGCCTCATCAACGAGTACGGCCCCACCGAGACAGTGGTCGGCTGCTCCATCCATGACGTGAATGAGGGCGGCCTGGTCCATGGGGCCGTCCCCATTGGCCGGCCCATCGCCAATACGGCGCTCTACATCCTCGATGCGAGGCTGCGGCCGGTGCCCGTGGGTGTCACGGGTGAGCTGTACATCGGCGGAGCGGGTGTCGCGCGCGGCTACCTGCGCCGGCCGGAGCTCACCGCCGAGCGCTTCATCCCCGATGCCTTCAGCACCACCATGCCCGGTGCGCGCATGTACCGCACGGGCGACCTGGCGCGCTTCCTTCCGGACGGCAATATCGATTTCCTGGGCCGTCGCGATGGGCAGGTTAAGCTGCGCGGCTTCCGCATCGAGCTGGGCGAAGTCGAGGCCGCCCTGCGCTCCCACCCTGGCATCTCCGACGCCGTGGCCCTGGTGCGTGCGGACGGGCCCTCCGGTCCGCGGCTCGTCGCGTACGTCGTTCCCGTGGGAGGTGCCGCCCCCGGGACGCTGGACACCCGTGCCCTGCGCGAGTCCCTCGCCCGGCAGCTCCCTGAGTACATGGTGCCCTCCGCGCTCATGGCCCTGGAGGCGCTGCCCCTCACCGCCAACGGCAAGGTGGACCGCAAGGCCCTGCCCGCCCCGGAGGCCGCGGCCCCCAGCGTCGATGAGGTCGCACCGCGCACTCCCACCGAAGAGCTGCTGGCCGGCCTCTGGGGCCAACTGCTGGGCGTCTCGCGTGTCGGCCCCCACGATGACTTCTTCGAGCTGGGCGGCCACTCCCTGCTGGCCACCCAGCTCATCTCCCGCCTGCGCTCCCTCTTTGGCGTCGAGCTGTCCCTGCGCGAGCTGTTCTCCGCCCCCACCCTCTCGCAGCTCGCCCTGCAGGTGGAGGTGAGCCGTCGACAGGCCCGGGGTCTCACCCTGCCTCCGCTCGTCCCGGTGCCTCGCACGGGCGAGCTGCCGCTGTCCTTCTCCCAGCAGCGGCTGTGGCTCATCGACCAACTGGAGCCCGACAGCGCCACCTACAACCTGCCCGAGGCCTTGCGCCTGGAGGGCGCGCTGGACGCCAGGGCACTGGAGAGCGCGTTGGCCGAGGTGGTGCGCCGTCACGAGGGTCTGCGCACCACCTTCGCCTCCCGTGAAGGCCAGCCGGTACAGTGCATCCACCCCGGCAGTGACTTCTCCCTGGCACGGGTGGACCTGACGGGACTGCCTCCCGAGCAGCGCGAGCAGGAGGCCCGCGGGCTGGCACGAGAAGAGGCGCTGCGCCCCTTCAACCTCGCCACCGGTCCGCTGCTGCGCGGCTCGCTGCTGCGGCTGGACGACGAAGTGCACGTGCTGCTCTTCACCATGCACCACATCGTCTCGGACGGCTGGTCCATGGGCGTGCTGGTGCGTGAGGTGGCGGCCCTCTACGCCGCCTTCGCGAAGGGCCAGCCTTCGCCCCTGTCACAGGTGCCAGTGCAGTACGCCGACTACGCCGCCTGGCAGCGCGGCTGGCTCCAGGGCGACGCGCTGGAGAAGCAACTGGGCTGGTGGCGCGAGCACCTGGCGGGCGTCCCCCACGTGCTGGAGTTGCCTGGCGACAGGCCGCGCCCCGCCATCCAGTCCCACCGTGGCGCCCAACTGCCCGTGCGCCTGCCGCGTGGCCTCTCCGACTCCCTCAAGCGCCTCTCCACGCGCCAGGGCGTGACGCCCTTCATGACGCTGCTGGCGGGCTTCCAGGTCCTGCTCCACCGCTACTCCGGCGCGGCGGACATCGCCGTTGGCGCGCCCATCGCCGGTCGCACCCATGGACAGACGGAGGGCCTCATCGGCTTCTTCGTCAACACCCTCGTCCTGCGCACGCAGCTCAGGCCCGAAGACTCCTTCCTCTCGCTGCTGGCCCATGTGCGCGCGACCACCCTGGCCGCCTACGAGCACCAGGACCTTCCCTTCGACAAGCTCGTCGACGAGCTCCGGCCCCAGCGCAGCCTGGGCCACTCGCCCCTGTTCCAGGTCAGCTTCGCCCTCCAGAACACCCCCATGGGCCCGCTGGAGCTGCCGGGGCTGCGCCTGCGACCGCTGGCTCCGGAAGCAGCCCTGGCCAAGTTCGACCTGAGCCTCGCCCTGGAGGAGACACCCGATGGCTTCCGGGGCGAGCTCGTGTACGCCACGGACCTGTTCGACGCATCGACCGTGACGCGCATGGCCGGCCACCTGCTCACGCTGATGGAGGGCATGGCCGCCCATCCGGAGCAGCCTCTCTCCGCGCTGCCATTGATGGACGCGGCCGAGCGCCAGCGCGTGCTCGTGGAGTGGCAGGGTCAGCCCACGTCCTTCCCGGAAGACGCCTGCATCCACCACCTCTTCGAGGCCCAGGCCCGGCGTACGCCCGATGCCCTGGCCCTTCGCTTCGGCGACGACGCCCTCACCTATGCCCAGCTGGATGCCCGTGCCAACCAACTGGCGCACCAGCTGCGCACGCTGGGGGCCGGCCCCGAGGTGCTGGTGGGCGTGTGCCTGGAGCGCTCGCAGGAGCTGGTGGTGGCGCTCCTTGGCGTGCTCAAGGCGGGCGCCGCGTACGTGCCGCTGGACCCGGCCTATCCGCGCGAGCGGCTGGGGTGGATGCTCGAGGACGCGGCCGCCCCGGTGCTGCTGACCCAGCAGCACCTGCTCGGGGTGCTGCCGCCCCACTCCGCCCACGTGCTGTGCCTGGACAGGGACTGGGACACGGTGGCCCGCCAGCCCTCGTCCACCCCCGTGCCGCTGGCCGGCCCCGAGGCCCTGGCCTACGTCATCTTCACCTCCGGCAGCACGGGCCGCCCCAAGGGGGCGATGAACGCGCACACGGGCATCGTCAACCGCCTGCTGTGGATGCAGCAGGAGTACGGGCTCACCGCGGCCGACACGGTGCTGCAGAAGACGCCCTTCAGCTTCGACGTGTCGGTCTGGGAGTTCTTCTGGCCGCTGCTGACGGGTGCGCAGCTGGTGGTGGCCCGTCCCGGCGGGCACCAGGACCCGGCCTACCTGGCGCGCCTCATCCAGGACTGTCGCGTCACCACGCTGCACTTCGTCCCCTCCATGCTCCAGGCCTTCCTCCAGGAGCCCGGACTGGAGACCGCGTGCGCGTCCGTGCGGCGCATCGTCTGCAGCGGTGAGGCGCTGCCAGCGGACCTGGCGCGGCACTGCCTGGCGCGGCTGCCGGGCGCCGGGCTGCACAACCTCTATGGCCCCACCGAGGCGGCCGTGGACGTCACCTTCTGGGAGTGCCGGGGGGACGACCGCCGCGCCTCGGTGCCCATCGGCCGGCCGGTGGCCAACACGCGCATCCACCTGCTGGACGCGCACCTGTCGCCAGTTCCGGTGGGAGTGCCGGGCGAGCTGTACATCGCCGGCGTCCAGGTGGGCCGCGGCTACCTCCAGCGGCCCGCGCTGACGGCGGAGCGCTTCGTGCCGGACCCGTTCTCCCCCGAGCCGGGCGCGCGCATGTACCGCACCGGCGACCTGGCCCGCTGGCTGCCCGACGGCACGGTGGACTACCTGGGCCGGCTCGACTTCCAGGTGAAGGTGCGCGGCTTCCGGATTGAGCTGGGTGAAATCGAGGCGGCGCTGGCCGCACACCCGGACGTGCGCCAGGCGGCGGTGGTGGCACGCGAGGACCTTCCGGGCCACAAGCGGCTGGTGGCCTATGTGGTGCCGGGCGAGGGCGCCACGCTGGACGGCTCCGCGCTGCGCGAGGCGCTGACGGGTCGGCTGCCGGAGCACATGGTGCCCTCGGCCTTCGTGGCGTTGGAGGCGCTGCCCCTGTCGCCCAACGGCAAGCTGGACCGCAAGGCCCTGCCCGCCCCGGAGGCGCGGCCGCGCGACGACGGGAACTTCGACGCGCCTCGCACGCCTGAAGAGCAGACGCTGGCCACTGTCTGGGCGGAGTTGCTGGGCCTGCCCCGCGTCGGGCGGCACGACAACTTCTTCGAGCTGGGTGGTGACTCCATCCTCGCCATCCAGTTCGTCTCTCGCGCCCGCCGCGCGGGCCTGCACCTGGCCGCCAACCTCGTCTTCCAGCACCAGACGCTGGAGGCCCTGGCGCGCGTGGTGAAGCGTGAAGGCCAGGTCCAGGCCGAGCAGGGCCTGGTGCGGGGCCCGGTGCCGCTGACGCCCATCCAGCTCGCCTTCTTCGAGCAGCCGCCGGCCCACCTCCACCACTACAACCAGGCCGTCGTCCTGGCCGCTCGCGGGGCGGTGGACGTGCCTGCCCTGGACAAAGCCCTCCAGGCCCTGGTGGCGCACCACGACTCGCTGCGCCTGCGCTTCACGCACGGGGCGGACGGCACCGCGCACCAGCACCTCACCGGGCTGGAGGCGCTCGTGCGCGTGGAGCCGGTGGACCTGTCCTCCCTGCCCGAGGCCGCCCAGGCCCAGGCGCTGGAGGCCGAGGCAACCCGCATCCAGGCCAGCCTCCGGCTGGACGAGGGACTGCTGCTGCGCGCCGCCCTCTTCCACTTCGGCCCGGCCCGCGCGCCCCGGCTGCTGCTGGCCATCCACCACCTCGCCGTGGACGGCGTCTCCTGGCGCATCCTGCTGGAGGACCTGTCCACCGCCTATGCGCAGGTGCTGCGCGGCGAGGCGGTGGCCCTGCCTCCGAAGTCCACCTCCTTCAAGGCCTGGGCGGAGAAGCTGCGGGCCTTCGCCCGCTCCGAGGCGCTGACGCACGAGTGGCCCTACTGGCAGCAGGCCGCTCACGCGCACGTGCCCGCCCTGCCGATGGATCTGCCGGGCGGCGGCAACCCGCTGGCCTCCGCCCGCGGGGTGAGCGTGTCGCTGGACGCGGAGGAGACGCGCCAGTTGCTACAGGAGACTCCCGCCGCCTGGCGCGCCCACATCAATGACGTGCTGCTGGCCGCGGTAGTGGAGGGCGTGACGCACTGGACGGGCCAGCCCCGGCTGCGCGTGGACCTGGAGGGCCACGGCCGCGAGGACCTCTTCGAGGACGTGGACCTGTCACGCACCGTGGGCTGGTTCACCTCGCTGTATCCCGTCGTGTTCGACGTCTCCGGCGCCGCCACCCCGGGCGACCGGCTGCGCGCCGTGCGCGACTCGCTGCGGCGGCTGCCCCGGCGTGGCATGGGCTACGGGCTGCTGCGCTACCTGTCCGGCGACGAAGGGGCCCGCCTCCTGCGCGACGCCCCTCGGGCGCAGGTGATCTTCAACTACCTGGGCCAGTTCGACCAGCTCGGCGGCTCGCAGGCGCCGGGTGCCACGCCGCCGCCCTTCACGCCCACGGGAGGGCCCACGGGCGCGCTGAGGAGCTCGGAGGGCGAGCGCACCCACGCGCTGGAAGTCACCGGCTACGTCTTCGACGGCCGGCTGACGCTGGGCTGGACGTACAGCACGGCGCTGCACCGGGAGGAGACCATCCAGGCGCTGGCCACGCACTGCCTCGTAGCGCTGCGGCAACTCATCGCCACCCGAGCCTCCGAGGACGCGCGCCGCTACACGCCGTCCGACTTCCCGCTCGCGAAGCTGGAGCAGGCCACGCTCGACCGGCTGCTGCCAGCGGGCCTGGCCGTGGAGGACCTCTACCCGCTGTCGCCGCTCCAGCAGGGCCTGCTCTTCCACACGCTGGCGGAGCCCGGCTCGGGCGTCTACGTCTCGCAGCTCGCCTGGACCTTCGGTGGCACCGTGGACCTGGCCGCCTTCCGGCGCGCGTGCGAGGCCGCGGTGGAGCGCCACCCGCTGCTGCGCACCTCCTTCGTCTGGGACGGCCTGGAGGACCCGCTGCAGCACGTCCACCCAGGCGTCGCCCTGCCCTGGGAGGAGCATGACTGGAGGGACCTGCCCGAGGCCGGACAGCGGGCACGCTTCGACGCCCTGATGAGCGAGGACCGGGTGCGCGGGTTCGACCTGCGCCGGCCTCCGCTGATGCGCATGACGGTGGTGCGCCTGGGCGAGCACACCTGGCGCGCCCTCTGGAGCCACCACCACCTGCTGCTGGACGGCTGGAGCCTGGGGCTGCTCTTCCAGGCGCTTTTCACCGCCTACGGCGAGCTGCGCGCGGGCCGGACGCCGCCCCGGAGCCCGTCGCGCTCCTTCCGCGACTACATCGCGTGGTTGGGGCAGCAGCCCGAGGAGCGCACCGAGGCGTACTGGCGCGAGGCGCTGCGCGGCTTCACCGCCCCCACGCCCCTGCCAGGTCTGCGCTCCGCGAGCTCCGGTGCGGCGCCCTCCCGCGAGGCGCGGCACACGCTGCTCTCCGCCGAGGCCACCTCCGCGCTCCAGGCCTTCGCCCGCCATCACCAGCTCACCCCCAATGACGTGGTGCAGGCCGCCTGGGCCCTGGCGTTGTCGCGACACACGGGCGAGGACGAGGTCCTCTTCGGAGTGACGAGCTCCGGCCGCTCCGCGGCGGTGCCCGGCATCGAGCAGGCCGTGGGCCTGTTCATCAACACGCTGCCCGTGCGCGTGCGCGTGGACGAGGACCTGGGCGTCCTCGCGTGGCTCAGGGGACTGCACGCGCGGCAGGCGGAGCAGCGCCAGCACGAGCACTCCGCGCTGGTGCGCATCCAGGGCTGGAGCGCCGTGCCTCGCGGCACTCCGCTGTTCCAGTCCCTCTTCATCTTCGAGAACTACCCCGTCGACGCCGCGGTGAACTCGGCCGGCGCCGAGCTGGGCATCCGGGACGTCCTGGTGCGTGAGCAGCCGGACCTGCCGCTGGTGGCCGTGGTCGCGCCCGGCCCGCGTCTGGGGCTGAGCCTGAAGTATCTGGCGGGACGCTTCGAAGCACCGCGCGTGGAAGGGCTGCTGGAGCACTGGGCCCTGGCGCTGGAGGCGCTGGTGTCGCGCTCCGGCGGCCGGCTGGGCGACGTCTCCCTCCTGTCGGAGGCCGAGCGCCAGCGCGTGCTGGTGGAGTGGAATGGCCAGCCCGCGCCCTTCCCACAGGACAGCTGCATCCACCACCTCTTCGAGGCCCAGGCCCGCGTCACTCCGGACGCCGTGGCCGTTCGCTTCGGCGACGACTCGCTCACCTACCGCCAGCTGGACGCACGCGCCAACCAACTGGCGCACCTCCTGCGCTCGCTGGGCGTCGGCCCGGACACCCTCGTCCCGTTCCTGCTGGAGCGCTCCGTCGAGCAGGTCGTCGCGCTCTTCGGCGTCCTCAAGGCCGGCGGCGCCTTCGTCCCTCTGGACCCGGCCTCCCCCGCCGAGCGCCTGGGCTTCATGCTGGCCGACTCGGCCGCGCCTGTCGTCATCACCCTGGAGTCCCTGGCGGGCAGGCTTCCCTCTCGCGGGGAGCGCCTCGTGCTGCTCGACGCCGACGCGGCCCTGCTCGCGCGCCAGCCTCCGTCGTCTCCTGACTCCAGCGCGACGGCCGGAAGCCTCGCCTACGTCATCTATACCTCCGGCAGCACCGGCCGCCCCAAGGGCGTCATGGTCGAGCACCGCTCGGTGCTCAACCTCCACCGCGCCTTGCGGCAGACGGTCTACGCCGGCCTGCCCCCGGGCTCGAGTGTCACCCTCAATGCGCCGTTGGCCTTCGACGCCTCCATCAAGCAGCTCATCCAGCTACTCGACGGCCACTGCCTGCACATCGTCCCCGAAGACCTGCGCAGGGACGCGCACGCCCTGGTGGAATGGCTGGCCCGGCACCGCATCCAGGCACTCGACTGCACCCCTTCGTTGCTGCGGCTGCTGCTGCAGGAGGGCCTGCTGGAAGGGGCCCACGTGCCCGGCTTGCTGGTGCCCGGGGGCGAGGCCATCGACGAAGCCACCTGGGAGCAGCTCGCCAGCTCCGAGCGCACCCAGACCTTCAACGTCTACGGCCCCACCGAGACCACCGTCGACGCCACCACCTTCCGCCCGCGGCCCGGTACCCAGCCCACCATTGGTGGTCCGCTGGCCAACGTGCGCGTCTACGTGCTGGATGCGCGCCTGCGCCCGGTGCCTCCAGGCGTGCCCGGAGAGCTCTTCATCGGCGGAGCCGGCGTGGCGCGCGGCTACCTGCGCCGCCCGGAGCTGACCGCGGAGCGCTTCCTGCCCGATGCCTTCAGCACCGAGCCCGGCGCGCGCATGTACCGCACCGGCGACAGGGTGCGCTGGCTGGCCGACGGCACGCTCGACTACCTGGGCCGCGCCGACTTCCAGGTGAAGCTGCGCGGCTTCCGCATCGAGCCAGGCGAAATCGAAGCCGCCCTTCGCTCCCACCCATACGTCTCCGACGCCCTGGCGCTGGTGCGCGCGGACGGGGCCACCGAGCCGCGGCTCATCGCCTATGTCGTCCCCTCTTCCGAGGAGGCCGGTGGCTCCGGGTTGGAGACCCGGGCCCTGCGCACCTGGCTGGCCCAGCAGCTGCCGGACTACATGCTGCCCTCGGCCTTCGTGGTGCTGGAGGCCCTGCCGCTGACGCCCAACGGCAAGGTGGACCGCAAGGCCCTGCCCGCGCCCGAGGCCTCGTGGAATGAACGTTCCTTCCACCCGCCCGCCACGCCGGCGGAGCAGGAGCTGGCCACCCTCTGGCGCAACCTGCTGCGCGTGGAGCGCGTGGGCCGGGATGACAGCTTCTTCGCCCTGGGCGGCCACTCCCTGCTGGCCACCCAGCTCGTCACCCGCATCCGCGCGGCCTTCGGAGTCGAGGTGCCCCTGCGCACCCTCTTCGAGGCACCCACCCTCTCGGAGCTGGCCCGGCACATCGACGCCCTCCGGGGTGAGCAGGCGCCCGTGGCTCCGCCCCTGGTGCGCGTGCACCGCACGGGTGGGCTGCCGCTGTCGTTCGCCCAGCAGCGGCTGTGGTTCATCGACCAGTTGGAGCCCGAGAGCGCCACCTACAACATGCCCGTGGCCCTGCGCCTGGAGGGAGCGCTGGACGTGGCGGCCCTGGAGCACGCCTTCCGCGCGCTCATCGAGCGCCACGAGGTGCTGCGCACCACCTTCGCGGTGGAGGACGGCGAGCCGGTGCAGCACATCCACCCGAGCCCCGGCTTCTCGCTGCCCGTCATGGACCTGGGCGCCCTGTCCACCGAGGCCCGCGAGGCCGAGGCCCGCCGCCTGGGCACGGAAGAGGCGCTGCGGCCCTTCGACCTCACCACCGGCCCGCTGCTCCGGGCCTCGCTGCTGCGCCTGGCGCCAGAGGAGCACGTGCTGCGGGTGACGATGCACCACATCGTCTCCGACGGCTGGTCCCTGGGCGTGCTCGTGCGCGAGCTGGCCGCGCTGTACTCGGCCCGGGCCATCGGCCAGGAGGCGAAGCTGCCGCCGCTGCCCGTGCAGTACGCCGACTTCGCGCAGTGGCAGCGCCAGTGGCTCCAGGGGGCGGTGCTCGACGAGCAACTCGGGTATTGGAAGCAGCAGCTCTCGGGCCTCACGACCTTGGAGCTCCCCACCGACAAGCCCCGCCCGCCCGTGCAGACCCTCCATGGCTCGCACGTGCCCGTGGCCCTGTCGCGCTCCGCGTCCGAGAAGCTCAAGGCACTCTGCCAGCAGGAGGGCGCCACGCCCTTCATGGCCTTGCTCGCGGCGTTCCAGGTGCTGCTGTCCCGCTACTCGAGCCAGGAGGACATCTCCGTCGGCTCGCCCATCGCGGGCCGCCAGCGCGAAGAGCTGGAAGGCCTCATCGGCTTCTTCGTCAACACGTTGGTGCTGCGCGCGCACGTGGAGCACGGCACGTCCTTCCTCCACCTGCTGCGCCAGGTGAAGGAGACCTCGCTGGGCGCCTTTGCCCACCAGGACGTGCCCTTCGAGCGGCTGGTGGAAGAGCTCCAGTCCACCCGCGACCTGAGCCGCAGTCCGCTCTTCCAGGTGCTCTTCGCGCTGCAGAACGCACCGGCGTCCTCGGCCCAGGGCACGGGACTGGCGCTGCGTCCGTTGGACGTGGAGAACCCCACCATCAAGTTCGAACTGGAGCTCATCCTCACGGACTCACCGGAAGGCTTCCGGGGCAGCCTGCGCTACAACACCGGGCTCTTCACGGCCGCCACGGCCGGGCGCATGGCGGAGCACTTCCGCGTGCTGCTGCAAGGCCTGCTGGACCGGCCCGAGCAGCCCCTCGAGACCGTCTCCCTGCTCACGGCCGCGGAGCGCCACCAGTTGCTGGAGGAACTCAACGACACGCGCACCATCCTCCAGCGCTCCGTCATCCCCCACCTCGTCTCGGCGCAGGTGGCCCGCACGCCGGATGCCACGGCGCTGGTCGTGGGCACCGAGCGCTTCACGTACTCGCAGCTCGATGCGCGCGCCAACCGCCTCGCGCACCATCTCCAGTCGTTGGGCGTCGGCCCCGAGGTGCGCGTCGCCATCTGCATGGAGCGCACCGCGGACCTCGTCGTCGCCCTGCTTGCCGTCCTCAAGGCCGGTGGCACCTACGTCCCCCTGGACCCGGCCTACCCGCGCGGACGTCTCGACTCCATGCTCTCCGACTCCGGCGCGCAGCTCCTCCTGTCGCACCAGGCCCTGCTCGCGTCACTTCAGCTCGACACCCAGGGCCTGCGCACCGTCTGCCTCGACGCGCTGCCCGCGTCCTTCGCCGAGCTGCCCACGTCCGCCCCGGTCTGCCACGCCGTGCCGGACAACCTCTCGCACATCATCTACACGTCCGGCTCGACGGGCCGGCCCAAGGGCGTGGCCATCTCCCACGGCAGCTCCACCGCCTTCCTCGACTGGTCGCTGCGCACCTTCACGCGCGAGCAGTTCGCCGGCACCCTGGCCGCGACGTCCATC
This sequence comes from Pyxidicoccus sp. MSG2, assembly GCF_026626705.1. Taxonomy (NCBI): domain Bacteria; kingdom Pseudomonadati; phylum Myxococcota; class Myxococcia; order Myxococcales; family Myxococcaceae; genus Pyxidicoccus; species Pyxidicoccus sp. MSG2. Next base: position 12,991,924 of record NZ_JAPNKC010000001.1, read on the forward strand.
TGCTTCGACATCTCGGTCTTCGAGATCTTCGCGCCGCTCTCGTGCGGCGGCACGGTGCTGCTGGCCGACAACGCGCTGGCACTGGCCTCGCTGCCCGCCGCTGCCGAGGTGACGCTCGTCAACACGGTGCCCTCCGCCGCCGCGGAATTGCTGCGCCTGGGCGCCATTCCGCCCACCGCCGCCACCGTCAACCTCGCGGGTGAAGCCCTGCCCGGCACGCTGGTGCGTGCCATCTACGCCACCGGCACCGTCCAGCACGTCTACAACTTCTACGGCCCCACCGAGGACACCACCTACTCCACGTACGCACGCGTCCCCGAAGGCCCCGGCGAGCCCACCATCGGCGTGCCGCTGCCGCAGACCTCCGGCTACATCCTCACGCCTGGCATGCAGCTCCAACCCGTTGGCGTGCCGGGCGAGCTGTACCTCGCGGGCGCGGGCCTCGCGCGCGGCTACCTCGGCCGGCCGGACCTCACTGCCGAGCGCTTCGTGCCGGACCCGTTCAGCCCCACGCCCGGCGCGCGCATGTACCGCGTGGGCGACCTGGTGCGCTGGAGGGCCGACGGCGAGCTCGACTTCCTGGGCCGCATCGACTTCCAGGTGAAGATTCGCGGCTTCCGCATTGAGCTGGGCGAAATCGAATCCGTCCTGCGCGGCCACCCCACCGTCAAGGGCGCGGTGGTGATGGCGCGTCAGGATGAGCCCGGCGGTGACAAGCGCCTCGTCGCGTATGTCACCCCCGCCGAGGGCCAGACGATTGAAGTGGACGCGCTGCGCCGCCACCTGCGCCAGCACGTGCCCGACTTCATGGTGCCCGCGGCCTTCGTGCCGCTGGACGCCTTCCCGCTCAATCCCAACGGCAAGGTCGACCGCAAGCTCCTCCCCGTGCCGGAGTCCGTGCGGTCCGGCCCGCAGGCGGGCTACGTCGCCTCGCGCACGCCCACCGAGGAGCTGCTGGCGGGCCTCTTCGCGCGGGTGCTGCGCGTGGAGCGGGTCGGCATCACGGACGACTTCTTCGAGCAGGGGGGCCACTCCCTGCTGGCGACCCAGCTCGTCTCCCGCGTGCGGTCCACCCTGGGCGTGGAGCTGCCCCTGCGCGCCCTCTTCGAGACGCCCACCGTTGAATCCCTCGCCGAGCGCCTCAGGGCGCCGGGAGCCTCAAGCCACGAGGCAGCGCCGGCGCTCATCCCGGCGCCGCGTCACGGGCCGCTGCCGCTGTCCTTCGCCCAGCAGCGCCTCTGGTTCATCGACCAGCTCGAGCCCGGCAGTGCCGCGTACAACCTTCCCACCGCGCTGCGGATGCGCGGGCCGGTGGATGTGGGCGCGCTGGAGAAGTCCTTCGCCTCGCTCGTCGGGCGACACGAGTCCCTTCGCACCACCTTCGCCGTCCACGACGGCGAGCCCGTCCAGCGCATCCACCCGCCCTCGGACCTCCGCTTGCCCGTGGTGGACCTGGAGGCGCAGCCCGCCGCCGAGCGCGAGGACGAGGCCCGGCGGCTGGCCCACGAGGAGGCGCTGCGCCCCTTCGACCTGGTCACCGGTCCCCTCTTCCGCGTCACGCTGCTCCGGCTCGGGGAGCAGGAGCACGTGCTGCTGGCGACGATGCACCACATCGTCTCCGACGGCTGGTCCCTGGGCGTGCTCGTCCGCGAGCTGGCCGCGCTGTACCTGGCCCGGACCACCGGCCGGGAGGCGGAGCTGCCGCCGCTGCCGGTGCAGTACGCCGACTTCGCGCAGTGGCAGCGCGGCTGGCTGCAGGGCGAGGTGCTCCAGCGCCAGCTCGGCTTCTGGAGACAGCAGCTCTCCGGAGCGGCCCCCGTGCTGGAGCTGCCTGGCGACAAGCCCCGTCCCGCCGTCCTGTCCTTCCGCGGGGCCCACCTTCCGGTGCATCTGCCCGGGGCGCTGAAGGACGCACTGCTGGCGCTCTGCCAGCGCGAGGGCGTCACCCCCTTCATGGCGCTGCTGGCGGCGTGGCAGGTGCTGCTGGCGCGCTACTCGGGGCAGGACGACGTCAGCGTCGGCGCGCCCATCGCGGGCCGCACCCGCGCGGAGACGGAGGGCCTTATCGGCTTCTTCGTCAATACCCTCGTCCTGCGCTCGCGTGTTTCACCCCAGGCCACCTTCCGCGAGCTGCTCGCCCAGGTGCGCTCCACCACCCTGGGCGCCTACGAGCATCAGGACGTGCCCTTCGAGAAGCTCGTCGAGGAGCTGCAGCCTGCGCGCAGCCTCAGCCACTCGCCCCTCTTCCAGGTCATGCTCGTGCTGCAGAACACGCCCGTGCAGACACTGGAGCTGGGGGCGAGCACGGCGGGCCTTCCGCCGCTGCGCCTGGCTCCCGTCGAGTCCGGGCTGGACTCGGTGAAGTTCGACCTCACCCTCTCGCTCACCGAGACGCCCGACGGCTTCTCCGGCTCCCTGGCCTACCGCACCGACCTGTTCGAGCAGCCCACCGTGGCCCGCATGGTCGAACACCTGCACACCCTGCTCCAGGCCGCGGTCCGCGCTCCGGAGACCCGCCTGGACGCCCTGCCGCTGATGGGGGCCGACGAGCTGAAGCGCATCCTGGTGGACTGGAACGACACGCGCCGCGAGGTGCCCTGGGTGGGCACCCTCCACGAGTGCATCGAGGCCCAGGCCGCGCGGACTCCTGACGCCCTGGCCGTCCTCGACGACTCCACCCAACTGTCCTTCGCCGAGTTCAACCGCCGCGCCAACCGGCTCGCCCATGCCCTGCGCCGGCGCGGCGCCGGACCCGAGGTGCGCGTCGGCCTGTGCCTGGAGCGTGGCGTGGACATGGTGGTCGCCGTGCTGGGCATCCTCAAGGCCGGCGCCGCCTACGTCCCCATGGACCCGGCCTACCCGCGCGAGCGCCTGAGCTTCATGCTCCAGGACTGCGGCGCCCCGCTCGTCCTCACCCAGCAGCACCTGGCCGGCCTGCTCGAGGGCTCCGGCGTGGAGCCGCTCTTCCTCGACAGCCCCCACATGGCTGAAGCGCTCGCCCGCGAGTCCGAGGCCAACCCACCCCACGTGAGCGCCCCGCAACACCTGGCCTACGTCATCTACACCTCGGGCTCCACCGGCCGGCCCAAGGGCGTCATGGTGCAGCACGCCTCCATCATGAACATGCGTGCGGCCATCGACTTCATCGTGCACGCGCGCGCCGAGGGCCCGCTGCGCGCCAGCCTGAATGCGCCGCTGGCCTTCGACTCCTCCGTCCAGCAATTGGTGCAGCTGGCGGACGGCTACGCCCTGTGCGTGGTGCCGCAGGCGGCGCGCGAGGACGTGGCGCTGATGAAGGCCTGGCTGGAGAAGCACCAGGTGGACCTGCTGGACTGCTCGCCCTCGCACCTGCGGCTGCTGCTGGACGAGGGCCTGGGCGACTCGCGGCTCGTGCGCGTGCTGCCCGGTGGCGAGGCGATAGATGAGGCGCTCTGGACGAGGCTGGCCACGCACCCCAACCTCATCCCCTTCAACGTCTACGGGCCCACCGAGTACACCTGCAACGCCGCCGCGCGGCCCATTACCGCCGACACGCGCCGGCCCACGCTGGGACGGCCGCTGGCCAACATGCAGGCGTACGTGCTGGACGAGCGGCTGAGGCCGGTGCCCGTGGGCGTGCCCGGCGAGCTGTGCATGGGCGGTGCGGGCCTGGCGCGCGGCTACCTGGGCCGCCCGGAGCTGACCGCCGAGAAGTTCGTCCCCAATCCCTTTTCCTCGGAGCCTGGAGCGCGCCTGTACCGCACCGGCGACAAGGTGCGCTGGCTGGCCAACGGGGAGCTGGAGTTCCTGGGCCGCATCGACTTCCAGGTGAAGCTGCGCGGCCTGCGCATTGAGCTGGGTGAAATCGAGGCCGCGCTGGAAGAGGTGCCGGAGGTCCGCCGTGCCGTGGTGCTGGCACGCGAGGACGTGCCCGGAAACAAGCGGCTGGTGGCCTACGTCGTCACGGACGAGGCGAGGCGCGTGGAACCGGCCTCGCTGCGCGCCACACTCCTGAAGAAGCTGCCCGAGTACATGGTGCCCTCCGCCTTCGTCACCCTGGAGGCCCTGCCCCTCAACATCCACGGCAAGGTGGACCGCAAGGCCCTGCCCGCGCCGGACCTGGCCCCCGCGAGCCAGTACGTCGCACCCCGCACGCCCATGGAGGAAACGCTCGCCGCGCTGTGGGCCGAGGTGCTGGGTCTGCCGCGCGTGGGCGCCGAGGACGACTTCTTCGCGCTGGGGGGCCACTCCCTCATGGCCGCGCGACTGGTCTCCCGGCTCCAGCGGGAGCTGCACCGGCGCGTGCCGCTGGCCACCCTCTTCGCGCACCCCACCCTCGCGGCCCTGGCCCGTGCCCTGGACGACGCCCAACCGGAGCCCACCGCGTCAGCCTCCAACCTGGTGCCCCTCAAGGCGGGACAGGAGCGTGGCCGACCGCTGTTCCTCATCCATGGCGGTGGCGGCGGCGTGGACGCCTACGCCAGCCTGGCCCGCCTGCTCCCCGCGGACCGGGCCGTCTACGCCCTCCGAGCACCCGGACTGGACGGTGGCGCGCCGCCGCCCGCGTCCGTCGAGGCGCTGGCCGAGCACTACCTCCCCCAGCTTCGCGCAGTGCAGCCCCGGGGCCCGTACCTGCTGGGAGGCTGGTCCTTCGGCGGGCTCGTGGCCTACGAGCTGGCCCGCCGGTTCCAGGCGGAGGGCGACACGGTGGAGCTGCTGGTGATGCTCGACACCCACGCTCCCGGGCCGCGCATCGGGCCGAAGCCCGGAGCCCTGAACGAGCTGGCCACCTTCGGCCGGCTCCTCGACCTGCCCTGGCAGTCCCTGCGGTTGGACACGGCGAAGCTGGAGCAGCTCGAGGGCCGGGAGCGGCTGGCCTGGCTGCTGGAGCAGCTCCAGCACCTGCCCGAGGCCGCGCCCGAGCTGGACCTGGATGAGACCGAGCGCCTCTTCCGCGTCTTCCAGCAACTCAGCGAGGCCCAGCGGACCTACGTCCCGGCCCCCTACGCCGGCCGTGCCGTGCTCCTCAAGGCGGCCGACAGTGCGGGGGACCTCGGCTGGAGCACCTGGCTGTCCACGGAGCCACGGGTGCTCGAGGTGCCCGGAGACCACTTCACGATGCTCGAGACGCCGAACCTCGTGTCCGTGGCGGAGCAGCTCGCGGCGCTCCTCCGGGAGTAGACCGCAGGCCTCAGGTTCGATTCCTGTCGGGTCATCGCCCTGCTTCCCAAGGCCTTGGAAGCAGGGCGTTTTTCTGTCCAGACCCCGGTCCTGAAGACTTTATCGGCAACTCGGTGCGCACCTCTCCCGACAATGGGAAATCCCCGCTTGGCGTGCGCCCCCCGTTCGAGAGCGTCGCTCTGATCCGAAGGAACCGACATGGCCATTGACTCGACCAGCCGCTCCACGACTCGCGTCTCCACTCCGCCGCGGACGAGCGCGCTTGTCGCGCCGACCTCGACGTCGTCCGGGCGGGGCACCACTCCGACGAACAACCGGGTGGGCACCTCCGGGGTGAGCTCGTTCGAGGGGACGAGCCGGACGGACCCCAATGCCATCCTGGGCCGCTACAACCCGACGGGCGCCTCGGACCGGACCGCGCGCCAGGACGGCATCCGGCAGGGAGGCCCTGCCGCCTCGCGCCAGATGGCGATGACCGACCTGCCGCGGCTGCAGCAGTACAAGGCGGACATTGAATCGGTGGCGCAGGAGTACGGCTTCCCGCCGGCTTTGCTGGCCGCGATCATCAGCCGCGAGAGCCGCGGTGGCCAGGCGCTGGACGCCAACGGGCGCGGCGACAACGGCAATGGCTACGGCCTGATGCAGGTGGACCGGCGCACCGCGGCGGGCGTCGGCGGTCCCCGCAGCCGCGAGAACATCGCGCAGGGCGCTGGAATCCTCCGGGACAAGCTCAACCAGGTGAAGCGCGACCACCCCAACTGGACCCCCGAGCAGCAGCTGCGCGGCGCGGTGGCCGCCTACAACGTGGGCGCCGGCAACGTGCGGACCATCGAGGGGATGGACCGGGGCACCACCGGCGACGACTACTCCAGCGACGTGTGGGCCCGCGCGCAGGCGCTGGCGCCGCACTTCGGTGGCGCGCCGACCGGCGGCACGGAGAACCGGCCCGAGATCAACCCGGACCGTCCCGCCCCCGAGCGGAACCGGACGACGACCCCCTCCACGCGCGTGGCCAGCTTGAAGCAGGGCGCGGAGAGCCCGCAGGTCGGCTCGCTCCAGCGGCAGCTCAAGGCGGCCGGCGTCAACCCGGGCCCCATCGACAACAAGTTCGGCCCGAAGACCGAGGCGGCGGTGCGCCGGTTCCAGCAGGAGCACGGCCTGAAGGTGGACGGCATCGTGGGGCCGCGGACCCGGGCGGCGCTCGAGGCGAGCAGCGCTCCGGGCCAGCGTCCGACGACCACCGGCGGCGGCCGGCCCACCACCGGCACCACCGGCACCACCCCCAACCGGCCCACCACCGGCACCGGCGTCAATGGCACCGCGCGGCTCAACAACTATCCCGCCGGCAAGGGCATGGCCACCGGCACCGTCACGGTGAACGGCAACACGTACCAGTTCAACTCCGGCTCGCGCAGTCTCTTCTCGGTTCCGCAGGGCGAGTTCCGGGTGACGGCGCATCGCAACAGCCGCTCCGACGCGGGCTTCACGCGGGATGGCGTCGGCTTCAGCTTCCGGCTCGAGGATCCTCGCCGCCCGGGCTCCGACAAGTTCTATGACTCTCGCGCGGGTCGCGACCGTGAGGCGCTGCGCATCCACCCGGACGGTGGCGCGACCGGCACCGCGGGCTGCATCGGCATCGTCGGTGATGCGGCGACGTTGCGCCGGTTCCGCGACGACATGAACGCGGAGCTCCGCCGCAACGGCGGCTCGTACACGCTGCGCGTGCAGTAACGAGCACGAAGAGGCCGGAGCGGGTGCGCCCCCTCGTGGGGCGGCCCCGCCTCACGCAGGCGTCCCGCCCGGCGCCCGGCGTCTGGCCAGGTGGCGTCCTGGGCGAGCAGCGGCGAAAACTCCGGCCGCTGCTGCTCCAGGCCCACCCGCGGCGCCATCGACCCGGATTCGTCGCCCGAGACGTGGCGGCCTGCGCGCGGTAGCTCAAATCTCTCCGAGCAACCCAACGGGCCCCTGCCCTCAGTTGGGGCCCCATCGGATATAGCCGGCGGTGGTCACGCCATGGCTGTTCGCGAACGTCGTCTGTGCGCTGGCTTCCCCCGCGGGTTGTCTTCGCTCAGCGGCAGCCCTCGGCCGCCTTGCCAGGTCCGCCGTAGAAGAACCGGTTCTTCGTGCGCGAGGTGCTGCTGAAGGTGGGCTCGCTCACGGAGTAGCACCTGGCATCGGTGGCGACCGGCTTGGTGCTGGCGTCCCACCACCAGTAGGTGGTCGGGGCCCAGAAGTAGGTGAGGTTTCGGAAGTAGGCGGCATGGCTCCAGCCCTCGGACGCGAAGCGGCCGCTGCCCATCTGCGTCGCCGTGGCCTCGGGCGCGGAGGAGTCGTAGACCTCGCCGTACCAGGTGAGCTTGTCGGCGTTGTTCCGGATGCCCTGCGTCGAGAAGAGGAAGCCCTCGTTCTTGCAGGTGGAGGTCGTGTCGTTGTCCTTGCAGCGTGGGTAGTAGCCGATCCACTCGCCCAGGACCCGCACCCACCAGTTGCCCTGGTGCAGGCGCACCTCGATGTCCATGACGTACTGTGCCTTCCCCTGGGCGCTCATGCCGATGAGCTTCGCGCCGGGCACGATCTTGGTGCTGACCTGCCGCCAGCCGTCGCACAACTGGTTGTAGCCCCCCTCCCAGTCTCCGTCCTCGGAGCCGTTGGTCCGGAAGTAGGTGAAGAGGTGGGGCTGCTTGTCACCATTGAGGGACTCGAGCTCGATCTTTCCCACCTCGATGGCCTGAATGGGACTGCCCCGCATGACGGCGACCTGCGCGATGGACGTCTCATTGTCCACGGGCCCGGAGGTGTCCCAGAGGTTGACGATGGCCGCGCTGCCGAAGAAGGGGCCGCCCGTCTTGTTCCAGTTGCCGTAGTAGCGGTCATTCGAGGCGGGGGAAGGCTCGGGGAGGCGCTCGAAGACGTCCTCCGGGTTCTCGGGGGGCTCGGTCTCCAGGCGCAGGTAGTTCTCCACGTCGAAGCGGACGACGGGCACGGTGCCCTCAGGGCCTTGCGCCCACGGCTGGAGCTGGAGCTCCGTCTGCACGGGCGCGTCCTTGTCCTCGGGCCCCGGCGTCTCGGGCAGCGGCCTCGTGCCCTCGGGCATCTTTTCGTCGGCGGGCGGAGGCATCTCCGGCACGTCGCGCGGGGCGGGCACCCAGTCGATGACCTGTCCCGAGTCCGTCTTCGTTGTGGCCACGATGTTCAGCCGGGCGAGGCGCGCGCGGAAGAACTCGCGGATGCGCTCGCGGCGCAGCTCCAGTTCCTTCTCGGTGAGCGGGGCCGTGGTGCGCCCGGTCCGGTCCGTGGAGGGCTCGGCCACGGTGGCCTCGGAGGCGGGCGCCTCCTGCGAGCCGCAGCCAGACAGAAACAGGTAGAGGAGGGTGACGCCCCGCAGGGCGGAGGACTTCCTGAGCATGGCGCTTCCTGGGACGGATGTGATTGGGACCTGCCTCCCTCCAACGCGCGCGGCTTCAGTTCTTCCCGGCGCCGAGGAGATCGCCGATGGCAACCACGGGTAGGACTCCACGAGTTGGACGAGGGTGCCCTGGCTCGCTCGTCATTGGAGGTATGGTCGCCGTTGAAGGAGAAACTCCATGGCCTCGCCGTCCAGCACGCCGATTCACCTCGCGATCCACGCTGTCCGCCTCAACGCCAACAACCTGCTGCAGGACCCCAACGTGATGGGTGTTGCGGTCGGCAAGAAGCTCTCCGGCGGAAAAGACACCGGAGACCTCGCGGTGACCATCTTCGTCGCGCGCAAGCTGGGGCGCGGCGCGCTGCCCTCGAGCGCCCTGCTACCCTCGAAGCTGCTGATCTCCGGCAACGAGGTTCCCACCGACATCGTCGAGGCGAGCGGTCCGTTCTACCAACACGCGAACGTCTCCAGCGCCCTTCCGGCGAGGCCCGGCACCAGCATCGGCGAGGTCAGCGTCACCGCCGGCACCTTCGGCGCGGTGGTCTATGACAACAAGAGCGGTGCTCCGCTCATCCTGTCGAACAGCCACGTGCTCGCCAACAACAACCAGGCGCCTCTGGGTTCGCCCATCGTCCTACCAGCGCCCTATGACGGTGGCGTGGCACCGAGCAACACCATCGCAAAGCTGTCGAGGTTCATCCCCCTCATCCCCCAGGCCCAGGGCACGAACACGGTGGACGCGGCGGTGGCCAGCCCACTGGACGCCTCCAGCATCGACAACACGCCTCTCAACGGTGTGCCGGGGCCTGGCAAGAACAACCCCGCGGTCGGCCTGCTGTGGGGCGGTGACGGCGTCACCCTCAGCTTCTATTCGCCCATCGACACGGTGCTCGCCCTGCTCGATGTGCGCTTCGCGAGCGCGGACTCCACCCTGGCGCCAGCCATCGGCCAGCAGGTACAGAAGACGGGGCGCACCACGGAGAAGACCACGGGGAAGATCACCCACGTGAACGCCACGCTCAGGGTTTCCATCATCGGCATCGGGATCGCCCTCTTCACCAATCAGTTCATCACCACGCTCATGTCGCAGGGAGGCGACAGTGGCGCGGTCGCCATCGCCGTGTAACGCGGGGAGGCGCTCGACCTCTCCCTCTTCGAGCGGCTGATGCGCATCAAGGCTGAAGCAGGTAGCCGCGGCTGGCGAACCCACCACCCACGTGGTGGGGGACGTCAGAACGATGGCGCACATGCCAGCGGAGGGTTTCGAGGGTTTCGCCCCTCCGGGTCGCGCGATTCGACATGTCGTCATGTGGCCATTTTCGCGGTTGGGGGGTCTTCCTTGGCCCACCAAAGGTCCGCCGGGCCCCTCCCCTCCCCGGGCACCTTCGCAAAGCCAGGAGAGTGGAATGCGCTCGCGTTGGTCGATTCCGAGTCCCAGAGAGCTGACGCGACTCTTGCTGTTCGCGGGCCTGTGGCTCTTCGCGGGCGAGGCGAGCGCCCAGAGTGACATCGTCACGTTCAGCCGCGGCTCGCTCATCATCCCCGAGCAGGCCTCCTTCCAGACGGGCTGTGGCAGCATCTCCGCGTACGGGCTGGTGTGGCGCCTCCTCCAGTCCAACGAGCCGGGCGGCTACAACGAGAGCCACCCCGTCACCGTCTACTGGGTCATCAACAACTCGAAGAGCTCGCCCAACCGCTGTGTCCCCACCAACCGGCACACGTCGCCCAGCCCCAACAACGGGAGCTGGAACGACCCACGGTGGAACGACGGCTGCGACCTCGTCATCCGCAACGACACCCAGCAGCCTGTAGTGCCCGTCAATGCCGCCGTCGCGCCCGGAGCGGGCGGCATGTATCCGACAGGCAATCTCCCCAACTACACCACCAGTGCGGCCAACGTACGGCCGGCCTTCAACAGCATCACGCTCAATGACACGGTGACGCCGCGCTTCACCACCATCCAGTACATGGGCGGGCCGTTCGTCATCGACGCGGCGGACGCGCCGAACGTGCTCGGCTTCCTGCGCAGCGCCACGGACCCGGCCATCTCCCAGTACAGGAACAGCTGCACCTGCAACACCTTCCCCACCGCCGGCTGCCGCTTCGTGCAGATGCACCAGGCCACCGTCCAGTTCACCGCGCCGGTGTCCAAGCGCATCAACAAGCTGCCGCCCAAGATTGCCCTGCTGGACATGGGCACGGGCGTCTCCGCGGGCATCCTCGACGACTACCTCACCAATGCGGGGCTCAACTTCACCGGCGCCGCGGGGTGCCCGGCGGGGACCTTCTCCGGCTGCGGCACCAACGGCGGCCAGCCGGGAAAAATCTACGACCGCTTCCACGCCAACGCGGACCTCATCAGCACGGCCGCGCACCCCCACGGCCTCCTCAACACCGCGGATGCGCGCGGGCGGCCGCTCTACCGCGTCTTCTGGGCACCGCACTGGGTGTCCAACGATTCCTCCTTCTCGCAGTACGTCGCCAACGGGGATGGCTCTGCGAACCAGAAGGCCAACGCGCTGAACAACATCGCCTACTATGCCAACCGCAAGGGCACCGGCCTGTTCGCCGAGTGCGCCAGCCTGGAGAGCTACGAGGGCTCCTACGAGGGCGGCGCCCTGCGAGTGGCCCAGGCCACCCCGGCCACGGCCTTCCACTACACCCGCAACATCGACACCAACGGACTGTCCAGCGGCAACGACTGGGACGGCCGCAACTGCACGGACCCGGACTACCTGGCGCTGCCGACGCCCCGACCCCAGTGCGTCATCTACCCGAACCCAGCGGACCCGTTTTCGCAACTGGGTGACTTCCGCTACAACAGCACCGGCGGGCACGTGCACAACTACCGGCCCAACCCGTCCCCTGTTTCCACCTACCAGCCCGGCCTGAAGCGGCTGGCGGTGTCCTGGCGCAACTACCAGAGCGGGGACTTCCCGGCGAACGCCAGCGCCCACAACGACAACAACTGGGACTTCTTCACACTGCGCCTCAAGGACAACGACACCAACAAGGCCACCATCGTCTACCTCGCCGGCCACAGCTACACCGACACGGTTCCGGGCAACCGCATCGTCCTCAACACGCTGATGAACCTGGGCGCGGACCCGGTGGGCCAGGAGCGCGCGCTGTCGGCGCCGGTGGCGTACGACGACCCGAACGGCACGGACACCAACGGCACCCGCGCGCTGGTGCTGGCCCCCACCTTCGAGGCGGTGACGGGCTACCCGCCGGGTGTGGACCTCTATGTCCACGCCATGGGCTCGCAGTGGGTGTTCCCCTACGTCCCGGGGCACCTGCGGACCCACTCGCTCATCGGCGGCACCGCGCTGGCCGCGGGCGCCAGCGCCCTGGACGCCGCCACCCTGTGGGACGCCGACGAGCGCATGCCCCTGCCGGCCCAGCGCAACCTCTTCACCTACTTCGGCGGCCGCTTCGTGTCTCCCGCACCGCTGGGGCCGGCAGCCCGCGTGCGCAACGACGTCCTCCAGGTGGGCTGGGTGCCGGAGAAGGTCGCCGGCACCACGCTCAACGGGAACTTCCTCGTCGCGCCCAACCCCGGCTGCGTGGACGTGCTGAAGATGGGGCGCGGGCTGGCACGCGACGGCACCTACCGGTTCGACCTGGTGGAGGGCGCCGACGGCGTCTGTGATCTGCAGGAGGCCATGCAGTACACCGCGCTCAACCCCGGCAGTGACTTCGGTGTCAGCGAGCTCGCCAACAACCTGGCCCGGCTGCTGACGGACCTGCCCGCCTTGCAGCAGATGCTCCAGCGCGTGCGCGGCCACTGCTTCGCCACCACCACGCGGCTGGACGGCAGTGGCGCTCCCATCCTCGAGCCCTCCGACCTGCAGTGCAACAACGCGGACGCGGACAACCGCGCCCACCTGGGCGGACTGGTGCACTCGAGCCCCGCCGTCATCCCGCCCAGCCCCAACATCCAGGACAACGGCGCCCCGCGCCCCACGGTGGCGTACGTGGGCGGATTCGACGGCCAGCTCCATGCCCTCTACGTCTCCGGCGGCGCGGGCTACACCGGGCCGCGGGGCGGGCGCACCTCCCACAACACCGGCGCCTCCACGAAGTTCTCCGTCGACTGGGCGCAGCGCTTCGCGAGCAACTCCAGCCTGCCGCAGCCTGGCACGGAGCTGTGGTCCTTCCTGCCTGCCACGCAGTTGCCATGGCTCAAGAGCAACAGCGCGCGGGTGGACTCGACGCCGGTGGTGCAGGACGTCTTCGCCGACTTCACCGGCAACGGCCTGCGCGAGTGGCGCACCGTGCTGGTGGCATCGGTGGGCCCCGCCGGGAGGGACCTCTTCGCGATGGACATCACCCACCCGCTGAAGCCGGTGCTGCTGTGGCACCTGGTGGGCAGCGTGGCCCGGGCCGGTGGCCATCCCCCGTACTCGGTGGTGGCGCGGGCCGACACATCCATCGGAGGCACGGACGTCTCCGCGAAGTGGCGCCAGCCGGACGCGCTCTTCCTGGAGCGCCCCGCGACGGACCCCGGACGCCTGCCTTCCGGCCTCTATGACTACTCGGACCTGGGCGGCGCGAGCGGCCTGTCCATCGGGCAGCTCCGGCGCGGGCTGGAGCCCGTGTACGCGGTGTTCGCCGCCACCAACGCGTCGGGCGAGAATGGCGTGTCGCGAGGCCTGGAGGTCTTCTCCATCGACGTGGCCACCGGGCAGAAGCTCTGGCAGTGGGAGCAGCCCTACACGCAGGCCTGGGCGGACAACACCGTGCCGCCCGTCGTGTCGGTGCTCCCCGGCCGGGAAGGCGTGTCCCGGCTGCTGGTGGGCGACATGGAGGGGCGCCTCTGGGAGCTGGACGCCGGCTCCGGCATGAACGCCAACGTGCTCCGCGACGTGCCGGGCTGCCCCCGCTCCACGCCCTGCGCGCTCGCCGCGTTCGACACGCGCTCCACCGCCGGCGAGCCCCAGCCGCTCACCACCAACGTCTCGGTGGCGCGCCTGCCCCAGACCCCCACCGGGGCGCTGGCGTCGTATGGCGGCACGCTGGTGGCGCTGGTGGGCACGGCGGGGGCGGACTGGGTGAGCGGCACGGTGCCCGGCAGGCTGCACGTGCTGCTGCTCGACGAGCGCTACCGCAAGCCGGTGCGCGCGGACGGCCTGCACCTCGATGGGACGGCCTGGCCACAGAACAACGCGCTGAGCTCGGCGCGGCTGGAGGGGCTCCTCCAGGAGCCTGCGCCCTTCCCGGTGACGTTCACCGCGGGCTCGCATCTGCACGGCACGATTACGGTGGCGGGCCGCACCGCCTTCTTCCAGACGGCGACCGGCCCGGTGAATGACCCCATGTCGCTCAGCGGGCGAAGCTCGGGCGCCACGTACTCCATGGACCTTGGCGACGTGTCGGCGGTCTCGCCCGCCACGCAGTTGGGCGCCACCAGCTACGCCAACTTCGGCGGCGTCACCGTGTACCACCGCGACACCGGCACGAGCTCGAAGGACTTCATCGTGGGGCAGGAGGTGTCCCGCATCACCAACACCGTCCTCAACAACACCGGCACGAAGGGCGCCGCCAGCCCGGACCCGACGCAGTCGGTGAGCACCAACCCGGGCCTGATGTACCGGTTGCTCAACTGGATGCAGCGCCACCTGAGGTGAGGCCCCCCATGCGACGAAACCATGCCCCGGGCTTCACGCTCATCGAGTCGATGATTTCGCTGGCCGTGCTGGCGCTCGCGATGGCCGGCACGCTGGCCGGCCTGCTCCACGCCTCCTCGGAGCTGCGCGAGGGCGAACTGCTCCAGGCAAGGAAGGCGCTGCTGGACGCCAGCACGCAGCGGCTGTGGCTGGCGGACAAGGCGCTCGTCGCCGCGCGCGCGGTGGTTCGGCCCGCCGCCGCGCCCACCACGCTGGCCATTGGCGCCGCGCCCTGGACGGTGGACACGTCCGCGCCCGTCACCGGGGACCCGGGCACCGGGGCGTACTTCCAGGTGCTACCCACCGGCCAGATCAGCCATGTGCCGGGCATCCCCCTGGGAACGTCCTGTACCGATACCCGCCTTCGCAGGGGCACCTACTGCCGCGAGGTGCTGGTCACCGAGGGCACGCCCTACGCACTGAGCGCGGGGCAGGTGCCCGCGGGCGTGCGGGCCTACACCGTCTGGCTGCGTATCAGCCGTCTGGGCGAGCCCCTCGAGCGCGCGGTGGTGCACACGGAGGTGGTCATCCCATGAGACGCTGGCACGCACGTGGGTTCTCCCTCATCGAGCTCATCGTCGCGATGGCGGTGATGCTGGTGGCGATAGCGGCCGTCTCGTACCTGCTCATCGCCACCCTCCGCATGAAGCACAACACGGAGAACGCCATCGAGAGCAACGACGCGGCCCGGCTGGCGCTGGAGCCCCTCGTGAAGGACCTGCGGCTGGCGGGCATGGGCGCCTCCGGGGGCCTCTGGCTCAACCAGGGCGGTATTCCCACCCAGGTCAACGCGGTGTTCGGTCTGGACGGCGCCGCGGCGGCAACGACCTTCGAGCGTGACGACCTGTGGCTCGTGCTCCCGGACCCGCAGGCCCTGCGGGAGAGCTGTGTCGACCGTGGAGCCTCCACGTCGGTGGTCAGCGCCGGCGTGGGCGCGCTGTCGGTGACGTGTACGACCAGCCTGCGGGACACGGACCTGTTGATGGTGAGCAACATGACGTCGGCGGCGTTGCTGACGGGCCTCACCCTCACGCCCGCGCAGCAGACGACTCCGGGGAGCATCGACTACGCCGAGTCCACCCTGTCGGGCTTCTCCAACGCACCGGGGCGGGGCGGCTTCCAGGTGGGGGACTTCGTCTTTCCGGTGACGCTCGTGCACTACTACATCGACGTGGACCCGGCCTCGTCGCGGCCCGCGCTCTACCGGGCCCAGGGTCGGCTGGCGCCGGACGCGCGGGGGCGGCCCTTCTCGGACGTGGCCGGCTCCGAGCGGATGGTGCAGCTCGACATCGAGGACCTGCAGGTGGCCTACGGCTTCGACGCGGTGGGCAGCGGGCGGCCGGAAGGCTACGCGTTCCAGCACGGCCTGGGCCCGGCGTGGCTTCCCGGAATGCGCTCGCTGCGCGTCAGCATCGTGGGCCGGGGCCCTCAGGTCCAGCGCGACGCGCGGGACGTCGTGGTGTCGGGCCTGAGGCCGGTGAGCATCGAGAACCATGACCCGGCCGGCGCGCCCGAGGACGGCTTCCGCCGAAGCCAGTACACGCGCCGGGTGGAGCTGCCCAACATGGCAGCGGGAGTCCTGTGATGGGCGCGGGTCGGAAGTCTCGTGGCAGCGCGCTGCTGACCACCGTTGCCTTCACGATGCTCATCCTCGTGGCAGCCCTGGCGCTGCTCACCTATGCGAACCAGAGCCGGCGCCGGGCCATCAACAACACGCGCTCCATCGACAGACAGGCGTGCACGGAGGCGGGGCTCCAGCTCGCGCGCGCGTACTTCGGCCGGAACTTCACCCTCTGGAACACCTACCTGGACACGCCCGCGTCCTACAACCCGGTGGCATCGAGCTGGAACACGGTCCCCGCGGCCCCCACCACCCCCGCGCTGAGGGGCAGCCGGCCCGAGCTGTTCTCCGACCTGGACGGCGACGGCGCGAGCGACGTGTACATCTACATCCGCGACAACGAGGACGAACGCTTCCCGGCAACCATCAACTGGCGGCGGGACAACGACCACACCGTCATCGTGGGCGCGGTCTGCATCTCGAGGACGCTGGTTCCCCGGTTGGGTGGGGCCCCCGACCCGGACTCGCTCAGCACGGAGGGGCTGCTCAGCTACAACGACCCGGCCTCGGGCTACCGCTCCCAGGGCTACGGCGGCGCCTCCGGTACCGGGAACCTGAACTGAGCTGCCGAACGCCAGGCGTCCTCTACGCCTCCAGGCGGGCAACCCCGCGAGGCCAGGCACTCCACCAGGCGTCCCATGCTCCCTCCGCCCGGAGGCCCTGCCACGGAGGGCGCCCCGGGCCGTCGTGTCGCCCCACGGCCCGGCAACACGCCCTGCCGGTCATCATGCCGCACCGTGTCCACCTCTCGCCGTGAGGACACTGACATCCACTTTGGGGGAGCCATGGACGTCACCGAGGTCATTGACCGGGCTCGCGACAGCATCACCGTGAAGCGCGTCTACGGAGAAGCCATCCATCAGAAGGGAGTCACCATGATTCCCGCGGCCCTGGTGGCCGGCGGAGGCGGAGGCGGAGGTGGCGAGGGGCTGGCTCCCCAGCAGGCCGGAGTGGAGGGCGAGGCCTCGAAGGCAAGCGGCTCGGGCGGTGGCTTCGGCCTGAGGGCCAGGCCCGCGGGCGCCTTCGTCATCCGCGAGGGTAGCGTCACCTGGATCCCCGCCGTGGACGTCAACCGCATCGTCCGGGGAGCGCAATGGCTCGCGGGCACGGCGCTCGTCCTCTTCGGCATCAACCGCATCCTGCGCGCACGCTGAGAACCAGGCCCCAGTCCACCGATACATGGCGGCGCCGCCCTCCCTGCCCGAGCCCCGGGAGTCCTCCGGCCTCGCGAGCCTCGCGAAGCCCCGGACTCGTTAGGTTCAACGCGAGGAGGGGTCATGCGCGCACGCGAAGCGGGCATCGCGGTGCTGCTGCTGGCCATGGGCTGCGTGTCCATGGAAAACCAGCTGTGGCCGAGCACGGAAGCACACGTCATCCAGGGCGAGCACCGGGTGGCCGCCGTCGCCGATGAGCAGGGCGTGCACCTGCTGGCGGATGGCAATGCCTGGAAGGGCTACCCCTCCGACCTCGAGCGCCGGCTCACGCCCATCTATGTCCGGCTGGAGAACGGGAGCGGCCGTCCGCTGCGCCTGAGCTATTCGGACTTCTCGCTCGTGGGGCAGACGTCGCGCTTCCGCTACACCGCGATTCCGCCGCTGTCCCCCCGGACTCCGTCAGTCTCCTCCTCGCCGGGGAGCTACATCGAGCCCACGTCGTGGCACGTGGGCGTCAGCGGCTGGTATGGCTGGGGCTGGGGTTGGGGGCTGGGTTGGGGCTGGGGCCCGTATTGGGGCTGGGGCAGCCCCTATTTCGGCGCTCCCTGGTACGGCCCCTACCCCTACTCCTGGGGCTACTCGTACGAAGTGCCGCTGCCCACCGAGGACATGCTCACCCGGGCGCTGCCGGACGGCGTGCTGGAACCCGGAGGCGCGCTCGATGGCTTCCTCTACTTCCAGGGCGTGATTCGCCGCGAGAACGCGGTGTCGCTCCAGGTGCAGCTCGTGGACGCGAGGACGAACGAGCACTTCGGCACGCTCGACATCCCCTTCCAGGTGCACAAGGGCTGACACGTGTGATTCCACGAGGGGTCTTCAGTGAACGGCGGTGGGGTGACGCAGGGGCATTGGACAATCCGATGCCGCGCGGCTTTTCTGGATGGATGAGCACATCATCGCGAGCGGCTTCGCGGGAGAGGCGCCTTCACGGACCGAGCACGAAGCTCACGGGCCACTCCACGCACATCATCGCCGCGGAGTGGTCCGAGGACTCGTCCCGACTCGTCTCGGCTGCCTCGAACGACTCCACGGTTCGCGTGTGGGACGTCGAAGCCGCGCGGACCGTGTCGAAGCTCGATATCGCGAAGGGGGTCAACAACGTCCGGCTGTCTCCGACGGGGGACCGGCTGGTCGCGACGTTCGACGACAAGGTTGCTCGGGTGTACGCGCTCACCTCCGGCGGGGAGCTTGCGAGCGCACGCCAGGGGGCGCGTACCCAGGCGCTGGAAGTGGCTCCGGACGGCGAGGTGTACTGGGCGGGCTTTGGCGCAGGTGACGACGTGGTCTGGTCGTGGCGCCCTGGCGAAGAGCCGAAGCCGCTCCTGAACGGCATCCACACCTTCGAGCCCCACTGCGGCCTCTCGTTTTCCCGCGACGGAACGGAGCTGTGGTGCTTCTTCGAGTGGGACCTCGTGGGGTTCGACACGCGGACAGGTGCGGAGCTGGCGCGATTCAAGGGGGACCGGGACGTCGCCCTCGGGACCGGCTTCGTGTTGCCTCCGAGGCGCTGCGCGGTGGCCGTGAAATCACATCTCAACCGGGATGACGAACCGGTCCGGCCGCGCCTCTACAAGTGGGACCTCGAGTCCGGCAGGCATGACTGGAGCTCGGAAATCCTCAGGTTTGGCCACGGTGTCAGGCCGTTGCTGGCGATGGCCCGGAGCACGCGCTGGCTCGCGACGCTCGGTGACGATGGCGTGACGCTTCACTCGAGTCGTAGCGGGCGGGTGCTCGGGGTGCTGCCATGCGAGGTGTCCGCGTGGGACATCTCCTGCCTGAGCGTGTCTCCAGATGAGCGCTTCGTCGCGGTGGGGACAGCGAATGGCGACCTGGTCGTCCACGACGTCGGCGACGCGGTCATCGAACCTGGCGTGGCGGTGCCGCGCATCGCCCGGCGCTCCCGTATGGGCAGTCCGCTCCTGCTGCGGCTGCAGAAACGGCCGGGACTGTGGCTCCGGGTGCATGAGAACGGCGACCTCGAGAAGGCCGAGGGCGATGCCCGCACCGATTCGGTCATCACGACCCCGGTCCTCCGGGCCGGCCAGCAGCGTCCGGTGGCCGTTCATCCTGGCTACCTCGCCTCGGAGCTCTGCCGGCGTCTCTGGCCGCACGAGCTCTCGAAGCCTCCGCCCTGGAGCAGGGCCCATCCCGTGCAGGTCTTCGTCGGAGGCGAACTGGCCGTCGAGGGCCATGTCGGCATCGGGAGTGGCGAGGACATTCTCGGCATCGACAGCGACCCCGACGGCGTCGGGGAGCGGGTTGGCGGGGAGCTCGGTGCCCGGAAACTCCTCGCTGGCATCGAAGCCCTGCTGGCGTGGCTACCGGCCGACTGACCCGTCAGCTCGGTGGGTGGCATCAGAAGAGCGGGCCTGCAACATCCACCACGAGCTCGCCCCGGTTGGCGGCGGCGATGAGCTGTTTGGCCAATTGCTCACGCTCGGCCGGGAGAAGCCGCGGCAGCAACTCCTGAAGCTGGCGCCGGTCCTCCGTAGACCAGGTGCGCCGCGAGAGTCCCTCCTCGACGACGTCCTTCGCGCCGATGAACTCGGGACTCGGCGGCGCGGCGTCGGCCTCGTCGGTGGGCGCGTCCTCGCCCTTCTCGGGCGCTGGCGCCACGGCGACAGCCGGAGCGGGCGCGGGAGGAGGAATCGCCGCCGCATGCAACTCCTGGCGCACGGCGGCGCGGATGGCCTCGACATCCGTGGCGGCGACCGGTGCCGGCACGGGAGTCACACCCACCGCCTGGACCTGGGGCGGCGTGGCCGGAGATGGAGCAGGCGCGACGGCCAGCCACATGCCCCCCGCGCCCAGGAGCACTCCTGCTACGACGGCCAGGACCAGACGTGGGCTCATGGCGGACCTACCGCAGGTTGTAGGAAGCGTTGACGCTGATGACCCGGTCACACGAGCCGTCGGCGTTCGCCACGAAGTAGAGGTAGGACGCCGGGTTGAGCGTCTGCACCACCTTCAGCATGTCGGCGTTGCTGGTGTAGCAGGACGCGTACTGCCCCGTGGCCGTCGTCGCATAACACGTCGCGGAGAAGCTGCCCGTGTCATAGGAGTACAGCGAGCAGCCGATGTACTGCTGCGTATCCGAGCTGAAGCGCGCCGTGGACAGGGTACCGTTGGCATTCGTCTGCCCCAGGCTGTCCGTCCAGATGCTCACCTGCTGCCCACCGCTGCTGCCCGCAAGGGCCGTCGACGACGCCACGACCAGCGTCGCGACCAGAGCCAGCTTCTTCATTGCGTCCTCCAGTGGCCCGGTCCATCCGGGCCGTTCCCCCTCCGGGGAAGTTCGAGCCAGCAAACCCAGGGCTTCGCTCCGGCACGCAGTGCGCGCCGCCAGGCCCCGGGGGCCAGGTGCAGGTCCGTCATGCGGCGTTCTGCACATTCGAACGAGGACGGCCGATTTCCTTCGGAGGCCGGGGCCGGCTCAGTGGGCGGGGAACAGCTTCGCGGCGTCCGTGTCGCGTCGCAGCACGAAGAAGTACGGCTGCGGCATGCCGCGTGCGTCCATCGCCCCGAGCACCGTGCCGTCGTCCACCTTCCGGAAGACGTCGAGAATCGGCCGGTCGTCGTAGAGCATCGTCGCGCTGACCTTCCCCCGGTACTCGGTCAGTCGCAGGCGAGCCTTGAACGCGTCGGTCTCGACGTCCGCGCGATGCTGCCCCACGGCACCTTGAAGCGTGGGGGACGGCCACTTCCTCGGGTCCACGGGAAACACCGCCGAGCGGTCCGTGGTGAAGAACAACAACGGGTGCACACGTTCCCCGTCGAGGAACTGCTTGCCGTACCAGCCTGTCGCACCGAGCAGACCATCCAGCGCGTGGCCCGTCCGCAGCTCGCTCCCCTTCCAGGTGCCACGCATGAATGCGAGGTCCACGGTGGGCAGGCTGTCGAACAGCGCAAACGCCTCCTCCGGGGAAATCCGCTCGGCCTTCACCGCCTCGTCGAACGTCATGGACTGCACCCTCCTTCCATGCGCAGCACCGGCTTGATGGCCGTGCGCGTTTCCATGTCATGAACCGCGTCGTTGATGGCCTCGAACGCATAGGGGCGGCTCAGCCGCTCCAGCGGGAATCGCCCCTCCGCGTGCAGCTTGACCAGACGGGGGATGAACGTCTTCGGGTCCGCGTCACCCTCGATGATGCCCACCAGCCGCCTGCCGACGAGCAGCCCCATCATCGGCAGGGTGACGTTCGGGTTGTCGCGGCCGGGCAGGCCCAGCAGTCCGCACGTGCCCAGGGGCCGCGTCACGTCGAACGCCTGGCGCAGCACCTGCGGCAGGCCGACACACTCCAGCGCGAAGTCGACGCCCCCTCGCGTGCGCTTGAGAATCGTCTTCGTGAGGTCGGGCTCCGTCGCCAGGAAGGTGTCCGTGGCGCCCAGTTCCCGCGCGAGCTCGAGGCGCTCCGGGCGCAGGTCCACGGCGATGACCGAGGAGGCCCCCGCGACACGCGCCGCCATGATGGCCGCGAGGCCCACGGCGCCCGCCCCGAAGACGGCGAGCTGCTGCCCGGCCTGGAGCCGGAAGGCCTCGAGCACCGCGCCCGCGCCCGTCTGGAAGCCGCAGCCCAGCGGAGCGAGCAGCTCGGGAGGCACCGAGGCGTCGACCTTCACCGCGTTGTGCTGATGCGCGAGCACGTGGGTGGCGAACGACGACTGGTGGAAGAAGCTCGAACGGACGGGCTGCCCCTTCCAGCGCATGGGGAACGAGCCGTCCGGCCGCGCCCCCGAGACATTGCCCGCCGGCCCAAGCTGGCAGTACGCGGGGTGCCCACCCACACAGGTGTCGCAGGCGCGGCACGAGAAGTAGCTGAGCACCACCGTGTCGCCCGGCGCGAAGTCCGTCACCCCCTCCCCCACGGCCTGCACCACGCCCGTCCCCTCGTGCCCCAGCACCGCCGGCAGCGGGAAGCGGCCCGCACCCGCTCGGTACGTGAGGTCCGTATGGCAGATGCCGCTTGCGGTGATGCGCACCAGCAGCTCGCTCGCGCGTGGCGACTCCAGCTCGACCTCGTCGATGACGAAGGGGCCATTCACCTCATGCAGTAGCGCGGCACGAACGGACTGACCCATGGACGCATTGTTGGCACTCTGCCAATAACTTCGCCACGAAAAATTCATGCCCCGTCCGTGCGACGGTGCTCCAGCGGAAGCGCCCCACCCTGCTCGCCCCCGTCCTTCCCGCGCGTGTACAGGGACGCACTCATGTCGATTGTCGAATCGCGTTTCCAGGCTCGTGGCCGGGTCTTACTCCTCGTGCAGGAGGAACCCGAGCATGGGCACGACAGAGGCAGCACCGCAGGCGGGGCTTGAAGGCGTCATCGTCGCGGATACCCGGCTGAGCGAAGTGGATGGCGAGCGCGGACGGTTGGTGATCGCCGGGAGTGATGTGGAGTCGCTCGCGGGCGCCGTCTCCTTCGAGGAGGTGTGCGCGAGGCTCTGGGCGCCGTACGCCCAGGAGCCGCTGCCCTCCTCGCTCCAGGCCGCGCTCGGGGAGGCGCGCGCGCGGGCCTTCGGTTTGCTGGAGGGGCTGGGCAATGCCCTCTCGGCCGAGGACGGGATGGACGCGCTCCGGGCCGCGATGGCCCATGTCCCCATCCAGCCGGGCAACGAGCGGGAGACGTTCCTGCTGCTGACAGGAGCCGCCGCGGTGTTCGCGGGCGCGTGGGCCCGGCGCAGTCGCGGGCTGGCGCCCGTGCGGCCGGATCCCAAGCTGCCGCATGCCGCGGACCTGCTGCGCATGGTCACCGGAGAGCATCAGCCCGAGCGCGCCGCCGGGCTCGATGCGTACCTGGTCACCGTCTCCGATCATGGCTTGAACGCCTCCACGTTCACCGCGCGCGTGATCACCTCGACGGGCTCGGATGCGGTGTCCGCCACCGTGGGTGCCATCGGCGCGCTCAAGGGCCCGCTCCATGGTGGAGCGCCGGGGCCCGTGCTGGACATGCTCGACGCCATCGCCCGACCGGAGAACGCGGCGTCGTGGCTGGAAGAGGAGTTGAAGGTCGGCCGCCGCATCATGGGGATGGGCCACCGCATCTACCGCGTGCGAGATCCTCGCGCCGCCGTGCTGGAGCGCGCCATCGAACGGCTGGAGCGCGGCGGGCTTCGGACCGACCGGCTCGCGCTGGCTCGGGCGGTGGAGCACGCCGCCGAGGAGCTGCTTCGTCAGCGCTACCCGGATCGCCCGCTGCGCGCCAACGTGGAGTTCTACACGGCCGTGCTGCTCGACGCGGTGGGACTCGATCGGACGCTGTTCTCCACGGTCTTCGCCTGTGGGCGCGTCGCGGGCTGGCTCGGGCACGTCGCCGAGCAGCGGGCCACCGGCAAGCTCATCCGGCCCGCCTCCCGCTACGTGGGCACGCTGCCGTAGGAGCTCCCGCAAAAGGGCCCGTAACCCCTGAGGGTTACGAGCCGTTTCAAGTGGACGCGGCGGGAATCAAACCCTCGGACAAGGCCCCCCGGCGCCTCCACTGCCGCGGGACCTGAGAACCTCCCTACTGCCCGAGCAGGACGCGGAAGATCTTCTCGTTGCTGTTATCGGGGATACTGTCCTTGTCGCCCTGGTTGGTGGTGGTCAGCCACAGGTTGCCGTCGGGGGTCGGCTCGACGGTGCGCAACCGGCCGTAGGTGCCGACGAAGAACTGCTGCACGTTGGTCAGGCTTGAGCCGCTGATGACCTCGCGGTAGAGGCGGGAGCCGCGGGCGCAGGCCACGTAGAGCACGTCGCGGACCACCGTGATGCCGGAGCAGGAGCCCTCCGACGTGGGGTAGGTCTGCTTCGGGGCGATGTACCCGGCCGTCGCGCAGCCCGAACCGCCCTGGGACATCGTCCCCTCACAGTTCGGCCAGCCGTAGTTCCCGCCCTTCTGGATGAGGTTGGTCTCGTCCATCACGGAGTTGCCGAACTCCTGCTCCCAGAGGCGGCCCTGGGAATCGAAGGCCAGCCCCTGTGGGTTGCGGTGGCCGTAGCTCCACACGAAGTTGCCGAAGGGGTTGTCGGACGGGATGGTGCCGTCGGTATTGAGCCGCAACACCTTGCCGGCCAGGTTGTTGATGTCCTGCGCATAGGCGCCGTTCTGGGCATCCCCGGTCGCCGCGTAGAGCTTCCCGTCCGGTCCGAAGCGCAGGCGCCCACCGTTGTGGAACTTGTTGCGGCCGATGCCCTGGAGCAGCACCTGGAGCGAGGCGGTGTTGAGGGTCCCGTTCTCGTACCGCAGGCGCACGATGCGGTTGTCGGTGGGCGAGGTGTGCATCACATAAAGCCAGCGGTCGCTGGAGAACGTGGGGGAGATGGCGAGCCCCATCAGCCCGCCCTCGCCGTCGGTGCTCTGCACGTTGGGGACGGTCCCCACCGACGTCTGCTGCCCCGTCGCCGGGTCCAGGCGGACGATGTTCTGCGCGTCCCTGCGACCGTAGAGCACCGAGCCGTCCGGCAGGTTCACCAGGCCCCACGGGATGTCCGTGTCGGTGGCGACCTGGGTGACGGAGCAGACGGCGTTCGTGCAGGCCTGGCCGGTGGTGACCGTCACGGCCGAGCTCCGGGCCGACGCATTGCCCTGGGCGTCGCGGGCGAGCACGGCGTAGGTATAGGCCGTGTTCGGAGAAAGGCCGCTGTCGACGAAGCTCGTCCCGGGCGGCGAGCCGGACACCGTTCCAATCTTCACGTCCCCTCGGAACACGTCATACGCGCTCACGCCCTGGTTGTCGGTGGACACGCTCCAGCTCACGGTCACGCTGGTACCCGTGGCGGTGGCGGTGACACCGGTCGGCACTGTGGGAGGCTGGGTGTCCGTCTGGCACGGTGGCGGGGTGATGGAGAGCGTGGCACTGCCTTGCGAGACATTGCCCGCCGCGTCCCGCGCGTTCACGTAAAGGCCCCAGGTCGCGCCAGGGACCACGGTCAGACCGGTGGACACCGTGGCGCCGGAGACGGACTTCATGAGCTGGCCGTCGTGGTAGACGTCATAGAAGGCGACCCCCTCGTTGTCCGTGGACGGAGACCACGAGAGCGTGGCCGAGTTGCACGTCACGTAGGACAGGGTGAGCCCCGTGGGCACCGTGGGGGGCTGGGCATCGGGCGGCAGCGACCACTGCTGGTTTGTCTGGCCGTTGCAGTTCCAGACAATCACCGGCGAGCTGTTGGCGGTGGCCTGGCCGGACACGTCGAGGCACAGCGACGACGCCGTATGGACCACCGCGCCATTGGCGTTGCGGCCCCACCGCTGGTTCGCCGCCCCGGTGCAGGCGCCGATGACCGCCCTGGCCCCGGCGCTGGCCGTCGCGGGCTGGACGCACCAGGCGCCGTCGAACACTCGCAGCTCGCCCTCGGGCGTGAACAGGAACCGCTGGTTCCCCTGCCCGTGGCAATCATAGATATTGAGCCCCTGCCCCGACGTCTGGCTGTTCTGGGCCACGTCGAGGCAGCGGCCGGACTGCACGCCGATAAGCCGGGTGCCCGCAATCAGCGCGGCGGCTTGCGTTGAGAGCCCGGGGTCGTCCTCCGACTGCACTCCACAGGCAGCCACGGCGGCGAAGAGCAAAACCAGTCCGGTGCGGCGCACTACGACGGGCAGGTGACGAACGTGCATTGAGACGCTCCTTGGTGTGCCACCTCCTTCCCGGTATTCACGGTGTGGCTCAAGCAATCTTTTTGCATCTGCATCAGCGTGTGTTGAACGCTGGGCAGCAGGAGCCTGGACGTCCAGGCTCCGTGCCGCATTCCCACCCTCATGGGCTTCAGTCGCCCTCGCTCCCGGGAGCCACGGCGATGCCATGGCGCGCGAGCAACCGCCGGAGCTGCGTGCGATGCATGCCGAGCGCCCGCGCCGCGGCGGCCACGTTGCCACCCTGCTGGCGCAGCGCCTCCTCGATGCGCGCCTTCTCCCCGGCCTCCAGGGGTGGCGCCCGCGAGGACACTTCTCGCCTGACGCTTCCCGTCTCCATCGGCACCGGAGTCGACATCGCGGGCCCGAACGCGGTGCCGGCGCTCGGGCTCAGGTGGAGGGCCTTCACGCGCGCCTCGCCGCCCAGGAGCGCGGACTGGACGGCACTGCGCACCTCGACCCGCAGCTCCCGGACATTCCCTGGCCAGGGCCGCAGCAGGCACTCCTCCACCAGCGACACGTGCATTCCCAATCCGGGCGCCACCTGCCGCACCTCCTGCTGGAGCAACAGGGGAATCTCCTCGGGGCGCTGACGCAGCGGCGGCAGCATCACCTCCGGCCTGCCCAGGCGGAAGTAGAGGTCCTCCCGGAGATGCCCGCCCGCCACCCGCGCGCGCAGGTCCTTGTTGCTCGCGGAGCAGACGTGAAGGTCCACCGGCTTCGGCTTCGAGGCGCCCAGCGAGAGGACCTCCCGGCTTTCCAGCACTCGCAGCAGCTTCGCCTGGACGGACAGGTCCAGCTCCACCACTTCATCCAGGAACAGCGTGCCGCCGTCCGCGGCCTGGACGTAGCCCTGGGCATCCGCGTCGGCCCCGGAGTACGCGCCGCGCCTGGCGCCGAACAGCAGCCGCTCCGCGAGGCTCTGGGGAATCGCTGCGCAGTTGACCGCCACGAAGGGCCCCGCGCCTCGGGGCCCGCTCTGATGGAAGGCACGCGCCACGCCCTCCTTGCCCGCACCGCTCTCCCCGTGGATGTGCAGCGTGGACCCGACCTGCGCCAGCCGCGCCACTTCCGCCAGCAACCGTTGCATGGCGTGGCCGCGCACGAAGCCGTCCCGGAGCACCACGCCGTGCCGCGCCAGGGGACCCACGTCCGCGCAGGGGACGAACAGCGAGTCCCCCATGCGGAGGACCCGCTGGACTTCCTGCGGCGTTCTGGCGGGCACCTGCTTCCCCTCCACGAACGTGCCGTTCTGACTGCCGAGGTCCGTCACCCAGAAGCGTCGCCCATCGAAGTGGACGCGAGCGTGACGCCGGGACATGCGCGGGTCCTGGACCTCCCCCAGCTCAACGGCGCCCCGCCCCAACTCCAGGGCCCCGTCCCGCAGCGGCAACACCTCCGCCATCGCCGCGTCCCCGCTGAACAGGCGCAAGAGACCCGGCACCTTCTCCTCACCGGAGCCGCTCGCGCCTCCGCTGGCTCCGCTCGGCTGCAGGGTCGATGGGTCCTTCTCCATGGGCCGTCATCCTACGCGGCTCCTGGCACACGACGCAGGTGCCAGCAGGTGTGCCACGCAGGGGGGCTCCACCCGGGACGCGTGAAGAAGTGCCCGAGATGATTGACGAGCCCACGCTCCATCGCGCCAGAGTCCGTGTCAGCGAAGCAGGCACATGCCTTGCTTGGGCCGCGAGCGCTTCGTGCACGCGAAGCCAGTCGTTTCCATCCAGGGGCTGGGACGAACCCGCCCGCACACATCGAAGCGAGGGGACTCGAGATGAAGCAGGTGAAGAACATACGGCCTTCATGGCTCGGACTGATGGCACTGTTGCTGTGGGTGAGCGGATGCAAGACGTGCGGCTCTCACCTGCCGCCGCCCAAACCCGTCCCCGACAAGGAGGCGCCAGCCGACGCCGGCACCGTCACGTCCCCTGCTGACGAGCCGCTGTCCACCACCGGGTGCAGCGATGGGAAGTGCAAGGCTCCGTGGCCGCCACCCGAGGTCCCGACGAGCTTCGCCGCCTGCCCGACGGGCTCTTGTGGTCCCGGCAGCCAGAATGGCAGGGGAATCTACGTCTCCAACACCGATGTGCGGAGCTACTGCTTCAGGGACGAGCACGCCGCCTCACCCTCGTTCCCATACTCATTCTGCCCCGAGTTCTTCATCAACACC
This sequence comes from Pyxidicoccus sp. MSG2, assembly GCF_026626705.1. Lineage (NCBI taxonomy): Bacteria > Pseudomonadati > Myxococcota > Myxococcia > Myxococcales > Myxococcaceae > Pyxidicoccus > Pyxidicoccus sp. MSG2. The sequence continues at coordinate 13,019,776 of NZ_JAPNKC010000001.1, forward strand.
CCCACCGGGGTTCGACTCCAGGTGCGGGATTGGACCAATCCCAATTGGGTCCGCGATACCCCGGTCCAGGCCTGGCTCGAGCCCGCCTCAGGCACCCGTCAGTCCGTCACCCTGAAGAGCATCCGGAGTGACCAGAGCCGGCTCGTCATCACCTACGAGACGGCAGGTCAGGTGCATGAGGTCACCGGTGCCGGACTGGAGCAGGTGAGGCTCGGGTTCCAGCTCAGCGTCATTGATGACGCCTACGTGTACGAGATGAAGCTCAGCGCCGCATCGGGCGCCGGGGGTCCAGAGGAACTCCACCGGTATCGCCTCGACTACCGGTACAAGCTGGGCAGCACGCCGTCCGCTTGGATGACTCACTGCGAGGACTCCGCCGCGGGAAACCGGATCTCCTTCCTGGGAGGAAAGAAGGTGGATGGCCTGACGGCTCGCGTGACGGATGAACCCGGCGTCACGACCCTGAGCTGCGAAACGGGAGCCATCAGCACCTGTCTGGCCTGGGGCTACACGCCGTGGAGCTCCCGGACGGGGGACCCCAAGTGGAGCGACTACCTCTTCCGTTCGTGCCTGCACGCCAAGCGCGCGGCCTACTTCGTCCAGTTCGGCGACTTCAAGAGCTACACGGTTTCCGGAACCGAGATCTTCAAGCGGGACCCGTTCGGCATCAACTCCGAGCAGATGCCTCACTTCGAAGCGCTCTGGAGCCCCCGAGGCGCGGAGTGCCTCAACACGGAGAATGCTCGTCACGGAGAGCTCCTCCCGGCCTCCGCAAGGCTGCCCCCGTGCACGCCTATCGGCTGGGAAAAAACCGAGTTCGGGAGGCTCGCCACCAGCCCCCAAACCCTCCCCTGAGACAACCACCGTCAGGGCTGTGAGAGCCGCTGCTCCACCTCGCGCAGCGGCTCCTCGTACTCCCTCCGCAGCAACGGATTGAGCTCGACGGCCCGCACGAGCGCGGCGCGGGCCTGACGAAGCGTCTCCATGCGTGTTGCCGCCTGACGCTCCAGCCGGGCCCGCGTCAGCAGGAGCCCTCCACGGATGGCGTGGGCCTGCGCCAGGGCCGGGTCGAGCTTCAGCGCCAGCCCCACCTGTTCCTCGCCTCGCGCGATGGACTCGAGCGCGGCGCTGGCGGGCTGTTCCTCCGCCAGATGCCAGTAGACGCGCGCCAATTCCTGGTGGGCCTCGTAGTACGGATACAGCTCCACGGCCTGCCGGGCCTCGGCGAGCGCCTGCTGGAGCAGTGGCACTCCCGGCCGTCCCCGCCGCTTCGCCCACGCCGCCTCCACCATGCTCAGCCGCGCGCTCACCACGCGGCAGTCCACGCAGCCCGCGTCGTTGCGGTACGCCTCCACCAGCGCCCTCCGCCCGGCCTGGAGGTCACCGTCGGGATTGCGCGCCTCGCCCAGGGCGTGCTCCGCCGCCACGAGGTGACCCCTGGCGCGGTGGAAGTACGTCCTCCCGAACGTGGCGTTGATACCCAGGGAGCGCGCCAGGTGCTGGAACGCGCGCTCGAGCGCGGGGCGCGGCGCTCCCCCACTGTCGAGGAGGTACTGCGCTCGCGTCAGCTCCGCGGCAGCCACCTGGTTCAGCACCAGGTAGAAGCGCCCGTCGATGGAGAGGGCCTGCTGGCCCACCTGGAGTGCCTTCTGGATTTCGGCCTCTGGATCCTGTCCGTGCGCCAGCGCGTGAGCCGCCTGGTCGTCGTACAGGTCGCCCAGGTTCTGGAAGGCGTAGAGGTAGCGAGGGTCCACCTGTATCGCCTGACGGAAATAGCGCTCTGCTTCCGCGAAGGCGTCGCGCGGGTCCTGGCCGTGCTCGCGCTGGTGGTTGCCCTTCCAGCGGTAGACCAGCGCCAGGTCATTGAGCCCCCAGGGATAGCGAGGCTGGAGCGCGAGCGCCTTCCTCAGCGCGGAGATGGCCTCCTCCCAGGCCGGCCCCGGATCCCTCCCGTCCCTGGCCTCCTGGAAGCCACGCAGGAAGAGGCCATTGCCCAGCGAGTCGTAGGCATACACGTCGCTTGAGTCCAGCTCCACCGCGCGAGTCGCCGTGGCGATCCACTCGGCGAGGATGGGCGCCGGGTCCTCGCTGCCGCCCTGGAACCGGTTCAGGTGGTAGCGCTTCAACAGGACCTGGGCCTGCCGGGTGTACCCGGACGCGCGCAGCGGGGCCGCTTTCAGTGCCCTGCCTCCAGCCTCCAGCGCGCGCCGCAGTGCCTCCTGGGGAGGCCTTCCCTGCCGCTGGTCCAGCTCCGACTGTTGAAGCCACGCCTCCGCGAGCGCCTCATGAATCCGCGCGTCACTTCTCCCGGACTCGGCCGCATGTTCGTACTGGCCCACCGCCGCCTGGAGTCGCGAGCGCGCCGCGTCGTACTCGCCGCGCTCCAGCAGCTCCATCGCCCGCGTGTATTCAATGTCCGCGGCGAGCTTCAGCGCCTCGTAATCCCACGGAGCTTCCGCGGTGGCCTCCGCCGCTGCCCGTGCCGCCGCGTCGTAGTCCCGGCGGTAGAAGGCGATGAGCCCTTCGAGGTAGCGAGGTGACTCCAGCGCGAGCCCCTGGCTGCGCTCGAGTGACTGGAGCGCCGGCTCCAGGTACTGCTTCTCCAGCTCCCGCTGCCGACCGGCCAGCCACTCCGCGCCACCGCTGCGCCGCGCGTCCTCCATGGCCCGGTGGTACAGCTCGCCCAGCACGCGGCCCCGAGCCAGATGCAGTTCGCGCGTGTCGATGCCCAATCCCCACGCCTTCGTCAGCGCCTCGTGCGCCTTCTCGAAGTCGAGCATCGCGAGGTGGCCACGTCCCAGGGCGTACTGCACGAGCCCCTCGCCGGCCTCCCCGAGCGCGTGCTCCCGCGCCGCCATCCTCTCCATGAGCGCGTGGACGTGCTGCTGCTCACGGGTCGTGTCGTGCAGTGGCAACCCATGGGCCACGCGGAGGAAATACTCCAGATCCTTGACCTGCTGACCCAGTTGCTCCGCCAGCAGCGCGCGGCCCGCGGACTGCTCCCGCGTGTGCCGTGCTTCCAGCCAGGAGCGCACGCCGAAGGCGGAGAGGACGAGGATGCTCACCAGCGACAGCGCCGAGATGGCCACCAGGGCCCGGTGCCTGCGCGCCCCCCGCTTCAGCCGATACAGCAGCCCCGGGCGCTGCCCGAGGATGGGCTCGCCGTCGAGATAGCGTCCCAGGTCCTCGGCCAGTGCCCGCGCGGACGGGTAGCGCAGGTCCGGCTCCTTGCTCAGGCACTTGAGGACGAGGGTCTCCAGGTCGCTCGCGAGCTGGGGCACGCGCATGCGTGGAGGCGGCGGCTCCTCGTGGAGCACCTTCGTCAGCGTGCCCATGAGCGTCGGGTCGGTGAACGGCGGCACGCCGGCCAGCAATTCGTAGAGCGTGGCGCCCAGGCCGTACACATCCGTGCGGCGGTCGATGCTCCGCACGTCACCACGGGCCTGCTCCGGCGCCATGTACGCGGGCGTCCCCATCACCGCGCCCGTCTCGGTGAGGCCGTGCCCCTGGTCCACCTCGTACGCCAGGCCGAAGTCCAGCACCACCGGGAGCCACCGCCCGTCCTCGCCGCTGGAGACCAGGATGTTGGCGGGCTTGAGGTCGCGGTGGATGACGCCGAGCCGATGTGCCTCGTGGATGGCCTCGGTGACCTCCTTCATCACCCGCACTTTTTCGGGCACGGACATGGGGGCCTGGTCGACCCGCTGTCCGCCGACGAGCTGCATGGCGATGTATGCCTTTGCGCCAACCTCGCCGACTTCGTAGACCTTGCAGATGTTCGGGTGGTCGATGCGCGCCTGCGCGCGGGCCTCGCGCAGCAGGCGCATGACTCGGTCCGGATGCGCCCCGCGGATGAACTTGAGCGCGACGACGCGGCCCAGGCGCAGGTCGCGCGCCTTGTAGACCTCGCCCATGCCGCCGCGGCCCAGCGGCTCGATGAACTCGTAGCGCTCCCAGTGGCTGACCGGGAACTCCGGCGTCTCCCCAGACCGCGCCTCATGCTCTCCAACGGGGGACGGCCGAAGGGAGTCGAGGCTTTCGGGTGGGAGCGTCGGGTCGAGAGCCAGTCTTTCCTTTTCGGAAGCTGACATGCGGAGCGCGGTCTCCTGGGGTTCCTCGCCCCATGCTGCCCGGGGCCCCTCAAACGGTCCAGCGAGCCACGTCTTCACGGGCGACACGGCCACGCGGTGCCGGACCTGCCTCGCGATGGCACATGGCACATGTGCCAGGTGTGCCACCCGCGTGGAGTCCTGGGGGCCAGCGCGCTCGACACAGGGGCCGGCTTCAGGCCCGCTTTCAGAGGAGGATTCGTCCGCGCGATGTCTCGAATGGAGTCCGCGGCCCCCGAGGCAGGCGCGCGGGCACGGGCCTTGCTCATGGGTCCACGCAGATGGCGAACACCGCCGGGCACACCGGACGGGGCGTCATCCCAGGCAGTCCACCCGAACCCCAAGGAAGAAAAAATGAGCACTCTCTCGCTGCTGAAGCGCGCCGCCATCGGTCTGTCCGTTGTCGCCCCCGTCGTGATGGCCATCCTCCCGGGCACCGCGAGCGCGTACCGTGCCTACCCCGCCGCCGGCTGCACCTACGAGACCGACTTCGTCGGCGACTACATCTGGTCGCTCGGCATTGGCAACCAGAGCGCCGTCGGCGGCGGAACCCCGCGCGCGCGCAACATCCGCTGCCCCATCATCGACGACAACTCCGGCGCCCCCAGCGCCACCACGCCCAACGTGAGCTGGAGGCCCGCCGTCGCTTCCATCTACGTGACGGGCTACGACGGGCACAACGGCACCACCGACTACTACAACGCCCAGGCGACCGTCTGCTACGTGTTCAGGGAAGGCACGGGCTCCTCCTGCTCGACGCCCAAGGTGCTCCGCCCGATTGCCACTGACGTCACCTTCACGGGCCCGTTCCAGGTCGCGCTGGACGCGGCACAGGTCAACAAGCTGAAGGAGGCCTGGCAGGGCGACTACTCCTACGTCCAGATCCAGATCCCCCAGAACGGGCCGCTGGGCAACAGCGTCATCTACGGCTACTCGACCTACTAGGCCACCGCCCCACCCGCTCGCGTTGACGCCCGGAGCGTGGGGGCGCGTGCCCCGCGCTCCGGGCTTTTTCCCCTGGAGGAACCATGTCTCTCTCGCTGAAGAGCCCCTGGCTGGCTGCCATCACCACCACCACCCTCGTCGCCGGCATCGCCTGGAGTCTCGGCCTGACGCCCGGCCCCACCACCCCTTCCGCACCCGCACCCGAGCCGGTGCTCGCGCCCAGCCCCGTCGCCCCCAGCGCCTCCGCGGACAGTGCGCGCATTCGCCAGTTGGAGCAGCAGGTGGAACAGCTCGCCCAGCGGCTCGGCTCCGAGGAGGCAGCCCGCGCCAATGTCCCGCCCCCGCCCATGCCCCCGACTCCGGAGGAGCAGGTGCAGCGCCGCGAGGCCGGCATGGAGATGTTCGAGATGAAGGTGGACGCGTACCAGCAGGAGCGCCTGGACGCCGTGTGGGCGGACCCGGCGCGCAAGTCGCTGGAGACCAGCATGGGCACGCTCCTGGCGAGCCTGCCGGCGGAGCGGCGCGGAAACCTGCTCGGCGTGGACTGCCGCACCCACTCCTGCATGGCCACGCTGGAGTTCCCCAACTTCGCCGCCGCGAAGGACCAGTTTCCCCGCTTCGTGGAGCACATCTACGACGTGCCCTGCGGACGCACGGCCGTGCTCGACGACACGGAGGACCCGGCCGCGCCCCTGAAGGTGCGCGTCCTCTTCGACGAGTGCGCGCGCGACTGAGGCCCACATGCGACTCGCTCACACATACCGCTGCCGATGTGACCGAAACGCAACAGCCGGGGTCCACGTTTAGCGGAATTTTCCGCCATATATCCTGAGAGTCGGAGTCACATGCGTATCGCTGGAAAGACGGTTGTGGCCCTGGGGGCAATTGCCGCGATGACCGGCTGCGGCCCCGTGGACGAGACGGAGCAGCAGGACACGCAGGCCGCGGTGGTGGATGCCCGCAACTGCGGTGCCCAGGAGTTCAACCAGGACGAGGTGGCGGCGATCGAAGCCCGCTACGAGGCGGCTCGGGCGGTGCAGGCGATGGGTGGCACGGTCCACGCCGCGGCCATCTCCATCCCCGTCTATTTCCACGTCATCCGTGACGCGAGCGGCAACGGCGGCGTGACGACCACGCAGATCGACAACCAGATCACCGTCCTGAACCAGGCCTACGCGTCGAGCGGCGTCAGCTTCACCCTGGCCGGGGTGGACTACACCAACAACTCCCAGTGGTACACCTGCACTGGCGGCGGGTGTGAGACGAAGATGAAGAAGGCGCTGCGCAAGGGCAGCGCGGACGACCTCAACTTCTACACCAACAACATGGGCCAGGGTCTGCTCGGCTGGGCGACCTTCCCCTGGAGCTACGCCAGCGCTTCGACCTCGGATGGCGTGGTCGTCCTCCAGAGCTCGCTGCCGGGTGGCTCTGCGACCAACTACAATCAGGGCGACACAGGCACCCACGAGGTCGGCCACTGGATGGGCCTGTACCACACGTTCCAGGGCGGCTGCACCAGCCCCGGCGACAGCGTGGATGACACGCCGTTCGAGGCCTCCCCGGCCTCCGGCTGCCCCTCCGGCCGCGACACCTGCACCACCGCCGGCGTGGACCCCATCACCAACTTCATGGACTACACCTACGACTCCTGCATGAACACGTTCAGCGCGGGCCAGAACAGCCGCATGAACAGCATGTGGACCACGTACCGCGCGGGCAAGTAGTCCCCGCCTGCAACAACGCATGTCCCGGAAGTGCGCAACGGGCCTCTCACGCAGGTGGGTGGCCCGTTGTTCTTGGCGGAGCTCACCACCGCTATTTCGACGGTTGGAGCTCCGGAGGCATGTGGACGGCTACTTCTTCGTGGCTGCACGCCAGAGCTCATAGAGCTCCACCGCGCCCCCGGACTGGACCGGCATGTGGACGGGCTTCAGGCGCTGCTCCGCGGGCGGCCTTGCCAGCTCGGCATGGATGGCGGCGGTCGACAGTCCGTAGGGCTCGCCGTCCGCGTTCGAGTAGGCAAACGCGACCTGCTCGATGCCTGCCATCCGCATGGCCGCGAAGCACATCGGGCAGGGCTGACCGCTCGCATACACGGCGCAGCCGTCGAGACGTGGCGTGCCCAGCGCCTGGCCCGCGGCGCGGAGCGCGAGGAGCTCCGCGTGGGCGGTCGGGTCGTGGGTGGCCTGCGTCTCGTTGACGCCGCGCGCGATGACCTGGCCGTCCTTGACGACGACGGCGCCGAAAGGCCGCCCGCCATGGCGGACGTTGTCGCGCGCGAGCCCAATCGCTTCGAGGAGATGGTCCTTGGGCGATGACATGAATGCCTCCATGCCTCCGGACCGGATGGGGCGAAAGAAGTTTGTTTCGCTCCTGTCGTGGAGTCATCCCTCCCGGAGCGCCCTGCCACGTGCGGAGCACGTGGGTCCCGTCAACACTCCTCCTCGGCACGTCTGCACCAGCCCCCCACCCGCCTCTGGCCCCTATCCGCCCTATACTTGGTGCCGTGAATACACGTGGCCCCGGCCCCGTTGAATCAGGGGCTTGATGTCAGGAGTGCTTGGGATGCATGGGGCTGATTCCGAGTCCTTCGAGAGGGTGTTGCAGTCCGCCGGCGAGCTGTCCTCCGCCCGCCTCCGTGAGACTCCGGGAGCCAGAGAGGCCGTGGAGCGAGCCCTCTCCCAGGCCGCGGCCCTCCACGACGCCGCGCCCGAGCCGGGGGCCTTCGCGCGACACCTCGGGGCCCTGCTTTCGCGGGCGGTGGACCCGATGCTCGCGCTGGAGCGACTGCATGCCCGGGACCTCGCGCTCGCGCTCTCCTGCGCACAGGGGCTGCCGGCGGCCCGTGCGCTCCTGGAGCAGGAGGTCCTCCTCAAGCTGCGCGTTCCCCTGTCTCGCATCCATCCCTCGCCGGTGTTCGCGGACGAGGTGCTGCAGGTGCTCCGGGCCAACCTCTTGATGCCTCGCGCGGAAACACCCTCACGGCTGCTCGGCTACGCGGGCGTGGGCCCGCTGCTGCACTGGGTGAGCATCTCCGCCACGCGGCTCGCGCTGCGGATGCGCAAGGCCCAGGGAGAAGAATCGCAAGTCGACGCCGAGGTGCTCGCCGCGCACCCCGCGCCGGGAGGGCTGGAGCTGGGCTTCGTCCGGGAGGAGGCCCGAGGGCATGTGCGCGCGGCCTTCATCCGGGCGGTGGCCTCGCTGGATGACGAGGACCGGGAGTTGCTGCGACTGCACTTCGTCGAGCGCCTCTCCCTGGAGCGCATGGGCGCCCTGTTCGGCCTGCACAAGTCCACCCTCTCACGCCGGCTCTCCGCGGTGCAGGCGCTGCTGGAGAAGCGGACGCGGCGCGCGCTCGCCGAACGCCTGTCGCTGCCCGAGCCCGAAGTGAACAGCCTGATGCGCGCCATCCAGGGCCGGCTGGACCTGAGCCTCTCGGGCCTGCTGGCAGCGCGCGAATGAGCTGCCCCGACGAGAACACGCTCTCGGGCTATGCGAGCGGAGCGTTGGACCCCCAGGGAACGACCACCGTGCGCCAGCATGTCGCAGGCTGCTCGGAGTGCCGGAGCGTGCTCGCCGCGCTGGGCGGGCTGGAGACGCCTCCTCCGCGGGTCGACACAGGGCTGCTCGTCTCCGGCGCGCGCGTGGGGCGGTACATGGTGCTCGGTCTGCTCGGCGAAGGAGGCATGGGGCGCGTCCATGCCGCCTATGACCCAGAGCTGGACCGCAAGGTGGCGCTCAAGCTGCTGAACCTCGCGAGACTCGGGGAGGGCTCTCTTGCCCAGGCGCGTCAGCGACTGGAGCGCGAGGCCCGCACGATGGCCCGGCTGTCGCACCCTCATGTCGCCCGACTGCACGACGTGGGGGAGTTCCAGGGGCAGCTCTTCCTGGTGATGGAGCTCGTCGAAGGAGGCACGCTCCGGCGGTGGCTGGCGGAGAAGCCGCGCACGCGCCGGGAAATCCTCGCGCGCTTCATCCAGGCGGCGGATGGGCTCGCGGCCACCCACGCGCTGGGCATCATCCACCGCGACTTCAAGCCCGACAACGTCCTGCTGACGCGCGACGGGCAGGTGCGCATCACCGACTTCGGCCTGGCCAACGCGGCGGTGGCGCTGGAGCCTCCTCGGGAGGACGTGGCCTTCGTCTCCGGCGAAGCGCCGCTCACCCTCACCGGGGCGTTCCTGGGGACTCCCGCCTATTGCGCGCCGGAGCAGCTTCGCGGAGAGCGGGGGGATGCCCGCTCGGACCAGTTCGCCTTCTGCGTCGCGCTCTACGAGGCGCTCAACGGGCAGCGGCCCTTCGCGGGAGCCACGCGCGAGGAGCTCCTGTCGTCCATGGTGCGCCAGGAGGTGCGCCCCGAGAAGAGCGGTGTGCCCTCGTGGCTCAAGGCCGTGGTCCGGCGAGGACTCTCCGTGGACCCGTCGCGGCGCTTCGAGTCCATGCAGGTTCTGCGGGCCCGCCTCTCGCGAGAGACAGAGGCCTGGAAGCGCAGCGCCGTCACGGCGGTGCTCGCGGGAGGACTGGTGGGCCTGGGGTTCCTCGTGCTGGGGCCTTCATCGGCGACGCCGAGCGAGGCCTGCCAGGGCAGTGAGCGGCACCTCGCGGGCATCTGGGACCCGGCCGTGCGTGAGTCCACGCGTCAGGCCTTCCTGAGGACGAAGGACCCCGCGGCCGTGGCCTCGTTCCAGGCCGTGGCCTCCACGCTGGAGCGGTGGACCCAGGACTGGACGCGTGCGCATCAGTCCGCGTGCGAGGCGACTCACGTCTTCGGCGAGCAGTCGGAAGCGGCGCTGGGGCTTCGGATGACGTGTCTGGACCAGCGGCTGGGAGAGCTGTCACGGCTGACGATGGCGCTCCAGGGCGCGGACGCGCGGACGGTGGAGCGGGGCTTCGGGCTGGGGGCCTCGCTCGGCGGCGTGGGCCGATGCGCGGACGTGCGGACGTTGCAGGAGGCCGTGTCTCCGCCGGAGGACCCGAAGGCGCGCGCGGAGGTGGACGCGGTGCGCGCGGAGCTCGCGAAGGCGAACGCGGAGATGCTCGCGGGCCATCCCGCCGAGGCGCTGCGAATCGCCCTGCCCGCCCGCGAGCGTGCGCTCGCCACCCGCCACCGGCCCCTGGAGGCAGAGGCGAATCACCTCTGCGCGCGATTGCAGGAGGACACCGAAGCCTTCGGGGACGCGCGCGCGTCCCTGGCCCAGGCGTCGCTGGCGGCCGAAGCGGGGCGGCACCTGGGCGTGCTCGCGCGGGTGCTGATTGCCCAGGCCTGGCTGCATGGGTACGGCTTGGGGCGCCCCCAGGAGGCGTGGCCCTTCTTCCAGCGCGCCCGTGCCGTGGCGGAGACGCTGCGAGACGCCGATCTGGACCTCCTGCTGAACCAGATGCAGGCGGAATTGCTGGAGCAGGAGGGCCGCTTCGCGGAGGCGGAGCCGCTGCTGCGTGCGACGCTGGAGACCGCCACCGCGCGGGGCCTGACGTCGGCGCGCGCGGAGCTGAGCGGCCGGCTGGGCCTGCTGGCCAGGCAACAGGGGCGGCTGCTGGAGGCGAAGCGCTGGCTGGAGGAGGCGCTGCGGGTCCATGAGACGCACTTCGGCGCGGCGCACCGGGACACGGGACGAACCCTGGTGAACCTGGGGGGCACGCTGGCCCAACTGGGTGAGCTGGCGAGCGCCGAATCCGTCCTCCTGCGGGCGCTCGAAATCCTCCGCCGGACGCTGGGCGAGGAGAACCTGTCGGTGGCCCGGACCTGGTCCAACCTGGCGCTCGTCTACTTCGAGTGGGGACATGGAGCCCAGGCGCGGGAGGCCGCGGAGAGGAGCTGGGCGGTGGCGCGCAAGAGCCTGGATGCCGACAGCCCGGTGCTGATGGGGATGAAGTCGAACCGGCTGGGCGTGCTGGGCGAACAGGGCGAGCGTTTGCCGGAGCTGGAGCATGCCCGAAGCCTCCTGGCGCAACACGCGCGTGTCTATGGCGCCACCCACCCGGAGGTGGCGCTGGATGCGCACGAGGTGGGCCGGCTGCTGCGCCTGATGGGGCGTCCGGACGAGGCACGCGACTTCCACTCGCGCGGCGTCTCGCTCCAGCGGCCTCTGGCCGACAAGGGCGAGGTGGATGGCGCGGGGCTGCGCTCCCTGGCGGATGCCCTCCTCTTCCTGGGGCAGGTAGACGAGGCCCGGCGTCATGTGGAGCAGGCGCTCGCGAGCATGGAGCGGGACCTGGGGCCTTCGTCGTCCGAGCGCATCGAGGCGCTGCTGCTGCTGGGGGACGTCCAGCTCGCGCGAGGCCAACCCGCCGAGGCCCTGGCGCCGCTGCGGACCGCGCTGGAGGTGCTCACGGTGCGGCAGGTGGTCTCCGCGCGCGTCCCGAGGGTGCGTCGTCGGCTCGCGCGGGCGCTCCGGCTGACGGGGGCGGTGGAAGAGTCCTGCAAGGAGGCGCGGCGCGCCTGGGAGGAGCTGGCCGTCTGGCGCAAGGCCTATGCCCAGGAGACGACGGAGGCGCGAGCCGAGCTCGGGCACTGTCGAGGGTAGCGGTCGACTTCATGACGGGGCAGCCCCGCTGCCGCTGAGCCGGGTCCTGCACTCACGGTCGAATCGTGGTGCGCTGTCGTCCGATATCGTCCGAGCGCCTCGTTCTATCTGTGTCACCGGTTGCCTGCCGCGCTTCACGTCGGCGGCAGGGACCCACAACACACTGGAACGAGGTGCTTCGTATGAAGTCATTCTTGAAGTGGGGAATGTCCGCTGTCCTGGCCACCATCGCGGCTCCGGCCCTGGCTCACGAGGATGCGACGGGTACGCAAACGGAGTTGGCACAGCTCGCGGGAATCGAGTCGGCACGGGCCGCCTGCTACATCGACACGACGGCGTGGGACGTGGCCACCCCTGACTACTGCTCCACCATCGTCTGGTGGCAGCCCAAGGCCACGGCGGTGTTCTCGGTCATCGGCATCGACCAGTCCTCCGGCCGGTACCAGCTCACGTACCTCGACAACAAGTGCTCGAGGGTCTGGTACACCACCCAGGAGGGCTGGATCTGCTCGCGCTCGATTGGCCCCTTCCGGGACCACACCCAGCGCGTGCAGGTGACCGACCTGCAGACGGGCCAGTCGGTCATCCTGTCCGCCATCGCCAACTACGAGACCGGCGCGTAGCGCCGCATCACGGCACGGCACCTGGATGAGCAGGTCGCCGTGCCATCTCCGCGGGTCACAGGCCGTGCCCGCAGTACTTGCAGTGTGACGCGTCCAGGTCATGTCCCTGGACGCCGCAGCCGAGGCAGGCGCGCGAGTCGACCGCATGGCGGGTGGCGGCGGCCAGCTCCACGGAGACGATGCCGGTGGGCACGGCGATGATGCCGTAGCCCATCACCATCAGCACCGAGGCGATGAGCTGCCCGAGCACCGTCTTGGGAGTGATGTCACCGAAGCCCACCGTCGTCACGGTGACGATGGCCCAGTACATGGCCCGGGGGATGCTGTCGAAGCCGTTCGCTCCGCCCTCCACCACGTACATCACCGCGCCCATGACGACGACGATGGTGAGCACCGTGCCCAGGAACACCGTGATTTTCGGCCGGCTGGCGCGCAGCGCGGTGAGCAGGATTTCCGCCTGTCCCAGCAGGTGGGCCAGCTTGAGCACGCGGAAGACGCGCAGCAGCCGGACCACCCGCACCACCAGCAGCGACTGGGCGCCGGGAACCAGCACGCTCAGGAAGGTGGGGAGGATGGCCACCAGGTCCACCAGCCCGAAGAAGCTGCGCATGTAGCGCAGGGGCCGCTGGACGGCGATGAGCCGGAGCACGTACTCGGCGGTGAACAGCGCCGTGAAGAACCACTCGGCAACGCGGAGCACCCGGCCGTACTGGTCGCGCACCGACGCCACGCTCTCCAGCATCACCGCGACGATGCTGAAGAGGATGGCCCACAGCAGGGCGATGTCGAACGCCTTCCCGGCCGGAGTGTCTGCTTCGAAGATGATGGTGTGCATCCGGTGGCGGAGGCCACCGTCGGACGGGCTCTGCTCGGAGGGACTGGACACGGAGCCAGTCTAGGCGCCCGGTGGCCATTGAAAAGCGAGAGGAAGCGGTCATCGCGATTTCGCCGATAGCCTTCCGCGCCACGGCGACGGGCGCTCGCTACTTCAGGGTCGCGGCGTCGATCACGAACCGGTACCGGACGTCGGAGGCGAGCACGCGCTCGTAGGCCTCGTTGATCCTGCCGGCCGGGATGACCTCGATGTCGGAGCCGATGTGGTGCCTGGCGCAGAAGTCCAGCATCTCCTGCGTCTGACGGATGCCGCCGATCAGCGAGCCCGCGAAAGACCGGCGGGTCATGATGAGGGAGAACACGTTGACCGAGAGCGGCTCCGGGGGTGCGCCCACGTTGACCAGGGCACCGTCCAGGGCCAGCAGGGACAGGTAGGCGTCGAGGTCGATCTTCGCGCTCACCGTGTTCACGATGAGGTCGAACGTTCCGGCGAGCTTCTTGAACGTCTCCGCATCGCTCGTGGCGAAGTAGTGGTCCGCGCCGAGGCGCAGGCCGTCCTCCTTCTTCTTCAGTGACTGCGACAGGACGGTGACCTCGGCCCCCATCGCGTGCGCGAGCTTCACGGCCATGTGCCCGAGCCCGCCAAGACCGATGACGGCCACCTTCTTGCCGGGGCCGGCGCCCCAGTGGCGCAGCGGCGCGTACGTCGTGATGCCGGCGCACAGCAGCGGCGCGGCGGCGTCGAGCGCGATGCCCTCGGGAATCCTGAGGACGAAGTCCTCGGCCACGACGATGTGTGTTGAATAGCCGCCCTGGGTGCGCTGGCCATCCTTCCCAACACCGCCGTAGGTCCCGGTGAACCCCTTGAGGCAGTGCTGCTCCTCACCCTTGAGACAGTTCGCGCACTCGCGGCAGGAGTCGACCAGGCAGCCGACGCCGACGCGGTCGCCGACGGCGTGCCGGGTGACCTCGGAGCCCACCCTGGCGACGATGCCGGCAATCTCGTGGCCGGGGACGATGGGGTAGTTCGCCGAACCCCACTCATTGCGAGCGTTGTGGATGTCGGAGTGGCAGATGCCGCAGAACTTGATCTCGATGAGGACGTCGCGCGGGCCGAGGTCACGACGCTCGATGGTCGTCGGACCAAGAGGGGCTGTCGCTGACCCGGCCGCGTAGGCATTGACGGTGAGCATGTGTCTTCAAATCTCCGTGGCTTCGGGACCGTTGAGTCTCGTTCACGAAGAGAAGTACGCCCCGGCACGGCGGCTGACTACGCGCCGGGGAGGCAATAGGCTCTTAAGCGGTGCTTAACAGTGAGGTGGCGGCTTCTCGGTGGCGACACGGAAGCCATCGAAGGCGGTTCTCGCAAATGATTACGGCTCCCTTCTCACAGCTGCAGGTGTTCCTCGCCGTGGCCCGCCTGCGCAGCTTCAGCGGCGCGGCGCGCGAACTCGGCGTCTCCACGGCCGCGGTCAGTCAGGCGGTGCGGCAGCTCGAGGGGCAGACGCGCGTGGTGCTGCTCACCCGCACCACGCGCAGCGTTTCGCTGACGGACGCGGGCAGGCGGCTCGTGGAGGGCGCGGGCCCGGCATTGGGGCAGGCGCTCGCTGCCCTGACCGAGGTCTCCGCCCAACCGAGTGAGACGGTGGGCAGGGTCCGGCTGTCGGTGCCACGAGCGGCGGTGCCCTACGTCATCACCCCGGTGGTCCCCACCTTCCGCGCGCGGCACCCTCGGGTCGAGGTGGAAGTCGTCATCGAGGAGCGCTTCGTGGACATCGTGGCGGAGGGCTACGACGCGGGCGTGCGGCTGAGCGAGTCCATCGAGCGCGACATGGTGCAGGTGCGGCTCACCGACGCGTTCCGCTTCGTGGTGGTGGGCGCGCCCGGCTACCTCGAGCGCCACGGGACGCCCCAGCGCCCCGAGGATCTCCTGCGCCACGAGTGCATCACCTTCCGCTTGCGGACCACCGGGGCGCTCTACGCGTGGGAGCTGGAACGGGGCCGCAGGAACTGGCGCGTGCCGGTGCGCGGTGGCGTGGTCTCCAACGACAGCCAACTGACGGTGTCCCTGGTGGAGCAGGGCCTGGGGCTGGCGTACGTCTTCGAGCCCATGGTGGCCGAAAAGCTCCGCACCGGACGGCTGCAGCGGGTGCTCGAGGCCTACGCGCCCACGGTTCCCGGCTTCTTCCTCTACTACCCCAGCCGTGCGCAGCGCTCCCCGGCGCTGCGCCTCTTCGTGGACGTCGCCAGGGAGCTGGCCGCGAAGGCGGTGTGAAGGGTAGACGACCACAGAGCGGCTTCGGGGCACCTCCCAAAGCGAGACACATGGCAGCGCTCCACCGAGCCCACTGCAACAGATGCTTTACGAGATGCACACAGGCCCGCGACATCGCCTCGCGTTTCGACGCGCGTGAGGGAAATGTCGTCCAACCATCAGTCATGCTTCGAGGTCCGAGGTCCGCCCCGCGGGCTCCGCGACCTGGCCGCGCCTGGGCACGCGGTGTCCCGGACGCCCCTCTTTTCAGCGGGGTATTCCGCTGACGTATGTTTCTCGGGCTATGCAGCCTTCGGGCTGTTTCCATGACCCCATGTCCTGACGAGAACGAGCTGCTGGAGTGGGAGCAGGGGCGCCTGTCCGCGGACGCCGTGGCCCGGCTGGAGGCCCACCTGGACCACTGCGCGGCGTGCTGCACGGTGGTGGCGGGACTCGAGGGACAGGGCGCCCTGGCCGAAGAGGCCCTGGACTCCATGGCGTCGTCCGAGCCGGGCGCGCCTCCGCACGCTGGAGCGCGTGTGGGGCGCTACGTGCTGCTGCGCCGCGTGGGCGAGGGCGGCATGGGAGTGGTCTTCGCCGCGTATGACCCGGACCTGGACCGGGAGGTGGCGCTCAAGCTGCTCAAGCCCGGGGCGGTGGCGGACGCGGAGGCGCGCGGGCGGCTGGTGCGCGAGGCCCAGGCGCTGGCACGGCTCTCCCATCCCAACGTCGTCATCGTGCATGACGTGGGCCTGGACGGCGACACCGTCTTCCTCGCCATGGAGCTGGTGCGCGGGCGGACGCTGCGCCACTGGCTGGCGGAGGCGCCCCATCCGTGGCGCGAGGTGCTCGCGCGCTTCCTCCACGCGGGCCAGGGGCTGGCGGCCGCGCACGCGGTGGGGCTGGTGCACCGCGACTTCAAGCCGGACAACGTGCTGCTGGGAGACGACGGCCAGGTGCGCGTCACCGACTTCGGCCTCGCGCGCCTAGCCCCCGCTGAGCCAGTGACTGGGGATAGCCCCACCCCGGAGGCCTCGCCGAAGGAAGGCGACACCCTCGCCGGCGTGCGGCAGGGAACCCCCGCGTACATGTCCCCGGAGCAGTGGCGGGGCGGACGCGCGGACGCGCGCAGCGACCAGTTCAGTTTCTGCGTCACGCTGTACGAGGCCCTCTTCGGCCAGCGGCCCTTCGCGGGAGGTACGACGGCGGAGCGCGCCCGGGCCCTGCGCGAGGGACGGGTGACGCCGCCGCCACGCGGCTCACGCGTGCCCGGCACCGTGCGCGATGCCGTGCTGCGCGGCCTGGCCGTGGAGCCGGCCTCGCGCTACCCCTCACTGGACGCACTGCTGGCCCGGCTCGAGTCCGGCCCGCGCGCGCGCCGCTGGCGCCAGGTGGCCGCGGCGCTGGCCACGAGCGTGGCGGCCAGCGCCGCCGTGGGCTTCGCGCTGGCCCGGGGTGACGCCGCTCGGGCGTGCACCGGCCTGGAGGCCCGGCTGGAGGGCACCTGGGACGCGGCGCACCGGGCCCGACTGGAGCAGCGCTTCCGTCAGGGCGCGCTGCCGGCACCTGGGGACGCGTTCGAGTCCACCGCGCGGGCGCTGGACGCCTATGCCCAGGCGCTGGTGGCCCAGGAGCGCCAGTCCTGCGAGGACACGCGCGTGCGGCAGGCGCAGTCCGAGCAACTGATGGACTTGCGCGCCGCGTGCCTGGATGGCCGGCGCCGGGCGCTGCGCGTCCTGGTGGAGCTGCTGGAGGGAGGCGAGCGAGAGGCGCTCACCCGTGCACCCGAGGCCGTGCGGCAACTCCCCTCCCTGGCCGCGTGCGCGGACCGGGACGCGCTCGCCCGCGTGGAGCCGCTGCCGCGGGCCCCGGAGGCGCGGGAGCGACTGGCGGCGCTGGGCCAGGAGCTGGACGGCCTGCGCGTGCAAGGCGCGGCCGGGTTCCATGCGCGTGCCCTGCCCCGGCTGGAGGCGGTGGTGACGGCCCTGCGCGAGCTGGGACACCGGCCCACGCTGGCGCGGGCCCTGCTGCTGCTGGGCGAGCTGCGAGGCACCGCCGGAAGCTTCGCGCCGGCGCGCGAGGTGCTGGAGGAGGCGGTGCGCGTCGCGGAGGCCGGGCACGACGACGAGACCGCCGCGCACGCGTGGAACCGCCTCCTCTACACGGAAGTCGAGGGCCTGGGCCTGGTGAAGGAGGCCGAGCGCACCGCGCGCATGGCGGAGGCGGCCCTGGAGCGGCTGGGGCCCGAGGCCTCCCTGGAGGTGGCCGCGGAGCTCCACCGCGTCCGCGGCAGCCTCAGCTACCGTCAGGGCGACTACGCGCGGGCGCTCGCCGACGCCAGCAGGTCCCTCGCCTTGCTGGAGCGGGCGCGCGGGCCACGCGACGTGGCGCTCGCCGACGTGCTCACCGGCATGGGCTCGGCACTCAACGCGCTGGGGCGCTACGCCGAAGCAGAGCAGCACCATGCGCGCGCCCAGGCGCTGGTGGAGGCGGTGTACGGCCTCGAGCACCCGCTGCGCGCCGCGCACCTCAACAACGTGGCCACCGCACTGCGGCTGCAGGGCAAGGTAGCCGAGGCGGTGGCGCGCTACAGCGAGGCCCTCGCACTGGGCGAGCGACTCCTCGGGGCGGAGCACTCCAGCACCAGCATGATCCGGGTGAACCTGGGCGACGCGCTCTCGCGACAGGGCCAGCTCGCGGAGGCGCTGCCCCACTACGAGCGCGCCCTGGCGAGCCTGCGCAAGGCAGGGGGCGGCGGCCAGCGGATGGCCAACGTGCTGCTGAGCCTGGGCAATGCCCGGGCGGACATGGGACAGCTCGCGCAGGCAGAGGCGGCCTACCGCGAGGCGCTCGCCATCCAGGAGGCGCAGCTCGGCCCCCGACACCCGGACGTGGCCCTGTCGCGCAACAATCTGGGCTTCGTGGCAATGGACGCGGGCCGCCTGGAGGAGGCGCGCACCCACTTCGAGGCGGCGCGCGCGCTGTGGGAGGACACGCTCGGCCCCAGCCACCCGAAGGTGGCCAGCGCGCTGTACAACCTGGGGCACGTGGAGCTGCGCCTGGGCAGGGTACGTCCGGCGCTCGTCCACCTGCGGCGGGCGCTGGAGATGCGCGAGCAGGCGCTCGGGGCGGAGCACCCCCGGGTGGCACAGACGCTCGGACTGCTGGGCGAGGCGCTGCTGGAGGGCGGCCAATTGCGCGAGGCCCGCGAGCCGCTGGAGCGGGCGGTGGCGCTCGCCGCGCGAGTGGAGCTGGCTCCGCCCGAGCGGGCCCGGGCACACTTCGCGCTCGCCCGCGTCCTCTGGCAGTCGCGCGGAGAGCGGCCCCAGGCGCTGGCCCTGGCGCGGGAGGCCCAGGAGGCCTACGCCCGCGGCGCGCCCGTCTACGCGCCCCGGGCGCGTGAGGTGCGGGCCTGGCTGTCCGCGCACGGTGCCCACTGAGCCGGGAACCGGGTCTCCCTCCTGCCCCGAGAGGGCGCGCTCGTCGGTGGAGGTGCTTCGTGTCGTCCGAGCAGCTCGAGTCCTTCCTGTCGCGGGTGCCGCGGGCGCTCGTCCCGGCGTTGCGGGCCCACGCGGGCCTGGAGGAAGCGCTCACGGGCCTGGTGCGCGAGGCACGCGAGGCGTGGCCGCGGGTGGACATGGACGAGCGGGCCTTCCTGGCGCACGTGGCCGAGCGGCTGCCTTCCGCGGGCGAGGCCGGCGAGGTGCTCGCGAACCTGCGCGCGGGGGAGCTCTTCCTCGCCTTCGCCTGTGCGCGGGGAGACGCGCGCGCGCTCGAAGCGCTCGACGCGCACGTGCTGTCGCAGGTGGGGTCGTGGCTGCCGCGCGAGGCACCCTCCCTCGTGGACGAGCTGCGACAGGTGTTGAGCCAGCGACTGATCGTCCCGGTGGACGGGGCGGCACCGAAGCTGGCCTCCTATTCCGGGCGCGGTCCGCTGGGGCAGTGGGTACGGGCGGTGGCGCTGCGGCTCCACATCGACCAGCAGCGCGCCGCGCCGCGCGAGCAGCCCGTGGGGGAGGCCCCGGCGGAGCTGGCGGAGCGGCTGGGCGCGGACCCCGAGCTGGCCTTCATCCGCGAGCGGCACCAGGAGGACTTCCGCGTGGCCTTCCGCGCCGCGCTGGGCCGACTGGACGCTCGGGAGCGCAACCTGCTGCGGCTGCACCATGTGCACGGCCTGTCCATGGACTCGGTGGGCGCCACCTACCAGGCGCCTCGCTCCACCGTCGCGCGATGGATTGCCCGCGCCCGCGAGCAACTGCTGGCGCTCACCCGCGAGGAGCTGACGACGCGGCTGGGGCTCACGCCCGACGAGCTGGACAGCATGCTACGCCTCGTGTGCAGCCAGCTCGACGTCAGCCTTCGCCAGCTCATGACGGACTGACGGCCTCGAAATCGCGCCGGCCCGGTGGGACGAAATTCCCCAGGTCTCGTCAAAGGGGAAGTACCGCAGCGTTCCCCCTCGGAGACAATCATGACGAAGAGATATGCGCGTTCCTGGGTCGTGCCGTTGGCGCTCTTGGGTGTGGTGGGGTGTGCCAAGACCGGAGGCGATGAAGCGCTCCCCGTCACCCCGGAGGACGCTCACGTGACAGCGTGGGTGCCCGGGACGCCGGTGCCCGCCCACGCGCACGCCGAGGGCACGGACCACACGCTCATGGTCGACTGGATTCTCGAAGAGGACTCCGTCGATGAATTGACCGACCATTCGGCGTTGATCATCAACGGCCGGGTGGAGTCCACGCGCTTCGACGTCATCCGCGCCTACGCGAAGTCCAAGCTGGAGGGGCAACCCACCGGAGAGGCGAGCGGCATCTACAACGACCTTCCGGTGACCATCGCGACCGTGAGGGTCGGCGACCTCGCGCGTGCCTCGCAGGGGCTGAAGACGGCCTCGGGCGGCGCGCTCGCACGGGGCGCCACAGTGGACGTCATGTTCCCCGGCGGCCTGCTCGCCGACGGCTGCACGCTCGCGCCGGAGGACAACCCGCTGCCGAAGGTGGGCGAGCAGGCGGTCTTCTTCCTCACGCCGCAAGGGGGCACCGAGCCCATGGCCTCGCGCTCCATGGCGGGCATCTACGCCGTGACGGGCGGCCCGCGAGGTCGGGTCCTGGTGCAGGGCGGCCTCGTCCAGGGCGCGAGCTCGTCGCGTCACGCCGCCGTGCTCGAAGAGCACGTGGGACAGCCGGTCGACGCGTTGCTCGAAAGGGTCGAAGCCCGCGCACGGGCCGTCGCCTACGTGAGCCCCGACGCGCGCCCGATGCCGATGATGGAACAGGCCCCCCACGAGGGGCCGACCGCCCAGAGTTGGTGCGGGCTTCCCCGCTTCGGCTACAAGTGGTGCCGGAAGCCCACGAACGTCACCTTTACGGACTACACGGGCGCGGGTTGGCCCGTCGGTGACGCGATGAACGCGTGGATGTACACGAACGTCTCGAACAGCCTGTATCTCTACTGGCGTTCCAGCGGCGCCTCCGACGTCATGGTCTACGAGGCGTACTACGGCTACACCGGCTGGTACGGGTACGCGGGGAACAGTTGGTCGGGCACCTGCCTGACCCGGAGCACCATCCAGCTGAACGACACGTACTACTCGGGCGCGCACTACGCGAAGACCGTCGCCATCCACGAAGTCGGGCACAGCCTCGGCTTCGCCCACTACGGGAACTGCAACTCCATCATGTACACGGACCCCACCCAGTGTGCGGCCGCCACCACGTCCTGCGACGCGCAGGCCGCAGGGGAGCTCTATCCGTACTGAGTGAGGGCCGAGCACGGGATGGGCCGCCCACGCCGGGCGGCCCGTCCCCTTCCCTACCCTCGCGCCGCCAGCACCCGGCCCAGCCGCGCCACGGCCTCTTCAATCTTCGCCGGCTCGCAGTTGCTGAAGTTCAGCCGCATGCAGTGCGCGGCGGACCGTCCGCCCGCCACGGAGAAGGCCTGCCCGGGCAGGTACGCCACCTTCTCCGTCTCCAGCGCGCGCGGCAGCAGCGCGGTGGTGTCCGCGCCCTCCGGCAGCTCCACCCAGACGAACATGCCGCTCGTGGGCTTCGTCCACGTCGCCCCCTTCGGCATGTGCGTCTCCAGTGCCTTCAAGAGCGCGTCGCGCCGCAGCCGGTACTCCTGGCGCAGCCGCGTCAGGTGCCCCTCCAGCTTCCCCGAGTCCAGGAACGACAGGACGATGCGCTGGGTGAAGGTCGCCGTGTCGATGTCGCTCGACTCCTTCACCGTGGCCAGCCGGAACACCATCGGCTCCGGCACCACCACCCAGCCCACGCGCAGGGCGGGCGCGAGAATCTTCGAGAACGAGCCCACGTAGAACACCCACTGGTCGTCCATCGCGCGCAGCGGCGGCAGCACCGTGTCCTCGTACTGGAGGAAGCCGTACGCGTCGTCCTCGATGATGGGCATCCGGTAGTCGCGCGCCAGCTTCACCAGCCGCTCGCGCGCCTCCAGCGCCAGGCCCGTGCCCAGCGGGTTGTGCCCGTCGCTCATCGTGTAGAGGAACGCCGGCCGCTCGCCCGACTTCAGCATCGACTCCACCGCGTCCAGGTCGATGCCCGTGCGCGCGTCCCGGCGCACCGGCAGCCGCTTCGCCTGGTACGGCTCCAGCACCTGCTGGAACCCCGAGTACACCCGGTCCTCCAGCATCACCGACTGGCCCGGCTCCAGCATCAGCCGCACCAGGAGGTTCATCCCCTGCTGCGCGCCCGTGGTCAGGAACACCTGCTGCGGCGTGCAGCGCACGCCCCGCTTCGCCATCATCGCCACGACGTGCTCGCGCAGCGGCTGCAGCGTGGCCGAGTACTGCAGCGCCCCACCCTGCTCCGACAGGACGCGCACCGCCGCCTGCCCCATGCCTTCGGTGGGGAACAACTCCGCGGCCGGCAGGCCCAGCGCCAGGGAGAAGACGCCGGGCTTCGTAATATTCTGCAACATGTCCTGCATGGCGGACGGCGCCAGCCGCCGCGCCCAGGACGCCAGGGGAAGCTCAGGGGTGTTCATCGACGACGACATGATTCAAGGCCTCCGGGCCTGCTCGCGCTCCACCGCTTCGAACAACGCGCGGATGTTGGCACCGCCAAAACCGCGCGCGTCCTTGCGCTGGATGACTTCGAAGAAGAGGGTGCGCCGCGAGTGCATGGAGCGGGTGAATGCCTGCAACAGCAGCCCCCACGCATCACGGTCCACCAGGATGCCGTAGTCTCGCGTCCGGGCCACGTCCAGGTCCAGCCTCCCCAGCCGCTCCTCGAGCACCTCGTAGTAGCTCGGCGGAATATCCAGGAAATCCACTCCGCGTGAGCGCAGCGCCCGGATGGCCGCCTCGATGTCGTGGCTCAGCATGGCGAAGTGCTGCACGCCCGCGCCGCCGTGGCGCGCCAGGAAGTCGTCAATCTGCCCCGGCTTGCCGGCCCGCGCGGGCTCCATCATCGGGAAGCAGATGCGCCCGTTGTCGTTCTGCATCACCTTGGAGTTCATCCCGCTCTCCCCCGTCCGCACGTTCTCCTCGTGCGATTCGTGGAAGCCGAAGACGTCCCGGTAGAAGCGCACCATCGGCTCCAACTGCCCGGGCTCCAGGGCGATGGCCAGGTGGTCCAACGCCGTGAAGGGCTCGAACGAGGGCAGCGGGAAGCCCTCCGTCACCGGCTGGTACACCCCGGGCAGGAAGTCCTCAGGACCGCCCCGCGACTCGCGCTGGATGAAGGAGTGCACCACGTCCCCCATCGCCGCCACCGTCGCGCGCGTCACCCGCGCCGCGCCGTCGCCGTACACCTCGGGCCCGCTCACCGGCCGCGCCCCCAGGCGCACCGCGTCCCGGAAGGCCGCCTCCACGTCCGTCACGCGCAGGGCGATGTCCCGCACCGCGTCCCCATGGCGCCGCACGAAGTCCGCGGAAGGCCCCTCGCCCGAGGCCTCCGTCAGCACCAGCCGCAGGTGGCCCTGCTGCAAGAGCAGCGAGCGCCGTCCCTCGGGCCCCGCCTCCGCCCGGCCCACGACGTGGAAACCGAACGTGCCCACATAGAAGAGCGCCGCCGCCCCCGTGTCCTCCACCCACATTTCCACATGGTCAACTTCCCTGAAATACATGCGTTCCCCCAAGCAGGGGGGCATGGTACTTCATTGAAAGATGAACATTCCAGATAGGGCGGACTAGCACGCAAGACCGCCCTCATGGGTAGCCTCGCGCTTTGGTGCCCGGCTGACGGCTCAGGGAGACGCGGGGGCCGTGAGGAAGTTGAAGCCTTCCTTGGCGATGTCGATGGGTATCCCGTGGGGCCCGTCGAACTCGCGGTAGTCCACCACGTAGTCCTCCTTCAGGAGCTGCTCGTTGATGTAGCGGCCCCCGAAGTCGATGGGCAGCACCGCGTCCTGGGTGCCGTGGGACATGAACACGGTGGGCTTCCCCCGGAGCTCGGAGGCGGCGACGAAGCCCGGCGAGAAGGCGGCGATGCGGCGGAAGAACCCACCGTTGGTGAGCCCGACGGACAGCGCGTAGCTGGCGCCGTCGGAGAAGCCGCAGATGGAGACGCGGGCCGGGTCCACGGAGTACTCGCGGAACACGCGGTCCAGCCCGCGACTGATGCGGGACAGGTCCACGTTGTAGTGGCCCCGCTCGATCATGTCCCACGTGAAGCCCACCGACTTGGGCACCAGCACCAGCGTGCCGTTGGCCTTGGCTTCCTCGCGCATGATGCCCAGGATGGCCTCCGGCTTGCCGCCGGCCCCGTGCAGCAGCACCACCAGCGGCGCGGGCGTGTCCGGCTGGTAGCTGTCCGGCACCAGCAACAGCCCGGCATCCGGGTTGTCCACGTCCATGGGCAGCTCCCCTCGAAGCGCCGAGGGCTCGGTGGGCGACGTCACCTGCTTGTCCATGCGCGCCGAGCCGAAGCGCGCCTCCGTCAGGTGACCCGGCTCGCTGCACCCCGCCATCGTCACCAGCAGCCCCAGGAGGACGCCTGCCGGCCCTCCCCGGAACGTCGCGCGTGCAGTCTTCATCCGTGGCCAACCCCTTCTGTGTGTCCGCGTGTCGCATTCGGGAAACGCGGCAACCACCGGCGCCATATCGCCCGGAGGCCTTCACCGGCATGTCTGGGGGCACCTTCACCGCCCGTGTCACCCCGGGCCCCCACCCGTGCGTGTGGACGGAAATCCGTGTATCAACCGGGCTCCGCTGCTCGCAAGCCCCGCCGGAAAATCAAGCCTCGCCCGGAGACTGCAATGCTGGACCGCCCGATGTACCTGAAGCCGAACGTCGCCATCGAGCCGCTCTACAACCAGTGGTACACGTGGTGGTACCTGCTGTCCCCGGCGACGGCGCCGCTGTTCGTGACGAACCTGCACCTGAAGCTGATGCAGTCCTTCGTCGCCAACCCGGACGTCCACGTGGCGGCGCTGAAGAACCCCATGCTGATGGGCGGGCCCTTCATCAACCACCCGGCCTCGCGCGTGCCGCAGGTGAAGGAATTGCTGGAGCGCACCCAGCGCGAGCAGGCGCACATGCTGGCGTACACCAAGGCCATGGCGGAGCTGGAGCAGCTCATGGCGCCCAACAACGGTGGCTCGCTGGAGTCGCTCTACCCCAAGGTGCCGGACATCCTGCGCGGCTACGTGGAGCTCACGTACGACTTGAGCCACCGCGCCAGCGCCCGCGTCATCGAGCCGCTGCTGTATCGCAGCAGGTTCTACCAGGAGTCGTCGCAGAGCGTGACGCTCAACATGGTGGACGGCGACTGGCGCCCGTACATCTTCAGCACGCCGCGCCTGGAGGAGGACTCGCCCTTGTGGCTGAAGGTGCCCTTCAAGCACGAGGGCCTGGACGAGCTGTTCCGCATGCGCCACACCGCCGGCTCTCCGGGCAAGGTGGCGGAGATGCTGGGCGTGTCCGCCAGCGCCGCGGGTGCCTTCGCCAACCTCTTCACGGAAGCCGAGCCGCGCCGCGCGGAGCGCTACGCGGGTGAGGGCGTGCGGGTGCGCTACTTCGGCCACGCCTGCGTGCTGCTGGAGACGAAGGACGTCAGCATCCTCACGGACCCCGTCATCAGCTACGAGTTCCCCACGGAGCTGCCGCGCTTCACCCACTCGGACCTGCCCGAGAAAATCGACTACGTGGTCCTCACCCACGGCCACGCCGACCACCTGATGATGGAGACGCTGCTCCAGCTCCGGCACCGGGTGGGCACCATCATTGTCCCGCGCAACAACGGCAACTCGCTGGCGGACCCCTCCCTGCGGCTGATGCTGCACCACACCGGCTTCAAGAACGTGGTGGAGATCGACGACCTGCAGGAGATTCCCGTGCCGGGCGGCTCCATCACCGGCCTGCCCTTCATGGGCGAGCACAGCGACCTGTCCATCCAGGCGAAGACGGCGCACCTCGTCCGGCTGGGCGGCAAGTCCCTGCTGATGGCGGCGGACTCCAACGCCATCGAGCCGCGCCTGTACCAGCACCTGCGCGACATCGTCGGCTCCATCGACGTGCTCTTCCTCGGCATGGAGTGCGAGGGCGGCCCGATGAGCTGGATGTACGGCCCGCTGCTGAGCAACCCGCTGCCCCGGAAGATGGACCAGGCCCGCCGGCTCAATGGCTCGGACAGCGCCCGCGCCACGGAAATCACCAACTACCTGGCCCCCAAGGAGGTCTACGTCTACGCGATGGGCCAGGAGCCGTGGCTGCGCCACGTGATGATCCTCGTGTACGACGACAAGGCCCCGCAGATCGTCGAGTCCAACAAGTTCCTCGAGCACTGCAAGACGAAGAGCATCCAGGCCGAGCGCCCCTACGTGAGGATGGAGCGCATCCTCAAGTAGGCCCGCGATTCGACCCCCTCCACGCTGGACGCCTGAGACGACGTCTCAGGCGGCCGCGGCGGAGGCCAGCAGGCCCTGGGCGCGCAGCATCTCCACCACGCGCTCCAGCCCCGCCTCCACGGACTCCGCATCCGAGCGCACGGTGGCCTCGGGGGCCTCCGGCGCCTCGTACGGGTCCGACACGCCGGTGAAGTGCGGAATCTCCCCGGCGAGCGCCTTCTTGTAGAGGCCCTTCACGTCGCGGGCGATGAGCGCGTCCAGGCTGGCCTGGATGTAGACCTCGAGGAAGGGGATGCCCTTCGCCTCGGCCATGCGGCGCACCTCGTTCCGCGAGCCCCGGTAGGGAGAGATGGCGGCGACGATGACGCCCACGCCGTGCTTGGCGAGCAGCAGCGCCACGTTGCCGATGCGCCGCACGTTCTCCTCGCGGTCCTCGCGCGAGAAGCCCAGGCCGCGCGACAGCCAGGTGCGCACCTCGTCACCGTCCAACAGCTCCACCGGCCGCATCCCGTCCACTCGCGCCTGCAGCGCGCGGGACAGCGTGCTCTTGCCCGCGCCGGACATACCCGTCAGCCAGAGGATGAATCCCGTTGTCTGCCGCATCGTCATTCACCTCAGACCGCGGGACCGTTGATCATCCCGGCACCCACCGTGGCGTTGGTCGCCTCGTCGATGAGGATGAAGCTGCCCGTGTAGCGGTTGCGCTGGTACTCGTCGAAGAACAGGGGGACCGTGGTGCGCAGCGTCACCCGGCCAATCTCGTTCAGCTTCAGCTGCGGGCTGTCCGCATCCCGGTGGAGCGTATTCACATCCAGCCGGTAGTGCAGCTGGTTGATCTTCGCCCGCGCCAGGCGCGTGGTGTGCTTGATGGCCAGCCGCGCGCCGGGCTGCAGCGTCGTGGTCTCCGACAGCCAGCACACCATCGCGTCGATGTCCTGGCCCGCCGTGGGCGGGTTGCCCGGGCGGCAGAGCATGTCGCCGCGGCTGATGTCCAGCTCCTCGGCCAGCGACACGTTGACGGACATGGGCGGGAAGGCCTCGGTGAGGCTCTTGCCGGCCAGGTCGATGTCACGGATGCGGGTGGTGAAGCCGGAGGGCATCACCATCACCTCGTCGCCCGGGCGCAGCACGCCGCCCAGCACCTGCCCCGCGTAGGCGCGGTAGTCATGGTACTTCGCGGACATGGGGCGGATGACGCTCTGGACCGGGAAGCGCACGTGGATGAGGTTCCGGTCGGACGCGATGTGCACGTTCTCCAGGTGGTGCAGGAGCGTGGGGCCCTCGTACCAGGGCATCTTGTCCGAGCGCGACACCACGTTGTCCCCGCCCAGCGCGGAGATGGGGATGAACGAGAGGTCCTGCACGTCCAGCTTCATGGAGAACTGGCGGAACTCCTCGCGGATGCCGTCGAAGACAGCCTGGTCGAAGCCGACCAGGTCCATCTTGTTGATGCACAGCACCAGGTGCGGCACGCGCAGGAGCGACGCGATGAAGGCATGGCGGCGCGTCTGCTCCAGCACGCCCTTGCGCGCGTCCACGAGGATGAGCGCCAGGTCCGCCGTGGACGCGCCCGTCACCATGTTGCGCGTGTACTGCAGGTGTCCGGGCGTGTCCGCGATGATGAACTTGCGCTTCACCGTCGAGAAGTAGCGGTACGCCACGTCGATGGTGATGCCCTGCTCGCGCTCGGCCTTCAGGCCGTCGAGCAGGAGCGCCAGGTTGACGTACTCGTCGCCCCGGGCGCGGCTGGTGCGCTCCACGGCGGCCAGCTGGTCCTCAAGGATGGACTTGGTGTCGTAGAGCAGCCGGCCAATGAGGGTGCTCTTTCCGTCATCGACGGAGCCCGCGGTCGCGAAACGAAGCAGTTCCACTAGAAATAACCCTCACGCTTGCGGTCTTCCATCGCCGTCTCGCTGAACTTGTCGTCGGCGCGGCTGGCGCCGCGCTCGGTGACGCGCGAGGCGCGAATCTCGTTGACGACCTGCTCCACGGTGGTGGCCGAGGACTCGACGCACGCGGTGCAGGTCATGTCGCCCACGGTGCGGAAGCGCACCTCGGCGGTGATGACTTCCTCGCCGGGCAGCATCTGGAGGAAGGGCGACCAGGCCATCAGCATGCCGTCGCGGCGGAACACCTCGCGCCGGTGGCTGTAGTAGATGGACGGCAGCGCCACCTTCTCCTGGTCGATGTACTGCCAGATGTCCAGCTCGGTCCAGTTGGACAGGGGGAACACGCGCAGGTGCTCACCCCGGCGGTGACGCGCGTTGTAGAGGCCCCACAATTCCGGGCGCTGGTTCTTCGGGTCCCACTGCCCGAACTCGTCGCGGAACGAGAAGACGCGCTCCTTCGCGCGGGCCTTCTCCTCGTCGCGCCGGGCGCCGCCGAACACGGCGTTGAACTGGTGCTTCTCAATCGCCTCCAGCAGCGGCACCGTCTGCGCGCGGTTGCGCGAGGCGCGAGGCCCCTTCTCCTCCGCCACGCGGCCACCATCGATGGCCTCCTGCACCGACGCGACGATGAGCCGCGCCCCCAGCTCCGCCACGCGTGCGTCGCGGTACTGGAGGACCTCCGGGAAGTTGTGCCCGGTGTCCACGTGCATCAGCGGGAAGGGCAGTGGCGCCGGCGCGAACGCCTTCACCGCCAGGTGCAACATCACCGCCGAGTCCTTCCCTCCGGAGAACAGCAGGACGGGCCGATCCAGCTCGGCCGCCACCTCACGGATGATGAAGATGGACTCGGCTTCCAGGGCCTCGAGATGTGACAGCTCGTAACTCACGGGGCGGCAAACTAGCACAGCTCTCCGGCAGCCCTGCCAGCCCCCAATATCCGGCGACACTTGATACATCGGGTGAGCCGCGTCCAGGCCGCGACTCCGCAGGTGGGTCTCAGCAGTCCCGGGCTCACGGGCAGTGTGGGTTTGGGGCAGACTGCTCCCGAGGTGGCCATGGACGCCGAGTCATTGCCGCACCCGGAGCCCCGCCTGCTGGCGTGGCGCATCGAGCAGGCGCAGGCGGAGCAGGTGGACCAGACGCCCCTGCCCGGGCGCGTGGGGCAGCCCTCACTGCACGTGGCGGGTGGGCGGGCCATCTACACCGGCCCCCGGGCGCTGTTCTCGGTGGCGCTGGGGGTGGGGCTGGGCGGCGCGGTGAGCGAGGAGGACATGGACCGGATGGAGGCGCTGCTCGGCCAGGGCGGCGGCGCGGTCCGCATCGAGCTGAACCCGTTCTGCGACCCGTCGCTGGGACGGTCGCTGGCGCGGCGCCGGTACGTCGTGGAGTCCTTCCAGCTCGTGTGGTGGCGCCGTCCGGGGGACGTGCCTCCGCCGCCTCCGGGCGTCACGGTGCGCCCCATGAGCGTGGGCGAGGAGCGCACGTGGGCGGGGCTCTTCTTCCACGCGTACGCGGGGCGCCCCGCGGCGGCGGAGGTGGAGCTGCTGGGCGGCCTCAACCTGACGCGCACGCCCTGCAACACCTGTTTCCTGGCGTGTGTCGATGGGGAACCCCGGGGCGTGGGCGTGGTGTCCGCGACGGGCGGCGTGGCGCTGCTGTCGGGGGATGGTGTCCCCCTGCCCTACCGGGGGCGGGGGCTCCAATTGGCGCTCATCCACGCACGGCTGGAGTGGGCGGCCGAGCGCGGCTGCGACGTGGCCACCGCGTCGACGGAGCCCGCCACGGCGTCACAGCGCAGCTACGAGAAGGCGGGGTTCCGCTGTGCGTACCCGAAGCTCATCATGGTGAGGCCCGCCCCGGGGACTTGACCCGTTTTCCATGCCCGTGCGACAGAGCCTCAAGCCATGCCCAGTCCGACCCCTCAGAGCCCCGACCGCTGGTTCCCGACGCGCAAGCCGCTGACCGAGCCGCGCATGCGGCTGTTCTGCTTCCCCTTCGCGGGCGGCAGCGCGGCCATCTACAACGCCTGGGGCGCCGCCATGCCCGTGGGCGTGGAGCTGTGCGCGGTGCAGCTCCCCGGCCGCGAGCGCCGGCTGATGGAGAAGCCCATCGACAACCTCCCGGCGCTGGTGGACGCGCTGCTCCCCGTGCTGGCGCCGCTGCTGGACAGGCCCTTCGTCTTCTTCGGCTACAGCATGGGCTCGCGCATCTCCCTGGAGCTGACGCGCCGCCTGCACGTGCGCAACGGCCCCATGCCCCGGGGCCTCATGCTGGCCGCCGCCGGCCCGCCGCGAGAGAACGACCGTGAGCCCATCCACCACCTGCCCGAGGCCGAGTTCATCGCGCACCTGCGCAAGTACGACGGCACGCCGGAGGAAATCCTCCAGCACAAGGAGCTGCTGGAGCTGCTGCTGCCCACGCTGCGCGCGGACTTCGCGCTCGCCTGGTGGGAGAACGGCAACCACCCCGTGAAGCTCGACGTCCCCATCTCCGCCATGGGCGCGGTGGGCGACGCTCACGTCCCCGTGGCGAAGCTGGAGACGTGGCGCGAAGAAACTTCGAACGCGGACTTCCGCGTCCGTCACTTCCAGGGCGGCCACTTCTTCATCCGCCAGCACCAGGACGCCATCCTCACCGCCGTGCGCGAGGACCTCGCGCGGTGGATGGCCCCGGCGACCTGAGGAGGCCGCGCTACGCCGCCTGATAGCGGGGCGGAGTGGTGTCCCCGGCCAGCGGCACGGTGAATTGCCAGCGCACGCTCAGCGGCAGGCCCCGGGCCCGCCGCAGTGCCACCGCCGCCTGGTGCCGCTCCGACGGCTTGAGCTGCACGAACTGCCACGCCTCCGGCTCGTCCCGCATGCGCGGGTCGAAGGAGATGCGCGGCGCCTGCTCCGGCTCCAGGTGGAAGGCGAACTGCTCCAGCGGCAGCGACAGCCCGGCCCCGCGCGCCTTGATGTAGGCCTCCTTCAGCGTCCAGTACTCGAAGAAGCGCGCGCGGTGGCGATCCTTCGGCAGGCCGCGCAGCGTGGCCACCTCGGTGGGCGCGAAGTAGTGGTCGGCGATCTCCACCGTCTCCCCTTCCCGCTGCGCATCCTCCACGTCCGCGCCCAGCTCCGCACCCGTCCCCACCGCCACCAGGGCCATGCCGTCGGTGTGGGAGAGGTTGAAGCGCAGCTTCGTGCCCCACTCGCCCTGCACCTCCGGCCGCCCGTACGCGTTGGTCGCGAAGGTCCAAGCGGCCGGAGCCACCGGCGCGTAGCGTGAGAGAGTCAGCCGCACCAGCGCGTGACTCACCAGGTACTGCCGCTGGTGTCGCTCGAAGCGGAAGCGGCGCTGCTTCTCGCGCTCCCTCGCGTCCAGCAGTCCCCAGTAGGCGTCCAGCAGTTGCCGGTCGTCGATGCGCTCCGGCTCGACAATCCAGACATGGACCTCGTCGGGCCGCAGCTCCAGGAGGTTCGAGACAGTCGACATGCCCTACATCTACCACGCCGTCGGGCGGCCCGCGTAGGCTGGGGATTGGCCCGGAGCACCGCCCGCCGGGCCGGGGGGAAGAACCATGGACCTGACTGCCGCGACGAAGAAGCTGGAGACGCTGCGCACCCTCATGGCCGGCCACACGGACATGGCCGAGGAGCGCCGCATCCTGGAGCTGCTCACCGGGGCCAGCGCCGCGGAGCTCAACTTCCTGCTGAGCAACGTGGACCTGGAAGGACTGCTCAGCGACATGGATGACCGCATCATCGGCCCGGACAACCAGACCGCGCTGCTGGAGCTGCTGTGCGTCCAGCGTGCGGCCGAGCTGTCCCTCCCCGCGCGCGCCAGCCTGGTGACGGCGCTCCAGGTGGGCGCCACCCGCCTGGAGGCCGAGCGCCGCGTCCGGGACTTGTTCCTCGGGCTGCATGGCCGCGAGCTGACGTCCTTCAAGAACCTGCTCGACTCGGGCGGCAACCACCAGGACTTGGAGAAGCTGCTCTTCGACGACGTGGACGACCCGGGCGTGCGCGAGGAAATCCTCACCCACATCCGCCGCGAGGCGGAAGGCTCGCCCAGCGGAGAGAACAAGGTCCTCAGCGACATCGACGACACCTTCTACGCGAACCTCAAGGACAAACGGTACCCGTCGAAGACGGTGTACCCGGGCGTGCTCGCCTTCTACGCCGAGCTGGACCGCGGGCCCGGCATCATCGCCGGCCGCGAGGGGGACCTCACCTTCGTCACCGCGCGCCCCATGGACGCGCTGGGCGTGGTGGAGAACATGACGCTGGACACCTTGCGCGAGCGCGGCGTCCCGCCGCCCGCCGTGCTCTCCGGCAGCTTCGCCCACCTCGTGGGCAACTCGCGCATCGCGGACAAGAAGTTCGACAACTTCCAGCGCTACCTCCGCATCTTCCCCGAGTACGGCTTCGTCTTCGTGGGTGACAGCGGCCAGGGCGACGTGGAGTTCGGAGACCGCATGCTCGCGGCGGCCCCGAACTCGGTGCACGCCGTGTTCATCCACGACGTGGTGGACACGCCGGAGGCCACGCGCCAGGCCTGGCGGGCGAAGCGCATCTACTTCTTCGACACCTACGTGGGCGCCGCGGTGGAGGCCTTCCAGCAGGGCGTCATCTCCCGGGACGGCGTGGCACGCATCGCCCGCGCCGCCCAGGAGTCCATCGCCGGCATCGCCTTCACCACGCCCGGCCAGCGCGAGGCCCGGCAGTTCGAGCTGGAGCGGGACCTGAAGCGCGCGGCGGCCATCACCGCCCCGCCGGTGGCGACGAACCGCTGATTCCCAGCTCCAGCGAGAGGTCGAACGTCAGGTCGGGCGAGGTGGCGCCCACCTGCTTCACCATGACGGCGACGGTGTTCTCGCCCTGCACGAAGACGTCCGGCGCCAGCGCCACCGTGGCGCTGGCGTTGTCCGAGCCCGCGTTGGCGTACTTCGCATGTGCGGTGGCATTGGTAGCCACGTTGCGATAGAGCACCGGCGTCCCGTTGACGTACACCACGATGCCGTCGTCATAGAGCACGCTCAGCGTGGCGCTCGTCACGGTGCCGGACACGGTGAGCTTCTTGCGGAAGTAGACGCTCGTCTGCGACGGAATGGTTCGCGTGAGCATCGTCGCCTCGTCCCCGTCGCCATAGCCGAGCTGGCCCGCGCCGGACAGCCACGCGCTGTCGTTGTACCCCGCTGACGTCCACGTCGCGCCCGGGTCCTGTCCGTTGTCCCGGAACTTCCAGGTGGAGCGCCAGGGGATGGGCGTCTCTCGCCGCACGGTGGAGATGGAGAAGACGGCGTTGCTCACGTCCACGGGAGCAACGCCCCCGGTGCGGGACACGCGCACCATCGCCTGCGTCGTCGGCGAGTTCGGCACCTGCCAGGTGTACGCGCCGGTGTTCACCACGCCGGAGGCGATGGGGGCCCAGTTGGCGCCCCCGTCCAGCGACCATTCCAGGTCCACGGCGGACACGTTGCCGCTGGTGTTCCACCGGAGGGTGGCGGAGGTACCGACGATGAGCACCTCGCCCCCGTTGGGAGACACCAGCGTGAGCGTGTCCGGCGGGGGCCCGTCGTCGCTCAACTCCGCCTCCAGGCCCAGCGCGAAGGTGAGGTCGTCGGACGAGCCGCTCACCTGCTTCACCATCACGGAGATGACGTTGTCCCCCACCACGAAGGGTGTGCCCGACAGCGGCACCGCGGCCCGCTCGTACTCGTTGCTCACCGAGGCGGAGGCGTACGCGCCGAAGCCCACCCCGTTGCCCAGGTTCCTCGCGAAGACGGGCACGCCGTTGACCCACACGCCGATGCCGTCGTCGTAGAGCGCCTCCAGCCAGGCGCGGGTGACGGGCTTGTCGAGCGTGAGGTGCCTGCGGAAGTACACCGAGGGCTGGGCCGGCGACGTGCGCGTCAGCAGCGTGCCCTCGTCGCCATCCCCGTAGCCGAGCTGCCCCGAGCCGGACTGCCACGCGGAGTCGTCGTAGTCCCGGAGCATCCAGTCCGAGCCGGGGTCCACACCGCGGTCGTCGTACCTCCACACGTCGCTGAACGACACGAGGCGCCGCGCCTTCGGCGGCACCGGCGGCACCATCACCACCTTCCCCACCGAGGGCACTCCCCGGTCGTCCACGAGGAAGAGCAGGTACGGCCCCGGCGGCGCGTCCACGTTGGTGGCGGGCGCGGTGACAGTCAATCCATCCGCCGTAACCGTGAAGCCCAGGGTGAGGAAGCGCTGCCCCTGGTCCATGGCGTGCGTGGGCGCCCCCAGGCCGATGAGCGTCACCTTGCGGATGGACGCCGCCTGCGGCGTGCTCACGTTGAAGCGCTTCCCCGGCTCGACGAGGCCCGGTGCCGAGGCGAGCGTGGGACGCGCACCCTTGAAGAGGTAGGGCGGCGAGAAGAGCTCCATCGTGCGCACGTTGCGGCCGCCGCCGTGCAGCACGCGCCCGTCCGGAAGCAGCAGCGTCGTCGCGTGGTAGCCGTGGAAGTCGCTCGCGGAGGCCAGCCTCGTCCACTTGTCCGCCGTGGGGTTGTAGACCTCCGCGTACTTCACCGCGCCGGACGCGGTGTTGAAGCCGCTGGCGCTGGAGCCCCCGGTGACGAGCACCGTGCCGTCGGGGAGCATGGTGGCGTTGCCCTGCCGCCGGGGCAGCGACATGGACGCGGTGTAGCGCCACGCGGGCTTCGGCAGGTTGAGGTCGATGATTTCCGCGGTGGCCGTGGGCGGGTCCCCTCCGCCGAGAATCATCACCTTCCCGTCGAAGTACACCGCCGGGCCGTAGCTGCGTCCCCCGAAGAGGCTGCGGCCGTACTCCCACCACGTGCCCGTGCCGTACCAGTCCAGGAACATGGTGGCGCGCCTCGGGGCCGCGAAGAAGAGCTTGCCGTTGGGCGCCACGAACATGCGCGGGTAGTAGGGCAGGTCGCGCACCGCGGTGGACAGGTCTCTCAGCGTGTGGGCGGGACCGCTGCCCGGGCCGCCCAGCTGGTACACCTGCACGAGCTGGTTCGTCATTCCCGAGCCGTGCGTCTCACCCGAGAGGACCGCCACGTCCCCATTGGGCAGCGTGGTGTTGGTGGGGTACCAACGAAGGTCATTCATGTCGGGGCCGCGGAACCAGGTGTTCGTGGCCCCGTCGTAGATGCTCGTGTGCGCGAGCCCCACGTGCGACTCCGTGTGCCCTCCCGTCACCAGCAGCCGCCCGTCGGCGAGGAACGAGTGCCCCGAGCAGAAGATGTTGTAGTCGGGCACCGCCGCCTGCGTCCGCGTGTTGGTGGCGGGGTCCCACAGCACCGGTGGCCCCTCGCCCTCGTCGAACTCTCCGAAGACGAACACCTTGCCGTTGGGGAGCAGGTTGGCGTGGGTGGCGGAGATGGGCCAGGTGCCCAGGTGCGTCCATTGCCCGACGTCGGAAGGTGCCTGCGCCCGGGCCTCGCCAGTGAGCATCAGCACACACGCCCACAACCACACCGCGAGCCCTCGCGGTGCCCCCGCTCCTGATCCTGATGACATGGCTCCCCCAGACAACTCGGCCGGAAGTCCGGCGGCAGAACCTGAGCGGCCCCGGGTCCCCCGTCATCCCCCGCATCAGTCGCAAGCAATGCCGGGAAGTGGACGGGTCCGCCGAGGGAGCGCTGCCCACTCTTCATCAGTCGCCCTGTACGCCCGGGCAGTTGGCGGCGGACCGCGTCCCGCCAACCTTCCGGTCGCTCATATCGGGGGTCGCGGAGGCACGTGTGCCTTCGTGTGGCAGGAGCTCGCAGGCGTGACGGGGATCAGGACCTAGATGGAGCTCTTTCCCATTCATCTGCTGTTCATCATGGTGTTGA
Organism: Pyxidicoccus sp. MSG2; assembly: GCF_026626705.1. NCBI lineage: Bacteria > Pseudomonadati > Myxococcota > Myxococcia > Myxococcales > Myxococcaceae > Pyxidicoccus > Pyxidicoccus sp. MSG2. Next base: position 13,055,570 of record NZ_JAPNKC010000001.1, read on the forward strand.
TGAACCGCTACATCCTCGGTCCGCTCCTGCGGCGCCTGCGCGGCCAGCAGTTCGACCGGGTGGACGACACGTACCGTCCGCGGGTGGCCATCGTCATTCCCCTCTTCAACGAGGGAAAAGGCATCTTCCACGCCGTCCGCAGCCTGCTCGAGCAGGACTACCCCAGCGAGCTGCTGCAAATCGTGGTGGTGGATGACTGCTCCAAGGACGACAGCTTCGCCTGGGCGCTGAAGGCCGCCGAGGGGCACACGAACGTCGTCGTGCTGCGCAACCCGGAGAACATGGGCAAGCGCAAGGGAATCAACCGGGGCGTGAAGGCCGCCGTCGACGCGGAAATCATCGTGTCGGTGGACTCGGACGTCATCGTCGACAAGTCCGCCGTGCGCCAGTTGGTGCGCCGCTTCACCAGCCCGCGCATCGGCGCCGTGGGTGGCCGCACCTACGTGACGAACCGCCATCAGAACTGGCTGACGCGGATGATTGAAATCAAGTTCCACTTCGCCCAGGAGTGGCTGAAGGACCTGGAGCGCAGCTTCCGGCAGGTGATGTGCCTGACGGGCTGCCTCACCGCGTACCGCCGCCACGTCATGCTGGAGCTGGAGCCCATCCTCGAGGCGCGCTCCATCGCCGGCATCCCCATCAAGTACGGCGAGGACCGCTTCCTCACGCGGCAGATCGTCAAGGCCAGGTACGAGACGGTCTACACGCTGGACGCGTTCTGCTTCACCGCCGCGCCCGCCACGCTGGCCGGGTACTTCTCCCAACAACTGCGGTGGCGGCGCTCCAACCTGGTGGACCTGCTGGGCGGCCTGTCCCACGCGTGGCGGCTGCACCCGGTGGTGACGGTCCATTACGTGTCGCAGCTCGCGCTGCTGCTCTCGTACCCGGTGGTCATCATGCACAACGTGATCAACGGTGAGTTCTGGGACATCCTCGCCTTCCACTTCCTCGTCATCGGGCTGCTGGGCGTCATCTACCGCCTCGAGACGCGCCACCTGCCGGAGGACCGGCGCGTGCATGGCGCGAGCTTCCTGCCCATGGCGCTGCTCATGCCGGTGACGTACGCGCTCTTCACGCCGCTCGCGCTCTTCACGCTGGACTCCGGGAGTTGGGAGACGCGGGGCAGTCCCAGCTCCGCTCCCGCCACGTCGCCCGCGGACAACCGCGGCGGGATTCCGCCCACTCACGCCGGTGAGGGCTCCTCTTCATGAACCAACGCGTCGCCAATCGCATCAACTCCGTCGTCGTCTCGGCCTACAAGTTCATGGGCTCGGTGCTGCTGGCGTTGATCATGCTCGGGCTCCTCTCGTTCCTCGCCGTGCAGGGCTTCTTCCTGGTGAGCCGCGGCTGGGTGTCGCCCACCGTGGTGTCGCCCACCGACACGGAGATCCTCACCCTCAGCACCCAGGTGGCGGCGCAGACCTCCGCCCGGGACCACGTGCTCACGGAGCGGCGCACGGTGGAGGACCGCATCGCGGACACCGAGCGCACCATCGCCGCGGAGCGCTCGTTCCAGCAGCGCTTCCGGGTGGCCTTGAATGGCGAGCGCACCGCGAGAGACCGCGTGTCCCGGCGGCTGTCGGAGCTGCGGCGCGAGTACGGCCTCGCCCGTGCGGAAATCGTCCAGTCCAACCGGGCCTTCTCCGGCCTGACGCGCGTTCGCACGGAGGCGCTGTACGGCGCGCGCCTGCTGGAGCAGGAGGACAAGCTCACCATGAACCACCACCTGGCGCAGCTCGCGCAGAGCAACCTGTCGCTGGCGCAGAGCTCGGTGGACCTGGAGACGAAGCTGGAGTCGCTCCAGCGGGAGATGGCGGGTCTGGCGGCGGTGCAGAAGGGGCTGGGCCAGGAGTCCGCGCCGGACGGGATGACCACGGACGTGCTGCTGCTGGAGCGCGAGTTCACCCACTCGACGCTGGAGCTGGCCCGGGCCGAGGCCACGCTCAAGAGCCTGAGGCAGGACCTGCAGGCGCTGGACGACGTCGCCCTGCGGTACGAGACGCTGATTGCCTCGCTGCGCGCGTCGCCGTACCTGCGGGCCATCGAGAAGGACCTGACGGTGGCCTTCGTTCCCTACGAGAACCTGGGCCGTGCCGAGCAGGGCACCCCGCTCTACGCCTGCGCGGCGATGCTGTTCTGGTGTCACGAGGTGGGCGTGGTGGGCAAGGCCCTGGAGGGCGAGGTGACCCTCAAGCACCCCATCCGCCAGTACATGATCCGCGGCCTAATGGTGGAAATCCAGCTGTCGGATACGCCCGCCGCTCGGGAGGAATTGCTCCACCTGGGCCGTCCTCCGATGCTGTTCTGATGGCGTCCCCTCCCGGAGGTGGAGACGGTCTATGCGGATGATGCTCACTGGCGGTGCGCTGCTCGCCCTGGCCGCACGCACCGCGCTGGCGCAGTCGGCGCCCCCGGCGGAGGCGGCGCCCAGGTTGGAAGACCGGGCCGGCGGCTATTGCGATTTCGTGCGCGGGGTGGCCGACGCGGAGGCGGCGCTGGAGCTGGCCCCGGACGTGTACGCCAGCATCGGCGTGGTGAATGCGGGCGAGGCGAGCGGTGGAACCAGCGACAGCGCGCTGGGGAAGCCGAAGCCGCGGGTGACGGCCGGCCTCAGCTACGACTTCGTGGGGCTGTACCGGGGCAATGCCCTCCGCAAGCGCGCGGAGGCGGAATGCCGCCGCCAGCGCGCCATGGCCATGCTGGAGGCCGCGGTCCACCAGGGCAGCGGGCTGGGGGAGGACGCCGCGCTGGCGGCCCGTGGCCGCGTGCTCGACGAGGCCCTGCCCCGCGCCGAGGAGCTCGTCACGGCCCTGCGCAATGACTTGCGCGAGGGCCGGAGCACACTGGAGGAGCTGAACGCCGTGCAGGTGCGGCTGGACACCCTGCGCGCGCTGGCGACGAACACCGCGCTCGCCCGCGAGCGGCTGGCGGGGAGGCCCCGCGTCGCGGAGGGCCAGCGGCTGGAGACGCTGCTGGAGGAGATGCGCACCGCGGATGACGCGGTGGAGTCGTACTCCGGTGGCCTGCGCCGCGCGGAGGCCTGGCAGCTGAGCCTGCGGGGCGGCTACGACGAGGTGTTCGACGTGGAGCAGACCACGCCCTTCTCCGGGCAGCTCATGCTCACCTACAACCTGGGGCACCTGTGGCAGGGCTCCGCCAACGCGCGGGCACGCGAGGGCCGCCGACGTTCGACCATCGAGGACGTGTCCGGCGTGTCCCAGCGCGTCGGCGAGCTGATGGCGGAGTTGCGCGCCGTGCAGCGCACCGAGGAGGGCCGCCTGCGCGAGGTGTCCACCCTGGTGACGGACCTGGAGGGACAGCTGCGCGAGGTGGAGTCGCTGCAGACGCGAGAGATTCGCCGCTTCCGCGACTACCTCCTGCTGGAGCTGACCCGGCTGCGCGCGGAGCAGGCCTACCTGCGCGCCCATGTGGAGTCGCTCGCCACGTTCGTCGGAGCCGGGACGCCGTGACGCCGCGGCACGTGCTCACGGCCTGTGTCGCCGGGGCCGTGCTGCTGGGGCTCGGCGGTGTGGCGGTGGGTGCGTCGGACGCGGGCCCGAAGGATGGAGGGCCCTCTCCTTCGGCCCGGGCACCGGTGTCCTCGAAGCCGCGCCGGGAAGGAGGCACGCGCATGACAGAGCCCGTCTTGCTGTCCTCGCTGGACGTGACGGAGGGCGAGCTGCGCGCCGGACAGGATGGGCGCCTCACCGTCGACGGGCCCCGCATGCGCGCGGTGCTTAAGGGCGCGACGCCCTCCTCGGCCGAGCTGCGCTTCACGGTGCTGGGGCCGACGGCGCGGCAGGTGGCGCTCGCCTCGGGTGAGCAGCGCCAGCAGGTGGGACTCAAGTTGCGCGCGCTCGACGGCTGCAACCTGGTGTACGTGATGTGGCGCATCGCCCCGAAGCCGGGCGTCGTGGTGAACTACAAGCGCAACCCGGGGCAGCACAGCAGCCGGGAGTGTGGCAATGGCGGCTACACCACCGTGCGCCCCGCGCGTCGCGACTCCGTGGACGCGCCCGCTCCGGGCATCCCGCACACGCTGCGGGCCCTGCTCGAAGGCTCCACGCTGCGCGTCTGGGCGGATGGCCGGCTCGCATGGGAAGGCGAGCTGCCCGCGGAGGCGCTCGCCGTGGACGGGCCCGTGGGCCTGCGCTCGGACAACGTGCGCGTGGCGCTTCAGCTCTTCAGCCCCGTGCACTGATTCGTCACTCGCGGGGCCGGCCTTTCGCACCGGCCCCTGCCCTGCCCGCGCTACACGCGTGCCTGGGCTTCCGGCACGGGCGCAGCCGGCTTCTCGGCCTTCTCCGACTCACGCTCGGGCGCGGGCTCCGCGCAGAGGCTGGAGTTGTTCTGGGTGCAGCGGCCGCCGTCCCGCATGTCGAACTGCCAGCGGTGCCGCGGGCACACCAGGTAGCGCCCCTCCTCCACCCAGCCGCCGGACAGGTCCGCGCCCTGGTGCGGGCAGAACCGCTGGATGGAGAAGCGCTTTCCACCCACGTCCACCACGGTGCGCTCGCGCTGCGCCTCCGTGGAGCGGATGCCCTCACAGAACTCGCGCATGTCCTCGATTTCCACGCCGAGGAAGCCGTGGAGCACGGGCTCGTACACGTCCGGGTTGCGGCTGAGACGCAGCCGGAAGGACAGGAGGAAGTCCTCCCAGTTCAGCTTCCGGTCCAGCACGCGCACGATGTCCGCCGCGCTCGCCTTCATGGTGTAGCGCACCGACTCGCGAATCTCCGGCACCACGTCCACCCGCCGGCCCTTGAAGTCCACGCGCAGGAGCTTCTCGGGCAGCTCCGTCAACTCCACGTACAGCGGCATGCCCACCCGCTCGTGCAGGTCCAACAGGTCCAGCTTGCGCTGCAGCTCCACCCGCAGGCGCTCGTGGATTTCGTCCACCTCCGCGCGCAGCATGTTGCGGCGCCGCTCGCGGAAGACGTGCTCCTGCCTGGCCGCGTAGTCGCGCAGGTACTGCTCGAGGTTCTCCGGCGTCACGCGCTCCGGCGACAGCGAGACGAACTCCAGTGAGCGCACGTCCAGCACGTCCCCGGGCATGGGCTCCAGGTAGGCCGTGGCGGCGTCCGGCAGCCGCTTGCGCATGAAGTCGAAGAGCTGCGTCGCGCTCGGGAAGATGTTGACCTTCTCGAAGTTGAGGTGGAACTGCGTCGGGTCCAGGAAGCACGCCGGGCCCGCCGCGGCGATGTACGCGCGCGGCTGCACCTGCTCGAGCGCGCGGGCCACCGCCTCGAACTTGCTGTCGCGCTTCTTCAGGGAGATGGCCGCGTACGTCTCGGGCGCGTACTCGTAGCAGGTGGGGTGCCAGATGGCCCCGGAGAACTGCGCGGAGAACACGTCGATGGGCCCCTCCTCCGAGACGATGCGCACCATGCGGTCATGGAGCTTGCAGTCGTTGAGGTTGAGGAAGCACTGGTTGTCCCCGCGCACCATCACCGCCGAGTCGCGGTTGGTGCCCTGCTCGGAGACGAAGAGCTTGATGTAGCCGCCCTTGATGGGAATCTCGCGCGCGTCCTCGCAGGCGATGACGCGCTTGCAGCCGTACTTCGCGAAGACGTCCTGCAGCTCCGAGCGGTGGAACTTCGGCACCAGCACCGTGAAGTCCCGCCGCTGCACCGTGGCGAGGAACTCCGGGTCGAAGTGGTCCTTGTGCTCGTGGCTGATGTAGAGGTACCGCTCCTTGCCCGGGGTCTCCAGCTTCTCGCGCACCAGCGGTGCCAGGTGGTGGTTGCGAGGCAGCTGCATCCACGCCGAATCGAAGGCCCCCCGCGAGGTGAGCCACGGGTCCATGACGACGATGGCTCCCGCGGTCTCCACGACGAAGCCGGCGTGGCCCAGGAAAGTAATCTGCATGGACGTCTTCCCTACCCTTCGGACATGAAGCGGGTCGGCGGCGCGCCGCGCCCGGACAGGCGGATGCCGGCGGCTGGCGCGTCGGCGCCCGAAGGCTGGGAACCCTCCGCCACCCCGGCCACCTGCCCTCCGGTACAATGCGGACGTCCGCCGGTGGATTCCCGCCGCGCTCGCCAGGAAACACGAAGGGCGCGAAAGGCCTTCGCCCTCCGCGCCCCGCGTTGGCTTCACGACACCGGCTTCACCGCGTCACACGGATGAAGCCGGCGCACACCTCTGACTACGGCTGGATTTCACGGACGGACAGCCACTTGAAGTCCACGTCGTTGGCGTTGTCCCAGCGGAACGTGGCGATGGGGCCACCCCAGGTAATCGGCATGGCGCCGACGGCACCACCGCAGTGCTGGGCGTCGCCGCCCCAGTTGCCGGCGTCCACCATGTCGGCGACCTTCTTCCAGGTGACCTTGTCGGCGTTCTCGTTGACGTACAGCTCCAGGTGCACGGCCTCCTTGCCGTTGGCCTGGGTGTTGCGCATCACCGCCTTGAAGCCCACCCAGCGGCCCTTGAGCGCCGAGGTGGCGGGCTGGTACGGGGCCTGCTCGTAGGAGACGTGCCACGTCTCCTTCTGCCAGCGGGCGCGGCCGTCGTAGTGCAGGCCGCCCTTGTAGCTGCTGCCCTCGCAGCCGGAGTTGTCGTCGTTGTGCTTGCCGCCGCGCGCGTACCAGTCGAAGTTGTCCGCGGTGTCCTGCACCGCGTTGAGCTTCACGAAGCCCGTCATCTCGATGTTCTTCCAGTCGTTCGGGGCCTGCATGTAGCCGCGGCTGGCCATCACGTCGCGGTCGTACGTCGGAATCTTCGCGGCGCTGTAGCCCGTGGTCGTGGAGACGCCCATGCGCACCTGGCTGCTCTTCATCTTCCAGGAGCCGTCCGCGTTGCGCGTAATCGCCTGCTGCGGGTCGAAGCGCTTGTCCGCCGTGGCGTTGTCCGCGAGGAACCACTCCTCACCGCCGGCCACGCTCGGGTAGAGCATCGTCACGCCGAACTTGTCCGTGCCCGGCTGGGCAGGCGTCGGGTCGGGGGCCGGAGCGGGGACCGGATCCGGCGTGGGCGTCGGGACGGGCGCGGGCTCCCCCGGAGTCGGCACGGGAGTCGGCTCCGGCGTCGGCTCGGCCACCGGGGGCTCGGACGGAGTGGGGTTCGGCAGCTGAGGCTGCTCTGCGGGCGGCTGGACGGCCCCTGGCGTATTGGTTCCTTCGTTGCCAGGGTTACCGCAGGCGGAGGCAGCAGCCAGCGCGAACAGCGCGCCACACGTCGAAGCGAGAAAACGGTTCCGGATCAATGCTCTGTCCTTCTTCGGGGGTCATGAGAGTGACGGGGCCGCGGGCGCCGATCGCGGGCGGCCTTCTCGCCGCGCCCTCGTCCCAGAAGGCCGGAGCTGCCTTCGCGGGGGGGACGGGGACGCCTGGCTGGTCTCGATGACCCGTGACTGTTCAGTCCAACCGGGACGGGACAGAACCCATCACGCTACTGAACATTTCCCAGGGCAGGGCCGGACGCCGGAGCGCTCCGCTGCCTGCTCCTCCAGTGGACGGACAGCGCCCGTGCCCGCACATCCTTCGGTTTTCCCGAAGGAGCGGCGCTGGAATCCCTATTTGTGGATGGATGGGACGCTTCTTAACTCAGAGTCCCTATGGGAAATCTAGAGAGCGTAGGCAGTCCGGCCCTATGGGGCGGCTTCATCGCGTTCGTCATCGCGATGTTGGCGCTGGACCTGGGCGTGTTCCACCGCAAGGCGCACGTGGTGAAGTTCAAGGAGGCGCTGGGGTGGAGCGCGGTGTGGATCAGCCTGGCGCTGCTCTTCAACACGGCCGTGTGGTGGAAGTTCGGCGCCGAGCCGGGCATGCAGTTCCTCACCGGCTACCTCATCGAGAAGTCGCTCTCCGTCGACAACATCTTCGTCTTCGTCGTCATCTTCTCCGCGCTGCGCATCCCCGCGCTCTACCAGCACCGGGTGCTCTTCTGGGGCATCCTCAGCGCGCTGGTGCTGCGCGCCATCATGATCTTCGCGGGCGTGGCGATGCTCGAGCGCTTCCACTGGCTCATCTACGTCTTCGGCGCCTTCCTCATCCTCACGGGCGTGAAGCTCTTCCTCCAGCGCAACAAGGAAGAGCACCCGGAGGACGGCTGGCTGATGCGGTTCGCCCGGCGCACCATCCCCTCCACGAGCACCTTTGACGGGCATCACTTCTTCACGAAGGAGAACGCCCGCTGGCTGGCCACGCCGCTCTTCATGGCGCTGCTGCTGGTGGAGGCGTCGGACGTCATCTTCGCGCTGGACTCCATCCCGGCCATCTTCGCAGTGACAAGAGACCCCTTCATCGTCTTCACGTCGAACATCTTCGCCATCCTCGGCCTGCGCTCCATGTTCTTCCTGCTGGCCGGCGCGGTGGAGAAGTTCAGCTACCTGAAGGTGGGCCTGTCCGCGGTGCTCGTCTTCGTGGGCGCGAAGATGGCCGCGGTGGACTTCGTGAAGATTCCTCCCGCGCTCTCGCTGGGCATCATCGCCACCCTGCTGGGCGGCAGCATCGTCGCGTCGCTCATCAAGAACCGGAATGCCCCGGCCGCGAAGGAGCTGCCCAAGGCGAGCGAGGCCTGAGCCGCCTCGCCCGTGGCCTCAGGAGGCGGAGGAGGCACGTTGCAGCGCCACGAAGTCCAGCCAGGCGCGCACCGCCTCCTCGAAGTCCTCCAGGGGCAGGTGCAGCGTGCGGCCCGGAATGGCGTGCTCGGTGCGGATGGTGGCGCGCACCGGGCTGAACTCCACGCACCAGCAGTCGCCGGGCACCTCCCAGGCGCCCATGCGGCCCGCACGGAGGTCGTGAATCAGCGCCAGCAGCCGCTCCGCCGCGCCCGAGCCCGGCTGCAGCTCCTCGGAGAGGTAGTCCGCCAGCACGTCGTTCGGAGGCGTGGCTCGTACGAGCACGCTTCCGCGCGGCTCCCATGTGAATCGGAGGTTCCTCGTCGACACGGACGCAGGGTGACATGCCACCGGGTTGCGTCACATCCGAGGACCGCGCGAGGCCTCGCGCAGTGAACATTTTGCGGCCGGAAAACAAAGAGGCCGTGAGCCCCGGGTTTCCCCTTGGACTCACGGCCTCTTTGAAGTGGGCGCAGCAGGGTTTGAACCTGCGACCCCTGCCGTGTGAAGGCAGTGCTCTACCGCTGAGCTATACGCCCTTGCTATATGTCGCCACCGCGTCGGCTTCAGCGGCGACGAACGCGGGGGTAAATGCCATCCGCCCGCGCGGGTGTCAACGCAATTTCGACTACAGCGAGTCCAGCTTCTCCTCCAACTCACGCAGGCGACGCTTGAGTCCCGAGAGCTGCTTGCCCAGGGACTTGAACTCGCTGCGGGGCGCGAAGTGGAAGGCCTTCATCAGCTCCTCCTGGCCCCGGTCGAGCGCCTGCTTGCCCCGCTGCACCTTCCCGATGGCGGTGGCGATGGCCATGGCGCGCTTCTCGTCGGCCATGAGCTTCTCCACGGCCTTGCCGGACACGTCCAGCGCCTGCTTCTTCAAGTCATCCCTGATGCCCATGTGGCCCCTCCCCGCTCACGGCTCGTCGATGTACTGCGTCTGCAGCTTCGCGAAGACCCGGTCGGCGATGCCCTTGTACTTCATGCGCTCGATGAGCGGCTGCAGGTCGCCCTTCATGGAGATGCGGCGCTTGAGCACCGCCTCGACGGGGTCCAGCGTGCCCTTCAGCAGCTGCTTCCACACGGTGTACGGCGCACGCGCCAGGTAGACGGGCTCCAGCTCGTCCAGGTCGTCCGGATCCGCGAGCACGCGGGCCTTCTCGATGCGGCATTCGCCGGGGACGACGTGGACCACGAACGTCTTCGCCAGCTTGCCAGGCTCGGCCTCGACCACGGCCCCGAAGTCGCCCTTCCAGCCCTTGCCGGCCACGGCGCACTCGGGGTCCTCGTTGGTGAGCCGGACGGCCTCGTCCAACCACTCCTTCGACGGGAACTTCGGCATCGCGGACTCCCTAGCCCCTCCGGAAGATGCTCCCGATTCGCGACAGGAGCCCCCCATTGTCGCTGGCGTTGCTCGACGAGGGCCCCTGCTGCGGGTTGCGCGCGGAGGCCTCCTGCAGGGCCCGCTTGAGCTGCTCGGGCGTGTCCCGCGTGGCGAGGTCCACCTTGCGCATCCCGCTGGCCTCTTCCACCGTCACCTGGAGCAGACACTCCTCGGTGAGGCGGAAGTCGATCTTCCGGCCCGCGGCGGCGGAGGGCACGCGCACGGTGCCCAGGTACTCGTTGTCCACCAGCATGTCGCTGTCGCCCTGGTAGATGTCCAGCTCGATGAAGGGCGAGCCCGGCTCCTTGGGCGGAGGCAGGCGGAAGCTCTTCACCAGGGGGATGAGCGAGTTCTTCTCGATGATGCGTTTCACGCGGCCGTTGGGCATCGCGTAGCCAATCGGCATGGACAGCGCGTCCAGCAGCGTCACCGCGTCGATGCTGCCCAGCGAGTCGCCCAGGAGCGCCGCGCCCAGCGCCACGCACTCGTCCGGGTGGACGCCCTTGCGCGGGGCCTTGCCGAAGTGCGCCTGGATCTTCTGCTGCACCAGCGGCATGCGGCTCTGGCCGCCGACGAGGATGATCTCGTCGATCTCCGCGCGGGAGATGCCCTTCTCCTCCAGCACGCGGTCGCAGATGTCGAAGGTGCGGTCCACCAGGTCGCCGCTGAGGCTGTTGAGGAACTCGCGCGTCAGGGGGATGCGCAGATCCAACGGCTTGCCCTTGCGCTCGTCGATGAAGGGCAGGTCGATGACGACGTTGGGGATGAGCGTCAGGTCGATCTTCGCCGCTTCCGCCGCGTTCTTGATGCGCTGGAGGGCGATGGGGTTCTCCGTGAGGTCGACCTTGTTCTCCTCGCGGAAGCGCTCCAGCACGTACTCCATGATGCGGTTGTCGAAGTCCGTGCCGCCCAGGAAGGTGTCGCCGCCGGTGGCGAGCACTTCGAAGACGTTGCCGGCCAGGTGGAGCACGGACACGTCGAAGGTGCCGCCGCCCAGGTCATAGACGAGGACCTTCTGGTCCAGGCCGCGGTTGAAGCCGTAGGCCAGCGCCGCCGCGGTGGGCTCGTTGACGATGCGCTTCACGTCGAAGCCGGCCAGCCGCCCGGCCTCCTTCACCGCGTTGCGCTGGTTGTCGTTGTAGTAGGCCGGGACGGAGATGACCGCCGCGTCGATGGGGCCGCCGAGGAACTGCTCGGCGATGGTCTTCACCTGCCCGAGCACGAAGCTGGACACCTGGGGCAGCGAGTACAGCTTGCCGCCGAGCATCACCGCCGCGTCTCCGTTGGGGCCCTCGACGATGTCGTAGGGGAAGTACCCCTTCAGGTCCTCCACGGCCTTGGAGTTGTACTTTCGGCCGATGAGCCGCTTGGTCCCCCAGAGCGTGTTCCGGGGGTTGGTGACCATCTGGTCCTTGGCCACCCCGCCCACCACCAGCTCCCCGCGAGACGAGAGGGCGACGACGGACGGCAGCGTGAGGTTGCCGCGATCCGTGGGGACTATCTTCGGGATGCGGTTGCGCACGGAGGCCACCAGCGTGTTGGTGGTGCCCAGGTCAATCCCGACGATGCGAGGTCTGTCCGCCATGAAGTTCGGGGGGCGTGGGCCAGTGGTGGCGCGCCTGCCCTCCACTCTCTATCACGTCGCGGTGGCGCGTGCGCGTTTCTGGGCGTCCGGCTCAGGGCTCCGGGTCCGGATCGCCCGGCGAGGGCTCGGCCGGTCCCTGGGGTAGGACGTCGGGTGCCGCCTCCCGGGGCGGTGCGACTGGCGGCTCCTCCACGGTGGCCAGGACGAGCCGATCATAGGGGGCCTCCTCCCCCACCGGCAGCTCCTCGATGAAGCGGGAGACGCGCAGGAGGATGCGCTCCCCGTCCCGGGGCAGCACTGTCAGGGGGTACACCAGCGCCAGCTCGTCCCGGGCCCGCGTCATGGCGACATAGAACAGCCGGCGCTCCTCCTCTTCCTCCTCGGGCAGGCGAGAGGCCAGCGACAGGGGGAAGCGGCCGTCCGCCAGCCAGAGGACGAAGACGGCCCGCCATTCCAGCCCCTTGGCCTGGTGGACGGTGGACAGCGTCAGGTACTCGTCCGGGGTGTCCGTTTCCGAGTCGCCCGCCAGGGCCTGCTCTGCGGCGAACTCCGCGACGAGGGCGATTTCGGACAGGAAGCGCGGCAGGTCCTCGAAGCGGGCGGCGAACTCCGCGAGCTGGCGGATGTCCTCCTCCCGCTGCTCCTCCGCGGCGAACTCGGCCTTGAGGTATTCCGCGTACCCACCGGCCAGCACGTCTTCAATCAACACTCCCGGTGTGCGTGCCGCCTCCGGCCGGGTGAGTCGACGCATCAGGTCGGAGAAGGCCTGGAAGCCCTTCTGGGCCTTGCGTGGCAGGTGGGCGCGGACGTCGGCGTGGGCCAGCCCCTCCGCCAGGGGCGTGCCCTCCGGGAGCGCGCGCAGGGTCGTCCACAGGTGCTCCGTCGTCGCGGGTCCCACGCCGGGCACGCGCCGCACCACCCGCTTGAAGGCGAGCTCATCCGCGGGGTTGTTCACCAGCCGCAGGTGGGCGAGCACGTCCTTGATGTGGGACTGCTCGAAGAAGCGCACCCCGGAGCGCACGCGGAAGGGGATGCCGCGGCGGGCCAGCTCCAGCTGCAGCTCCAGCGAGTGGCTGTGCGCGCGGTAGAGGACGGCCATGGCCTCCAGCGACAGCCCCTCGTCGCGCAGCTCGAGGATGCGCTGGGCCACGAAGGCGGCCTGCTCGGCGGCGTCCCTGGTGGGGACGACGACGGGCATGGCGCCCGGGGGACGCGCCGCCGTCAGCTCCTTGGGGAACTGGCGCTCGTTGCGGGAGATGGACGCGTTGGAGAGCCGGAGGATTTCGGGGGTGGAGCGGTAGTTGCGCGTGAGGGTGAAGACGGCGCAGCCGGGGTAGCGCTCGGGGAAGCCGATGATGTTGGTGAAGTCCGCGCCGCGGAAGCTGTAGATGGACTGGCAGTCGTCGCCCACCACCGTGAGGTCCTTGCGCTCCCCGGCGAGCAGGTCCACGAGGTCGCCCTGGAGCCGGTTGGTGTCCTGGTACTCGTCCACGAGCACGCATTGGAAGCGCTCGGTGAGCTGCGCGCGGATGGCGGGGTGCTGGGTGAGCAGCCGCTTCAGGTGGAGCAGCAGGTCATCGAAGTCCATCAGGTGCATCTGCGCCTTGCGCTGCTGGTAGCGCGCGGCGGTGGCGAGCACCTCGGGGGCCAGGGGGAGGAACTGGGGGCGGCGGTCCACCAGCACCTGGGACACCGGCTGCTGGAGGTTGGTGGCCAGGGACACCAGGTCCAGCACCAGGTCGGGGCGGGGGAAGCGCTTGTCGCTCTTGAGCTTGCGCTCGGCGATGCACGTCACCATGAGGTCTCGCGCGTCCTCGCGGTCCAGCACGGTGAAGTGGGTGGAGAAGCCCAACACGCCCGCGTGCTGGCGCAGCAGCACGTGCGCGGCGTGGTGGAAGGTGCCTCCGAGGATGCGCTTCACGTCCGCGAAGGAGCCGGCCAGCTCCTCCACCCGCCGCGTCATCTCCCGCGCGGCCTTGTTGGTGAAGGTGAGCAGGAGGATGCCCTCCGGAGGCACGCCCCGCTCCAGCATGCGGGCCACGCGGAAGGTGAGCGTGCGCGTCTTGCCGGAGCCCGCGCCGGCGATGACGAGCACCGGCCCCTCCCCTGCTTCCACCGCCGCGAGCTGCTCCTCGTTGAGGAGGGCGGCATAGTCGATCCGCGGCGACGGCTTCGCGGGGGCGACCTTGAGCGTGTAGGGGCGCGTGGCCATGGGGCGGGGAACTCTAACCGCCCCGCCCTTCGCGAACACTTTGATCCACAGCGGATCAGGGCGTGGGCTTCAGGGCCGTCAGCCGGGCCCCCGCGGCGGCGCGGACCTGGGGAGATGGATCCCGCTCCCTCGCCAGCTCGAGCAACAGTCGCCCCACCTGCTGGGGCAGCTTCGTGGTCACCGCCTCCAGCGCGGCGGTGCGCTCCTTCACCGCGCCGTCCAGCCGCTCGCGCACGTCCTGGTCGGAGCAGGTGCGAGCCCCGGGCGACTGCTCGCGGAGGATCAGCTCGGCATCCGCCAGCCGGGCCTCGGCCAGCCGCTTCGCCTCCGCCGCCCTGCGCTCGAACTCGCCCAGGTCCTCGGCGAACTCGCGGGTGGAGGCACGGGCGCGGGCGATGGCCTCCGCGGCGAACCGCGCGTTGACGGCCGCCGCGCAGAGCTGCCGCACCGAGCCCAGGGGGATGCGTCCCTCGGTCGTGACGGTCTCCTCGTTCGCGACCTCCAGCGACCACAGCGCGAGCTGCCGCGCCGCCACCGCCGCGGAGAAGGACTGCTTGCGCTCCTCGCGGATCTGCACCCAGCGGCGCAACACCACCGGATCCGGCGCGCCGCCGTCGAAGGCACGTTGGTACTCCGTGGACGCCTGGACGAGGTTGCCGGAGAGGTCCAGCAGCACCGCCACCTGGAGGTACAGCTCCGAGCTCGTCGCCCGCTCGCGCAGCGACTCCAGGCGCGAGGCCACCTCGTATTCCGCCACCGGGCGCGGCAGCGCGGAGAGCACGGTGCGCAGGGACTCCAGCGCGTACTGGCGCACCAGCGGGTTGCGCGCGGAGCGCAGCGCGTCCAGCAGCGGATCCAACGCGCGCACGGAGACGTGCTGGCCCATCTCCTCGGCGGCCTGCCAGCGGTCCAGCGCGTCCGGTGCCACCAGCGCGCGCTTCAGGTCCTCCAGGTCGCGCAGGTAGTGGGCCACATGCGCGGCCTGGGCCAGCGGCTCGGGGCGCGCCAGGGCGGCGCGCTCGGCGCGGGCCCGCGTCAACCGCTCGGAGAAGCGGGTCAGCTTCGGCCCCAGCGGATGCGCCTTCACGCGCGCCTCGGCTTCGTCCACCAGGCCGGAGACGAGCAACCCCTCCACCTCCAGCTCCAGCAGCAGGACGCGCGCCTCCTCGCGGTGCGCGCCGGCCGGGAAGTCCTTGAGGTACGCGAAGAGCTTCGTCGCTCCGGAGGCACTGGCCTCCTCGAAGGCCCGGCCGTCCAGCCGTGACTCCACCTCCTGGCGGCGGGGATCATCCGGCGAGGCCTTCAGGTAGTCCGACAGCTTCCGCGGGTCGTCGGTGCTGGCCAGCTCGCGGGCCTCCGCCTCGGCCAGCAGGCGCTTCGCCTCGTCGCGCTGCGCGCCGTCCGGATGCTCCTGGAAGAACTGCTTCCAGGCGGCCACCGTGCCGGCCTCCTTCGCGGCGTTGAAGCGCAGGCCCTCCAGCAGCGTCTTCGCGGTGCGAGACGGCCCGGCGTCCGGGTACGCCTCCAGGTAGCGCTTGTAGCCAATCACCGTGTGCAGCCGCTTCGCCTCCTCGAACTCCAGCTCCGCCAGCCGCGACTCGGCGGCGTCGACGTCCGGGTGCGTGGGGTGCTCGCGAAGGAATGTGCGGTACGCCTCCACCGTGTCGGCGCTCGCGGCCCGCTCGTAGGGCGAGGGGATGCAGCCGGTGGCCAGCAACAGGACGGCGAGGGCTCGACGGAGGGAGGCCATTCACCCCAGCAATACCGCACCCACGCTCCCCCGGAAACCCGAGCGGGTACGGACGGTTGCCTGGGTGGGTTTTTTGACGACACCCGGACTCGGGCCGAGCATGGCGCCCCAGGTCGCTACAGGGAGGTCGCTGCATGAGGTCGGTCGCGCTGATGGGAATGCTCGCGGTGATGGCGACGGGCTGTGCCACCACGAGCGCGCCGCTGGAGCCCTGGCTGGACTCCTACAGCCTGCGCTACCGCTCCGCCTCCCCGCCCGCCTTCCCGCGCGAGTCGCTCTCCAGCCCCGTCGTCGCCGAGCAGCCGGCACGCACGCCCTCGCGAGCAACGGCGTCCCCGGCCAGGGCCCCGACGAAGCCGGTGGCCGCCCGCGCTCCGAAGTCCGGCGCGACGAAGCCCGCCGTTACTCCGATCCGCGCCGCGGAGTCACCGCGCCCTGCCCCGTCTACAGGTCCCCGCGAGACGGTGCTCGCCACGGCTCGCGCGCTGGTGGGCAGGTCGCAGGTGGTCCTCGCCGGGCGCAGCTACCCCGCCGACTGCACCGGCCTCATCGAGGGCGTCTATGCCCAGGCCGGCATCCGCTTCCGTGGCACGCTCAAGCCCGGCGACAACGGCGTCACCGCCCTCTACCGCCACGCCCGCGCACACGGCCGCGTGTACACGGAGGGCCGGCCCGCGCCCGGAGACCTCGTGTTCTTCCGCGAGACGTATGACCAGAACCGGGATGGCCGCCGCAACGACGGGCTCACCCACGTGGGAATCGTGGACGCCGTGGACGCCGCCGGCACCGTCACCGTCATCCACCGCGTGCGCCGGGGCGTCGTGCGCTACCGCATGAACCTCGCCCGCCCCCACCTGCCGAGAGATCCGAAGACGGGCGAGGTGCTCAACGACTTCCTGCGCCACGCCGGCCCCAACCGGGAGCCCGTGCTCACCGGCCAGCTCTTCGCGTCCTTCGGCAGCGTGCTGCCCGCGGACCCCGTCAAGACGAAGCCGGTGCCGGTGGCGCTCCGCTGAGCCCCACCGCACCGGCTGTGCCTCGCGTCCCGGGGCCGTGACGAGCAGGCTCCCGGGCGCGGTGTTCCTGTCACCTCACGCTCGCGCGGTGCGGTCCCACGCGGCGCGCTGCGTGTTGCGCAGGAAGCGCCAGAAGCCCACGACGATGGCCAGGTTCATGGTGACGAAGTAGTAGGCCACCGAGGCCACCCGCTTCGACGTGCCCCGCTTCAGCACACCCGTCTTCCCCAGGTACGCCAGCGCGTAGAACAGCGCCTGGCCGAAGAGCGTGAAGCGGTAGAACATGCTGTCGAGCAGGAACACGTTGGCCAGCAGCGCCGCGCCCATCAGCGCGGGGGCGCACCAGCGCAGCAGCTTGTGGGACCAGAACGCGAACGCGGGGAAGCCGGCCGTCGGAAGCAACAGCCCCGGCACCATGCGCAGGCTCTGGAAGTTGCCCGCGGCGATGCGCGCCCGGCGGCCGAACTCCTTGTCGTAGTCCTCGGTCGTCTCCTCGTGAGCAACGGCCTGCTCCTCGTAGACGACCTTGTAGCCCTTCTCCAGGATGCGCAGCGGAATCACGAAGTCGTCGACGATGGTGGACGGCGGCAGCTCCGTGAACAGGGTGCGCCGGATGGCGTACAGGCCGCCGTTGGCCCCCACCACCGCGCCCCGCCGTCCCTCGTACATCTTGATGAGCGACTCGTAGCTCCAGTAGGCGCTCTCCTCGTAGTCCTGCTTCGTCGGATTGTAGAGCTTGAGCTTCCCGCAGACGGCCCCCACCTCCGGGTCGTCGAAGTGGCGCACGAGCCGTTCAATGGCCTCCGGTTCAATCATCGTGTTCGCGTCCGAGAGGACCACGATGTCGCCCTTCGCCATGGGGATGCAGCGGTTGAGCACCGTCGTCTTGCCAGCACGCGGCGCCGGAGACAGCCGCACCCGCGCGTCCGGGCACTTGCGGACGATGTCATCCGTGCCGTCCGTGGAACCGTCCGAGCCAATCACCACCTCGAACTTCTCGGTGGGGTACTGAAGCGCGAGGCTGTTCTCCAGCTTCTGCTGGATGCAGGACGCTTCGTTGTACGCCGCCACCACCAGGCTGACCGAGCTCTTCGGCCCTCCCCTGCGCGCTTGCTGTCGGCCCGCTCCAGCTCCGCCCCGCATCGCCCGGATGTTCTGGGCAACCTGCGCCCCTCCATCCAGTACGAACAGGATGAGTGGGTAGAGAAAGTACGTGTGCGCGAGCAGCAGCGCGGCACACCAGAAGAAGACCTCCGCCATCGACCATGCCTCCCTTGACCCAGTCCCCGAACCTGCACGGGGTCTAGCAAGAGGCATGCCCTGCTCTTCGCGCACAATCCGCCCGCAACGTCTCGGGCTGGCGGTGGATCAGCCCGTGAGGGACTGGACTTTCTCCAGCCCACGGGCGCCACAGGGCGGTCGTCGTTTCAGGGCTTCTCGGCGCCCGCGTCGAGCTGCTCGAGCAGCCTGCTCGCCAGCTGATGGTTGGGGTTGAGGGCGAGCACATCGTCCAGCAGGGAACGGGCCGCGGCCTGCTCATTCAGGCGCAGGGCCAGGCGGGCACCCAGGACATAGGCGCGCAGCAGGGTGCGGTCCTCCTGGCGCAGCGTCTCCAGCTCCTTGGCGACCTCCACGAGCGAGTCCGGCGGCGAGCCGGAGCTGAGCGCGTACTCGGCCCGGGCCAGCGTGCTCCACGTCTTGGAAGAGCCCTCCACGTTGCGCAGCCGCTCGGCCAGGGCCAGCGCTTCCGGGGCCACCGTCACGCCGGCATGGATGGCACGCGCCTTCAACCGGGCCACCAGCGCCGGGGCGGGCTCCACCTCGGGCCCCATGGCCAGGGCGGAGAGCTGCGCGTACAGCTCCTTGCGCAGCGTGTCCGCGTCGCTCCGGAGCGGGGCCAGCGCGGCGGCAATCTCCGCCATCTCCTTGTCCACGCCCACCCCATTCCCCGTCGCCTCCTTCGCCCGCCTCAGCCTGGCGGAGCGCTGCTGGAGCCGCTCGGCCTCCGCCTGGAGGTCGGACAGTCGCAGCGACTGGGCCACGGCCAGCTCGGCCTGGGCCTCGATGTACTTCGGGTGCGCGGCGTTCAGGGTGCGCAGGCGCTGGATGGCCTGCTCGCGCGAGGCGGAGTCATCCCGGCGCAGCAGCGCCGTCGCCCGGTCCTTGTCCTCTACCGCCGCCGCAGGCATGTCCGTGTTCCGGTCTCGCCACGCCGGGTAGGCCAGCACGGCCGTCAGCACGAGCCCCACCGCCACGGCCAGCCCGATCCACAGTCGCTCCCGACCGCTGGACGCGCTTCCGGCGTCGAAGGGCGTCCTCGCCGAAGAAGGTGCCCGGGTCGCCGCGAGCAGCTCCGGAGGCAGCTCCACCTGGGCGCGACGCGCGGTGCTCCCCGTCCCGGAGACGGGCTCGACGGCCGCGGGCCCCTGCGACGTCGGGCCGAAGGGCAGCAGCGTCTCGGAGCCCACGGGCGCGGGCGGCTCGGGAGGCAGTTGGATGCCGGTGTCCTCGCCGGGAGCGGAGGCCACCGCGCCGAAGAGGTTCGTGCGGTTGATGGTGGAGCCCTGCCGAGGCGGCTCGGGGGACACCGCACCGAAGGCCTGGGTGGTCACCGGTCCGCGAGCCTCGTCGGGAGGTATCGCCGGCACCGCGCCAAACGCCTGGGTCGAGCCCATGGGGGTGTGCGAACCGCGGGCCGGGAAGATGCCGGAGGACGACCTCGGAGGGATACCCGACTCGGGCGGCGACACCGGCCCCTGGCCCGTGACGCGCTCCGAGCCGACAGGCGCGGGCACCGCGCCGAACGCCTGGGTGTGGCCCTGCGACGTGGAGGCTCTCGCCGGGACGGCGCCAAACGTCTGGGTGGTGTTGCCAGGAGAGGAGCCGCCCTGGGCGGGCACCGCGCCGAAGGGCTGCGTCGCATTGCCGTACCCGGCGCCCTGGGCCGGCACCGCACCGAACGTCTGCGTCGCATTGCCCGGAGCTGACGAGCCCTGAGCTGGCACCGCACCGAACGTCTGCGTCGCATTGCCCGGAGCGGGCGTGCCCTGTGCCGGCACCGCGCCAAACGTCTGCGTCGAGTTCCCCGGCTGCGCCGACACCGCCCCGAACGTCCGGGTCACGCCCACGGGAGCAACAGGGGGAGGCGGAGGAACGACCGGGCCCGACCTGTCAGTGCCCTGCACCGCGCCGAACGTCTGCGTCGTATCCGGCACCGGCGTGGAGGTCGACCCGTCCGGCTGCGGCTTCGGATGCGGCCCCGAGCCGAAGATCTGCGTGGTCATCATCTGCGAGCGTCCCGCGCCGAAGATCTGCGCGGAGCTCGTGCGCGGGGGCGCACCGCCCGGCGCCGCCGAAGCGGGCTGGGGGGCCGGAGCCTGTCCGGAGGGAGAGGCCATGAACACATGGCCACAGCGCGTACACTGGACCGAAGCGCCTCCCGGGGGGAGCAGGCGGGGGTCGAGCACGTACTGCATGGAGCACTGAGGGCAGGAGATCTGCACGCACCGTGCTTACCACACGGGCCCGGCGTCCGGAGCGGCTCCCAGTGACGTGGCCGCCTGGAGGGTCTGCAACTTGGCAGCACCCACGCCCGGGACGTCATCCACCGCATCCCAGCTCGCGAAGCCACCACCGTCCTCACGGGCCTCGACGAGGCGCCGGGCCAACGCAGGCCCCACGCCCGGCAGGAGGGCAAGCTCCTCCTCCGTGGCGGAGTTGAGGTCCAACCGGCGGCCCAGGGCCAGGGCCTGCGCCCCCGACGGCGCGCTCCCCTCCCCGCAGGTGGCCACCCCGTCCGCGCCAATCCGCACCGCCTCCGGCGCGCAGTCCAGCGCCGGGGCGGAGTCGGGCCACTGCAGGCGGGCCACCGCGCCCAGCCCCATCACCCCCAGCGCGGCGACGGCGAGCGCGGCGGTGCGGCCCGCCACGGACTCAGACCTTCTCGCCCTTGAGGGCGGCCGTCTCGGAGACGGCGGAGACGCCCTCGGGAGGCATCGGCTGATCCAGCCCGAAGGCGGTGTGCAGCGCACGCACGGCCAGCTCCGTGTACTTGGAGTGGACCACGCACGACACCTTGATCTCCGACGTGGAGATCATCTGGATGTTGATGCCCTCCGACGACAGCGCCTGGAACATGCGCGCCGCCACGCCCGAGTGGTTGCGCATGCCCACGCCGACGATGGACACCTTCGCGATGTTGTCGTCCGTCTCGATGCCCGCGGCCTGGATGTCCTGCGCGACGTCCTTCACCAGCTCCTGAGCCTTGGCGAAGTCCGTCTTGCCCACCGTGAAGGTCAGGTCCGTCCGGCCATCCCGCGCCGGATTCTGGACGATGAGGTCCACCACGATGTGCTTCTCGTCGAGCGCGCCGAAGATCTTCGCCGCCGCGCCCGGAACATCTGGCACGCCGCACACGGTGATCTTCGCCTCGTTCCGGTCGTAGGCGACTCCGCGGACCAGCACGTCCTCCATGGACTTGTCCTCCTCACACACGAGAGTGCCGGGGTCATCGGTGAAGGACGACTTCACCCAGAGCGGCACCTTGTACTTCATGGCGAATTCGACGGAACGGATCTGCAGCACCTTGGCCCCCACGCTGGCCAGCTCGAGCATCTCCTCGTAGGTGATGCGGTCCAGCTTGCGCGCGGCGGGGACCATGTTCGGGTCGGTGGTGTAGACGCCGTCCACGTCCGTGTAGATCTCACACGCATCGGCCTGGAGCGCCGCGGCCACCGCCACCGCCGTGGTGTCCGAGCCTCCACGGCCCAACGTGGTGACGCTGCCCTCCTCGTCCACGCCCTGGAAGCCGGCGACCACGACGATGTGGCCCTTGGACAGGGCAGCGCGGATGGGCTGCGCGTCGATGCTCTTGATGCGCGCTTTGGAGAAGGTGCTGTCGGTGACGATTCGGACCTGGTGGCCGAGGAAGCTGGTGGCCTTCCCCTGCTGGGCCTGGATGGCCAGGGCCACGAGGCCGATGGAGACCTGCTCACCGGTGGCGACAATCACGTCCTGCTCGCGCTCGTCGGGCCGGTCGGTGATCTGTGCCACGAGTTTGAGCAGGCGGTTCGTCTCACCCGACATCGCCGAGACGACGACCACGACGTCATGCCCTGCTTCCTGGGCGGCCAGGCAGCGGAGGGCGACGTTCTTGATGCGGTCGACGTTTCCCACCGAGGTACCGCCATACTTCTGGACGATTAGTGCCACGGCGCCTGCGACCTCCCTCTTCAGTCGGCGGGAGCTATACGAGCAGCGCCCTCGGGTGTAAAGCGCCCGCAGCCGGCATTCTGGCGTTTACGCACCCCTTTGGAGCCCCAATGTCTCGCGCTCGTATCCTCATCGACGGTGACACCCTCAAGCTGGAGGAAATCCTCCAGGTGGCCCGGAACGAGGCCACCGTGGAGCTGGCCCCCGCGGCGGCCACCCGCGTCCGCGCCTCGCGCGCCCTGGTGGACCGGGTCGCCGCCGGGGACACCCCGTCCTACGGCATCAACACGGGCTTCGGCACGCTGGCCGAGGTCCGCATCGACAAGAAGGACCTTCGGGACCTTCAGCGCAACCTCATCCTCTCGCATGCATGCGGCGTGGGCACGCCCCTGCCCCTCCCGGAGGCCCGGGCGCTGCTGCTGCTGCGGTGCAACGTGCTGGCCAAGGGCTACTCCGGCATCCGCCCGGAGACGCTGGGCCTGGCGCTGGACATGCTGAACCGGGACGTGGTGCCGGTGGTGCCCGAGCGAGGCAGCGTGGGCGCCTCAGGCGACCTGGCGCCGCTGGCGCACCTGGCGCTGGTGTTCATCGGCGAGGGCGAGGCCTTCCACCAGGGCCAGCGGATGCCGGCGCGTCAGGCATTGGAGAAGGCCGGACTGCAGCCGGTGGTGCTGGAGGCCAAGGAGGGCCTCGCGCTGGTGAACGGCACGCAGGCCATGTGCGCGGTGGGCACGCTGCTCCAGCTCCGCGCGGAGACGCTGGCGGACATCGCGGACGTGGCGGGTGCGATGACGCTGGAGGGCCTGCTGGGCAGCCACAAGCCGTTCATCCCCGAGATTCACGACGTGCGGGCGCACCCGGGCCAGAAGGACTGCGCTGCGCACCTGCGGCGGATTCTCGCGGGCAGCGAGCTGGTGGAGACGCACGTCAACTGCAGCAAGGTGCAGGACCCCTACTCGCTGCGCTGCATGCCGCAGGTGCACGGCGCGGCGCGAGAGGGCATGGCCTTCGCGCGGCGCATCCTCGAGGTGGAGGTGAACAGCGCGACGGACAACCCGCTGGTGTTCACGGAGACGGAGCGGATTGTCTCGGGCGGCAACTTCCACGGGCAGCCCATCTCCCTGGCGATGGACGTGGTGGCGATGGCGCTGACGCAGCTGTCGTCCATCAGCGAGCGGCGCGTGGAGCAGCTGGTGAACCCGTCGCTGTCGGGGCTGCCGGCGTTCCTGGCGAAGAACTCGGGGTTGAACTCGGGCTTCATGATTGCGCAGGTGACGAGCGCGGCGCTGGTGGCCGAGTCCCGCGTGCTGAGCCACCCGGCGTCGGTGGACTCGATTCCGTCCTCCGCGGGCCGCGAGGACCACGTGTCCATGGGCATGACGGCGGCGCTCAAGGGCAGACAGGTGAGTGACTTCACCCGCTCGTGTCTGGCCATTGAGGTGCTCTGCGCGGCGCAGGCGCTGGACTTCCGGCTGCCGGTGAAGCCGGGCAAGGGCGCGCTGGCGGCGTATGAGCTGGTGCGCTCGAAGGTTCCTCACATGGACAGGGATCGTGAGCTGCACAAGGACATCGAGGCGGTGAGCCAGCTCATCGACTCGGGCGCGCTGCACGCGGCGGTGAAGTCCGCCACGGCCTGACGTCCTCGTCGCCAATAGAAAGGGCCTGGAATCGAGAGGGAAACCTCGAAGATTCCAGGCCCTTCGTCTTTCAGCGCCCGGACTTCTCCATTGGCGTGATCTCCGACTCCAAGATGTCTCCAGAAACTAGAAAGGGGACTTCACCAGGTCCGTGTTGTCCTCGAGGAGCATCTGGAAACGCTTCAACTCCTCGGGACGGTGCATGCCCACGCGAAGGGTGAAGTGGGGGCTGTCGGGAGGGCGGTACAGACGTGCCGCTGCCCCATCCCGCTCGAAAAGCATGCTGTGTCGGGGGTAGGCGAGTCGGGCGAAGCCCATCTTCTCGAGGAGGCGCACGAGGTCCTCGGCACCGGGAGTCGTGCGTCCCTCTCCGCGCAGGTAGCTGACCTGATGAGGGAGGGTGGGCAGGTGGACGTGCTCCATCGCCCAGAGGAAGAGCATCTCCCGAAGGCTGATGGCCTCCCGGTGCAGCTTCGTCTTCCAGGAGTCCGCACCGAAGGGCATTCGCACCACCTGACAGTCTCCTTCCTCGGAAGGAGACTCCAGGTCGAGCCAGTAATGATGGGGGGCCAGAGGGTCCGGGTCTCCGAAGATGAAGAGAAACCGCCTTGGTGGCAGTTCTCCCTTGGGAGCGAGCCTGTAGAGAGCGGCGACATCGAGGATGGGGTCGAAGGAGCGTACAGGGGCCAGGAGCGGCCCTCCGCGCGTCCCCATGACCTGGGCGAAGTTCCGGTAGACGGCCGGGAGCGGACGACCGAAGACCTCCTCCAGCTCGTCCACGAGCACGTCCGGATAGCCCTCGATTTGACCGCCGTAGCCGGGAGCGTAGCGCTCGAGCAGTGCTAACAGTTCGTCCATGGCTCAGGCGCATTCCTTGCTGTTGTCACACAGCATTTCGGGGGTGAGGCTCTGGCAGGCCTCACAGGAGGGGACCCTCCACCCGCTGCTTCTTGATCGTCTCTTCCGCTTCCTTGATTTCAGCTTGAAGCGGGCCGAGCTCGGCGGTGATGGCCCCCTTGTTCGCCACGTCCTTCGACTTGAGCTGGGTGAGCAGCTCACCCACCCTGCTCTTCCTGGAGGCCAGGGGAATCGCCGCCTCCTTGGCCTTCTCGACGGACCTGCGCTCCACCGCGTTCCGCTTCTCCCGGAGCTGAAGGTACCTGTTGAGGTGGGGCCGCTGCGCGTTGAAGCGCTTCATCAACTCCACGAACACCATCTCCACGTGGCCCACGACTTCCGGCGTTTCGAGCACCTGATGCGTGTCCACCGACTTGTTGCAGGCCGTGCACGGCGTGTCATCCCCGTAGGCCAGGCCGGTGCCGCCCATGGCGATGAACGACGTGTTGAAGGTGTTGCCGTTGTGCAGCGTCGGGTCGAGGAATCGCACCACGCCCTTGCCTTCGACCTTCACGTCCGTGCTGCCGCTGCCCCAGGTCATCTTCCCCTTGAACTTGGAGGAGAGGAGGCCGCCGGCCGTCCCTGGTTCGTCTCCGGAACTGGTGCTTAGCTCGGAGCTCGTCAGCGCCACCGGGTTGCCTTCAATCGTCGTCTTCTTGCTCCCCTTCGCGAGCATCGAGTCCTGGGCCGAGTTGACGAGGGCGTGGGCACGGGCACCGCCGGCGTCGGCACCTTGCAGACGTCTGGCGCGGCCGACACATGCGTGTTGCCGGCGCCCTTGTGCAGAATCGAGCGGCCATTGGCGAAGACCTTGCTCATGGATCCTCTTCAGTTCTTCGGAATCATTTCCACGACGCAGGCGCCGACCCGCCCACCGTCGGCACACCCGTAGACCAGTGTCCTACGCGGCCCGCCATCCCGCCACCTCGCCCGGTGCAGCGCCACGCCCATCATGACAGGACCAGCGCCTGCTCCGGCATCCCCCAGTCCTTCGCCTGCCACTCCCACTCGGAGGGGCTCGGGCATCAGCGCGGCATTGCGCAGGTACGCCCGGGTGAATTCGGTGCCCCAGAAGGACTCTCCCGGTTGGCAGGCCAGGACGCCATCCACCCTGCTTGCACCCGCCACCGCGTCGCGCCGGAGGACCTGGAGTGCTTCCGTCAGTCCCTCCGCCAGGCTGGGCTCCCGCCGCGTGAAGGGCCGGGGCTCCACCGCGAGCGCCGTGCCCAGCAGGACTCCCATGGCCTCCAGGCCCAGCGTCCTGGACGCCCCCGAACGGGCCAGTGCGACGAAGCCCGCCGCCTCCCCGGGAATCCTCCCGTCCGGATTCTGGCGCCCCAGGTGCAGCCGCGCCGCCGCGTGGGAGCGGACCGGTGTGAGGGACACGGACGCAATGGAGCGCGAGTCACCGCGTAGCCAGCAGTGCACCGCACAGACTGCGCCCACGCGAGAACCTCCATGCTCGAAGTTCGCAACGTCGTGAAGACCTACGGAAGAGCCGTCACCGCCGTGGCGGACGTCTCGCTGACGCTCGAGCGCGGGGTGGTGGGCCTCATCGGCCACAACGGCGCCGGGAAGACCACCTTGATGCAGATGATCGCCACGCTGACCCGGCCCACCCGCGGGCAGATCCTCTTCGACGGCGTGGACCTCGTGAAGAATCCGGAGGCCATCCGGCGCCGGCTCGGCTTCCTGCCACAGGAGTTCGGCGTCTATCCGAACCTGACCGCGCTCGAGTTCATGCAATATTTCGCCGCGCTCAAGGGGGTGCGCGACCCTGCCCGCATCCGCCACCTGCTCGAGCTGGTCAACCTGCACGACCAGGCCCACCGGCCGGCGGCCGCATTCTCCGGCGGGATGCAGCGGCGCCTCGGCATCGCCCAGGCGCTGCTCAACGACCCCGACATCCTCATCGTCGACGAGCCCACCGCGGGGCTCGACCCCGAGGAGCGCCTGCGCTTCCGGAACCTGCTCGCCGAGCTCGGCTTCCGCAAGCTGGTCCTCCTCTCGACCCACATCGTCTCCGACGTGGAGAGCATCGCGAGCCAGCTCGCCATCCTGCGCGCGGGGCGGCTCATCGCCTTCGAGACGCCTGAGGCGATCCTCCAGAACGCCCGGGGGCAGATCTGGTCGGCCCAGGTCGCGGACGGGGAGTACGCGGAGCTGCGCGCTCGCGTGCACGTCCTGCAGGCTCAGCGTCAGGGCAGCGGCCGCATCGCTCTGCGCATCGCGCATGCGCAGCCGCCTTGCCCTGGCGCCCTGGCGGCCGAGCCCAGCCTCGAGGAGGCGCTGATGGCCCAGCGATACGCGGTGCAGGAGCGGGCAGCATGAATGGCCACCTGCTCAAGACGATGGCGCGGCTGGAGATGCGCCTGCGCATGCGGCGCCTGTCCAGCCTCGTGGCGCTGCTCGCGGTGGTCGCCCTCAGCTGGATGATGATCCCAGCCCCCACGGGCGGCGAGACGTTGATGGCCGTGGGCGAGGCGCGCGTGCGCTACACCAGCTCCGCGCTGGCGCTGGGCAGCGCCTCGCTCGGAGGACTGCTGTTCGGGCTCGTCGGCTTCTTCCTCCTGCGTGGACGCATCGGCGAGGACCTGCGCACCGGCACGGGCGGGGTGATTGCCGCGACGCCGGTGGGCAACGGCCAGTTCCTGTTCGCGCGGTGGCTGGGAGGCGTCGCCTCTCTCGGTGCGCTCGTCGTCGCCTTCATGACCGCCACGATGGTGCTCGATCTCCTGCGCGGCGAGGGGCCGCTCCAGCCGTTGATCTACCTGTACACCTTTGGCCTGCTGCTGCTGCCGACCGTGTTCTTCGCCGCCAGCTGCGCGGTGCTGTTCGACAGCTGGGCGCCCCTGATGGGCAAGCGCGGCGACATCCTGTTCTTCATCCTCTGGGTGGCGTTGCTGTCGCTCTCGTCGCAGCTCGACGCCAGCGCCCCTGAGGGCGTGGGCATCCAGGTCCTCGACTTCCTGGGCGTCGCGGCCGGAATGGCAAGGCTGCAGGCCATCCTGCACACGAGCCAGGTTTCCCTGGGCATGGCCTCGTTCGATGCGAGCCTCCCGCCAATCACCCTGCCCGACCTGCTGTGGACCCGGTCGGCCCTCCTGGCGCGCACGGGCTCCGCTGTACTGGCCCTGCTGCCGCTGCTGCCCGCGACGGTGCTGTTCCACCGCTTCTCGCCGGACCGCGTGAAGGACCGCCAGTCGCGCAAGCGCCGCTCCCCCCTCGAGGTCATCAACGGGCGACTCCGATCGCTCACGAAGCTGGTGCGGCCGATGTTCCGTCTGGCTTCCCTGTTGCCTGGCTCTTCAGGGCAGATGGTCGCCGAGGTCGCGTTGACCTTGACGGTCTCCCCCTCGTCAATCGCCGCGCTGCTGCTGTCCCTGGCCGCGTCTCTGGTGCTTCCCGCCGACAAGCTCGCTGCCGTCCTGTCGGCGGCAGTGGCCTTCTGGGCGATCCTCGTCAGCGAGGTCAGCACGCGCGACCACCAGTCGGGCACGCCGCTGCTGACGGGTGCCGTCCAGGGCGGTATCCCGATGCGCTACGTGCGCCAGCTCGCCGCCACCTTCGTCCTCGGCCTGCTCTTCATGGGCGCAATCGCGGTGCGCTGGGCGTCGGCCGATCCGGTACGCGCCTGCGCCGTGGTCGTGGGCACCTTCAGTCTGAGCGCGCTCGCCAGCCTGTTGGGCCGTTGCACGAACACCCCGCGGACCTTCCTGGCGCTGTTCCTGTTCGGCTTCTATGTCGCGCTCAACGCCACGCAGGTTCCCATGCTCGACATGGTTGGCTTCAACGGAGTGGCCACGGCTGGGTCGGTGCTAGGAACTCTGGCGTTCGGTCTGACCGTCATGGTGGCCGGGGCTGTGAGGAATGAGCCCCGCGGATTTGGACCGATTGGTCGTTGGCTGTCGATGCGAGCTTGAATGTGCCCTCGGTGTGCCCTCCGGCGTCTCTGACCGATGCGGCGTGGAGCTGGAGGGGCACGGACCGGTCAAGCTCATGGTTCATGCCTCAAAGATGTAAGAACCATGATGATTCATCTCCAACTCGATTGCACATGCTGCGCCTGGTGGCCCGTTGTCGAAAAGGCCCCTGGCGCCGAGCACCGGACGGCCCCGGGGCAGACACTCCTCCCGGCAGACTCCGCACCATGTCCCCTTCCCTCGCAGCACGGCCGCAACCGTTGTTCGGGATGCTCATCGCACTGACGCTGCTCTCGTGTCAGACGTCCTCCGCGCCAGAGAATGACTCGCCGGGCGCGGCGGTCTCGGCGCCTCCCGAAACCAGCGTTCCCTTCGACGTGTCCGCCGTGATTCGGCAGGTCCACTTCGCCTTCCGGCCCGACGGCGCGGGCTGGAGTGGCGGACACACCACCTACGGGGTGCGCGCGGGGGTGGACGGGCTGACGCTCACTCCTGTGTCACATCCACGCGTCACACGAGGGGAGGTCTCCGCCCAGCGCGCCCGTGACACCGGCGCGGTCGTGAAGGGCGCGCCCCTCTCGCTCGGCGCCATGCGCTGGCATCGCGGGTCCCGGCCCGCTCCAGCGGGCGAGGTCCAGGGACGGCTGGAACAGGCCGGCCATCTCGCCCTCACGCGAGAAGGCTTCGTTGAAACGATTCGAAACACGGAGGAAGGCGTCCGGCAGGAGTGGGGCTTTTCCTCCGAACCTGGAGGGAGAGGCGACCTGACGCTGGCACTGTCCGCGAAGGGCCTGGCGTATTCCGGAGACAGCGCATCGGGACTCCACTTCAAGGATGCGCGCACGGGCCTGGGCTTCCGCTATGGCCACACGGCCTGGGTAGAGGCCTCGGGTCGGAGCACGCCGCTCCAGGCGCGGTATGTCGCGGGCGACATCCAGCTTCGCGTGCCGGCGGCGGTGCTGGCGTCGACCACGTTCCCCGCCACCGTGGCGCCCGTCATCTCCCCGGAGTTCGGCATGGACCAGCCCGTCCCCGGTCCCTTGTCCACCCTGCTGGATGAGCCCGCGGTGGCCTCGAATGGCTCGAACCACCTCGTCGCCTGGAAGGACTACCGCCAGGGGACGTACCAGCTCTACGGCACACGCGTCACGAGCGCGGGAGTCGTCCAGGATGTCTGGGGCCTTCGCTTCACGAACGGCACAGTCACCCCCGACCGTCCCAAGGTGGCCTCCAACGGCACGGACTATCTGGTGGTCTGGTCGGCTCCGATGGGAGGTGGAACCCACCAGGCCCAGGCCACGCGCGTTTCATCCAGCGACGCACAGCCGGACATCGCGCCGTTCGTCATCCTTCCCGATGAAAACACGCAGCAGCTCGCTGCATCGGTGGCCTCGAATGGGACGGACTATCTCGTCGCCTGGAGGAACAACACCGCCTCACTCGCTAGCCTGCGCGGCACCCGGCTGTCCGGCACGGGGACCATCCTGGACCCGGCGGGACTGACGCTCGCCACGAACACGAAGAGCCTCATCCCCGAATCCGACATGGCGTCCAACGGCACGGACTACCTGGTCGTCTGGGATGACGAGCGCGACAATGGCGTGGGCGACATCTACGGAACGCGAGTGACGAGCACGGGGACCGTGCAGGACCCGCAGGGCATCGCCATTGCCACGGGTGAGAAGTCCCATCGCAATCCGGCGGTGGCCTCGAACGGTACGGACTACCTCGTCGCCTGGACGGACAGGCGCAGCGACGCGGAGGGAGACGTCTTCGCGGCACGGGTGACAAGCAGCACGGGTGCGGTGGAGGACAGCTCTGGCATCGCCGTCTCCGCGACGACTGGCCAGCAGGCCCTGCCGGCGGTGGCGTCCGATGGCACGGGTTATCTCGTCTCCTGGACGGATACCCGCTCGGTCAGCTTCGATGCGGAACTCCATGCCGCACGCGTCTCGCCCATTGGAACGGTGCTGGACCCAGAGGGCCTGAGACTCTCTTCCTATAGCAGCAAGTATGATGCTCCGGCGCTGACCTTCAACGGGTTGGACTACTTCATTGCCTGGAGTGGTGGGTCCTCCCTCCGCGGCATGCGGGTGACGCTCGCGGGGGAAGGCTCGGATGCGCCAGGCATTCCACTCGTGACGTCCGCCAGCAGGCAACGGACACCCGCTGTCGCCTCCAATGGCACCCAGTACCTCGTCGTCTGGTACGACAACCGGGACAACGGCGAGAACATCATCGCCGTGCGGGTCTCCGCCACCGGAGAGGTGCTGGACACGTCGGGGCTCGCCATCGACCTCTCGTCCGCGGGAGGCGGCGGATACGGCCCGGTGGTGGCATCGAATGGGACGGACTACCTCGTCGTCTGGAAGGCCCAACGCGGGGCCGAGTCTCGCTTCGTCAGCACACGCGTCACGAGCCAGGGCCAGGTGCTGCATCCCCAGGGACGTCCCATCTCTCCAGCGTCGCTCCCATTCGTCATTTCGCCATCCATCGCCTCGAACGGTACGGACTATCTCGTCGCCTTCACCGCGAGTCGGCTCACCGAGCCGGGCTCACGAGTCGTGGGCGTCCGGATCTCGAGCGAGGGTGAGGCCCTGGATGCCTCCGAGCTGCGCATCTGCGAAAACCCCGAGAGCTTTCCGGACGACCCGAAGGTGGCATCCAATGGCACGGACTACCTTGTCGTCTGGTCCGACAGTCGAAACAGCACCGCCGACATCTATGGCGCGCGCGTGACGAACGCCGGGGCCGTGGTGGACCCGGCGGGAATCGCCATCACCACGGCGAATGACAATCAGCGGAATCCCGCGGTGGCCTCCAACGGCACGGACTACCTCGTGGTCTGGGGAGATTTCCGCAGGAGCAGCTCGTCCGACGTCTACGGGGCAAGAGTGGCGAGCACGGGTGAGGTGCTCGACCCGGAGAGCATCGCCATCTCGACGGCGACCCGCTGGCAGCAGCTTCCCTCCATCACCTCGCTGGGGACCGAGTATCTCGTCGTCTGGCAGGACCATCGGGTCTCCACGAGCGACCCCAACATCCAGGGAGCCCGGGTGACGGGCGCGGGCCTGGTGCGCGAGTCGCAGGGCTTCGTCATCTCGGGCAACCCCGAGCCCGAGGAGACACCCGCGGTGGTTTCTGGAGACGGTCGGACGGCCCTCGTGGTCTATGACGTCGACGCCAACTCTGAACCCTTCTGGGATCGTCGCATTCGCGGACGGCTCGTGACGTTCAGCGACAACCGGCCGCCCTCGGCGGAGTCCCTCTCCCTGTCCACGCCGGAGGACACACCCCTGTCTGTGTTGCTCCACGCGATGGATCCGGAGGGTCAGAGCCTGACCTACGACCTCGTGTCGCCGCCGCGTCACGGTGTGCTGACGGGCACCGGCGACAGCCGGACCTATACGCCCGCGGCTCACTCCTTCGGGCCGGACAGCTTCACCTTCCGGGTGTCGGATGGAGAGTTCTTCTCGGCAATCGCCACCGTGACGCTTCAGGTGACCTCCGTGAATGACGTGCCCTCCGTGCCCCTGCTCCTCGCTCCAGCCGAGGACGCGCTGCTCACGAGCGGGCTCGTCACGTTCCAGTGGCAACCCTCCACGGACGCAGATGGCGATGCCCTCAGCTATGACCTGGAAATCTTCCAGGGGGACACCCGCCTTCGCCTCCACCGTACGGCGGAGACACGTCGGCCCCTGGTCGATGGCGAGCAGTTGCCTCCGGGGAACTATTCCTGGAGCGTCAAGGCCGTGGACTCGCACGACGTCGCCAGCGCCGCTTCCCCCGCGCGTGCGTTCACCATCGAGAACGAGGACACGGCAGACGCGGGCTCCACGGATGGAGGGACTGACGCGGGTGAACCGGATGCCGGCCCCCCGGATGCCGGCCCCCCGGATGCCGGCGAGGAAACGGACGCGGGCTCCGTGGACTCGGGTGTCCCGGATGCGGGCCCGCAGGGCAATGACGCGGGCACAGAGCCGCCTCCCGTCGGCAATCCTCCCGACGTGTCGGGCTGCGGCTGCAACCCGGTACCAAGCACGGCGCCCGCCGCGCCGCTACTCCTGGCGGCCCTCGGACTGATGGCCCGCGGGTCCCGCCGCCGTCGACCCCTGCCAGGCTGCTGACGAAGGGCCTTTCCAGGCCCTTCGTCTCTTCAGCGCCCGGGCTTCGTGCGTCGGTTACGGAAGCCGCCGGAGGACGAACACGGCGCCGCTGGACTTCGTGCCTCCGATGAAGAGCCCGGCTGCGCTCGTCGACGCCGCGTTTCCGATCTCCGACCAGCTCTCGTCCGAATCGAGCGTCACCGGTCCCGACCAGACTCCCGCCGACGAACGCTCGACCGCGACCAGCGAGCTCTCGTCGAAATCGTTCGTCGAGTCGTTCCAGTCCTCGAAGTGATACTGGCGCGCCGCGATCAACACCAGCCCGCTCCCCGGCCGCTGCGCGACCACGGGCAGATAGTGATCGATCGATTCGATCGACGACTCTGTCTCCTCGTAATAGGAGGTCAGCCCCCCGATCGCCTCCTGGATGAACGACCCGCTGCTGCTCATCCGATACAGGCGCAGCGGACTCTCCGTGGTCACCCACAAGGTACCGTCGACCCAGGCCGACATCTGCCCGGACGGGAATCCCAGCTGCACCGAGAGCCGCGGCCCGAGCGGGCCTGCGCCCTGATTGGCGAGCCGCCGTGCGTAGATTCCATCCGGAGCCCGGTACGTCACCCAGATCGCATCCGGCGCAATCACCAGACTCGTGCTGCGCCAGGTCAGGGTCCGCGACGCGCTGTCGAGCGTATGGACCGCGCCGGAGCAAGCAGTCGCGAGGTCGTACGAGGACAGTCGATACTGTCCGTTGGTGAGGTTGTCGCCGTCGTTCCACGTGTACCAGACCCGTCCCTGGCCATCGACGTCGGCGCTGACGTCATTGACGATTCCCACCGGCGTGATGCGTGTCCAAGCGCTCCACGACGATCCATTCCAGCTCTTCACGAAGAGCGCGTACATCAGACCGTCGGCGTCGAGAATCGCGCGCGAATACCGCGCGGAGATGATCACCACCACCGGCGCCGCGCCGAGCGAGCTCTTGTTGGCGGACCCCACGAAGACCCGCCCCATCACCTCCGCCGTGCGGCCGTTGTAGGTCGGCAGTCCTCCGTCGATGCGCTCCGGCGAGGACCAGGAGCCGCCCTGGAGCTTGCGGAAGAAAACGCCGGCTCCCGTATATCCCGGTAGGTAGTCTCGGGAGACCAGCGCCGCGCTGCCGTCGTTGAACGCGGTCATGTGGCTCCATGACGCGAGCGAAGCGGAATCATCGAGCAGCGTCTGCCAGGTCTGTGCTCCGGCCGCTCCGGGCAGGAGCACCGCGAGCCCGAGCAGGACCGCGACGAGCGACATCCGCGCGGACGATCGTTGGATTCGACCCATCGAAGAGAACATGTTTCCTCCGTGTGATATCAAAGCGCCGGATCTCCCCGAAAAACAGGGAATCGACGAGCGCGACAACCTAGCAGGCCTTGGGCATGACGAACGTCAACTTCCGGTTGTCCTGCTGATTGGTCATCCGCGTGCGTCCGGCCCCCGTGGGTCCCTGCGCGGTGGGAGGCCCCTGCCACAGCTCGGCTCGCAGGAGGCGGTCCAGGTCAAGCCGACGCGGCATGAACCGAGCTCCCCATGGTATAGACGCGGCTGCATCTTCCGGGTCCTCATCATGGCGTTCTTCGGCTGCTGCGGGCCCGTGTGGATGAACCTGGGCAAGTCGGCGACGAAGCCCGCGCAGACACCACCCGCGCAGGGACAAGCCGCCCCGAGAGGACGAGGACGCTCCGGGTCAAGGAGGTCGCCTGGGAGCACACCGTCAGCATCGAGCGCTACCACCACCAATGCAGGGCGATACCAGTCGACCAGTGAGGTTCAATCGTGGCGATAAAGCTTGGATGGTTTGCTGCACGAACGGACGCAGATCTCATCCCCGTCTTGCAGAAGTTGCGACCGCGAGCCGCGAAGGGAGAAATTCCAGAAGGGTTTCGAGTCGCGCGGTGCGTGGCAGCTGAAAAACCGGGTGCGCTCGGGACACTCAAGGGTCTCTTCAAGAAGACTCCACCCGTCCCCGTGTTCACGAGCGCGGTGCTGCTTGGCTGGGAATTTCTCGCGGTGTCCCACTGGGCTCAGGCGGTTTCCCAGGAACTGAAGTGCGTGACCGTGTCGTTCTTCGTGTTCGAGGGGACCTGGAGCTACTCGATCTTCGACCTCGGAGAAGAACTCGCGGGGATGGCCGTCTACTCGCTGCCCGAGCCCACCCTCTACGGGAATGTCGAGCGGGCCGCTTCACTGTTCGGAGTCGAACCCGACCTGTTCCGACGTTATGAGGCTGCGCTCAGGTCCGCGGTCATCGAGGACGGCGAAGAACCATCCCCTTTCCCGGGCGACACGTATCCACCAGACGACGAGTGGGCTCACGTCGACTTCGCGCGACGCCTGGGCGGCATCAGCTATCCAGATCCAGGCGAAGGGACCGAGTTTCGCTGGGACGAGGCAGCGGCCCCCATCAACAACACTTCTTGGATGGGTTTGCCAGCGCGGCTTCCGCTGCCAGAGCAGCCACCTCGGCCGGATGCCAGGGAAATTGATTTCGACAACTTCCCGTCGGGGGACGATCCCTTCTGATTCGACTGCCGGAGCGCCTCCTCTAGGAAATCACCTTCACCGGATCCGCCACGCCGGCCCGCGCCGTCGCGGTGGCCAGGGCGCGGACGTCCCTCGAGAAGGCGGAGAGGAACGGCGGCAGCGCGCCCCGGGCGATGTCCGCCGGGTCGAGCATGGTGGCCCAGTACTGCTTACCGTCGCCAATGGCGATGCGCGCCATGAAGGCGGCCTCCTTCTGTGCATCCACCCCGAGCGCGCGCTCCCCCTGGAAGGGCGTGAGGGAGAAGAGCCGGTAGAGGTCGATGAGCCCATCAATCCGTCCGGCCAGCTTCTGGAGCAGCTGCCGGTTGTCCGTAGGCGCAACGAGGTAGGTCGAGCCCTTTCCTCCCTTCTCCTCGGGAGGCAGGGAGATGCCGGCCATCTCTTTCGGGTCCACGAGGACGCTGAACTCGGAGCCAGGGTGGCTGGCCTTGTCCGACAGGGTGAAGTGCCGCAGCGGCGGGCGGGCGCCCTGCGACTTGATGCTATCCGGAACCAGCTGCATGCCCAGCGCGCGCATGTCCAGGAGCAGTTCCAGGAGCTCGGCCGGAAGCCCCTGCTGCTTCAGCTCCTCCGCGCCGTACATGCCCGCCCAGCGCCTGCCGTCTTCGAACAGCGCACGGATGTGGATGGAGGGCGTGCGCAGCGTGTGGGGCTGGAAGGCGTCCTGGGCGCGGGGGGACGGAAGGCCGGGCAGGCCGGCTTCGAGCACGCGCTCAGCGAGGTGGTCGAAGATCGAAGCTGTGTCGTTCCTGTCCTCATCCAGCCGGTGCTCGACTCCCACGAGCTGGTTGGGTGAGTAGGGATGGAAGACGAAGACGATCCGCCGCCCGAGCGTGGCGACGAAATGGAGCGGGTGCACGTTGTCGATGATGTGCAACGAGGTGAGGCGCGGTGTGGTGACGGTGGGGACGGCCGGGCCACGGGTGTCCCGCAGGGCCGCGGTCATCGCGAACTCCACCGCGGGGTCCGGCTCATCCGCGGGAGGCAGGGGCTGGGGAGGAGGAGGCGCCGCATTCCCCATCGCGGGCGCGCTTCCGCCAAGCGAGAGCGTATCGCTCGTGCCGCGCTTGCTCCCAGACATCACGAACACGGCCACACCCGTGGCCACGACCGCCAGGACGAGTATCAGCAACATCACGCATACCCCCTCGTAGGGGCGCGGAGCCTTCCAGGGGCCGTGGCGCGCTGTCAAACAGACAGTGGTCTGCCCGGTGTTCAGATTCCTCGGGGCCATGGGTGCCTCCAGTCTTCACCAGGACGTCGCCGAGGATACGTGACATGTCAGGTGGGCCCGCCGGACGAGGCCTGACACGTCAACGGCTCGCTTCAAGGCGGGTGCCGTGCACTGGCGCCCTCGCGGCGTTCCACGCGCGCGCGTGGCTCTCGGTTTGCACAAAGCGCTTCGAACTTGAACTTCGAGGGGTCGATGCGCTTCGTGCTTGGAGTCGTTGTCGCGGTGGGACTGCTGGGCTGTGGTGGTTCGGAGGTGGAGGGCGTCGATGCAGTGGAGAGCCTCGGCCAGGAGATTGTCGGAGGGGTGGAGGCGCGACCGGGGAGCCACCCCTGGATCATCAGCTTGCAGCAGTACGGAAGCCACTTCTGCGGAGGCTCGCTGATTCGGACAGGCACGAAAGAGGAGTCCGACATCGTGGTCACGGCCGCGCACTGCGTCTACGACGGCACGTCCGGTTTGACGGCCTCCGCGGGTGCTCACGATCTCCGGAATCCAGGGGCGGGTGTCCAGACCGTCCAAGGAGTGACGACGAAGTACCATCCGGCATACGACCCGGACACGACGATGAACGACATCGCCATCATCAAGCTCGCAAAGCCCATCAAGTTCTCCACCACAGTCCAGCCCATTGCGCTCCCGCTCTCCGGGGAGACCGTCCCAGACGGTGCTGACGCGACGGTGGCCGGGTGGGGCCTCACGCGCGAGGGCGGAGCTGATGGTTCCAATATCCTGATGCAGGTGTCGGTCCCCATTGTCGGGAGCCAGGAGCTGGCGGCTGCCTACCGCGCCCAGGGTATCCGCATCAACGCTCATGCGATGATCGGGGCTGGGTATAAGCAGGGGGGCAAGGACGCTTGTCAGGGCGACAGCGGGGGGCCGCTCTTCCTTCGCGGAGCGGACAAGAAACCCGTGCTCCAGGGGATCGTGAGCTTTGGCGTTGGCTGTGCGAGGCCAAGCCTGCCCGGCGTCTATACCCGGGTCTCCAGCTATATCCCTTGGATCAAGAATCAGATTCGCATCCTGAGCAGTACGTCGAAGTAGCAACCCGGGTGCACAGCCCCAGCGGCACCCGTCCGCGGCCCTCCTCCCCCCTCTGGACCAGCCCCCTTCAGCAGGGGGCCCCATGCGTCCTATGCGCTGTAGCAAGTACGCAGCGCAATCACCGTCGTGGCGCTGTCATGCGCGGGGTCCCACGCGCGAGCGCTTCGTCAGTAGTTCGTGTTGAGCGAGCCGTTGGTCACCCTGAGGTATGTACAGATGCCGTTCACGTCCCATCTCACGTCGAAGAAGCCCCGGGAGCTCAGGGCCTGCTCCCAGAGAGACGAGACGGTCGCGTCTGGAATGCAGGTGTAGACGGTGTCGGTGGTGGCGCCCGGCACGGTGGCCCGGGCATAGAAGCTCCGGTTGCCGGCCAGGTCATCACGGAATGAGGCGGAGGTGGTCGCCGCGGCGTCCTCTCGGAAGCCGATGAAGTTGCCAAAGCAGCGGCCCGAGCCATCCGCGGCCTTGGCGCAGGACACGGTCCTCAGCTGGAGGCCCGCGCTCGCGACGGAAGCGATGCCGAGGGCGGCGAGCGCCACCACCGGGGACAGCGACTTCAGGGAAAGAGACTTCAGGGAAAGGGACTTCGTCATGGTCTTCTCCTGGATGGGATGACTTCCGACAGCAGGACCTTGGGGTGAGGCGCTACGGCAGCCCGTCGGCCTGGTCGGAAGGAATGAGTCGGTTCTGGTTGATGGCGACAACGAGCCTGCGTCGGAGCTCCTCGGCCTCGGCGCGGCCGCGGAGTTGGGAGAGCTCGTGTCGAATCTCGAGGACATCCTCCGCCGTCATGCGCCCGCTGGAGACGACCCGCTCCACCAGCGAGCCCGCGCGGGCCACGGACTCGTGCTGCTCCTGGGACAGCGGTGGAGGCGGGGCGGGAGGCGCCGCTTCGCGTGAGCCCATGGCGAGCGCCCCGGACTCCTTCAGCAGGGTCGCCATCCGCTGGGCAATGGCATCCAGGTCTTCAGCGGTGGGCCGTGCGGAGCCCGAGGCCAGGGACGGAGGAATGCCCGCGGAGAGACTCCCTGAAGGACTGTCGGTGACGTGATTCATGGCCTGGACGACCCGGCGCAGCGCGGCGACCTCGGTGGAGAGTTGCTGCATGCGCAGCTCCTGGGCCTGCTGCCCCTGGCTCATCGCGAGCCAGCAAGCCACCGCGCTGCCCAGGGCTGATGTCAGGCCCAGGAACCCCATACGCAAGACATGGGCGGTCATGGCGGCTCAGAAGTGGGAGTACTGACTGCCGTTGTTCAGGAACAGCGAATAGCATTCACCCAAGGCGTTCCAGTAGATGGAGAAGTAGCCCTGGTGGTTCATGGCCTTGCTCCACTGTGCGCCCGTCACTGCGTCAGCCGTGCAGTTGAAGTACTCCGTCGTCGTGCCGGACGTGAGGGCCGCATTGAAATACAGAGCGGAAGTGCTGGTCCGGGTGAAGGATGCCTGGGTGTTGGCGCCGGAGTGATTTCGGAAGCCAAGGAGGCTGCCGTAGCACCGCCCCGAGCCATCCGCGTTCTTGTAGCAGTTCGCGGATTCCGTCTGGAAACCGGCCAGGGCCGCGGGGGTCGTCAGCAGTGTCGCGAGACAGACGGCTGCCGCCAAGGTCTTCGAGGTATGACTCATGTGGGTTCCTTTTCTGGAGCTGGCCAGGACCCGGGCTCATGCCCGAATGCCTGGCTGAGAGAAGTGACGTGAAGTCCTTCGCTCGAAGCAGAGACTAAGGACAGGGTCTGACTTCGCGATGCCCCTGCCGCGTCCCTGCTATCCTGTTGCATCTGGGGCCACGAGGTCTGGAGGGCTGGATGCGCACGCGACATGGGGTGCTCGGGCTCGTCGTCCTCGCAGCACTCACGCTGCTGGGCCTGTGGCTGCTACGCGGCGGCGTGCAGTCCCGGTCCGAT
The DNA here is from genome assembly GCF_026626705.1 of Pyxidicoccus sp. MSG2. Taxonomy (NCBI): domain Bacteria; kingdom Pseudomonadati; phylum Myxococcota; class Myxococcia; order Myxococcales; family Myxococcaceae; genus Pyxidicoccus; species Pyxidicoccus sp. MSG2. The sequence continues at coordinate 13,094,610 of NZ_JAPNKC010000001.1, forward strand.
GCGCCCTCCCCGGCCCGGGCGGCCCATCCCCAGGGCTCCGCGTCCTTCCATCGTCCGTCCCCCCAGCGCACTGCTGAAGGCCCGCGCCTGCGCGGCACCGTGGTGGACCGCTTGGGTGCTCCCGTGTCTGGCGCCCGCGTCTCCGCCACGTGGCCGGAGCCCGGACAGACGCTGTCGGAGCGGCCCTGTCCCAGGGACGCCTCGGACTCCGAGGACACCCCGGGCCAGAAGCTCGCCGCCTGCATGCCGCTGGCGAGCGACCTCGTCCTGGAGCTCGTCGCCGCGCGCGAGGGCGAGGTCCCCATCCTCGCCGAGGCCACGACCGCCGACGACGGAACCTTCGTCCTCGAAGGACTTCCCGCGGGCCCGCTGTCGCTCTGGGTGCTGAGCGAGCACGGCGCGGACCTGCGCTCCGGCATCCCCGCGGGCACCGAGGGCGTGACGCTCATCATGGGCCGGGGCCGCGTGGTGGAGGGCACCGTCCGTGGCGAAGGCATCCCCCTGGCCGAGGTGCGGGTGACGGTGTTCGACGCCCGCAACACCCGCTTCTTCGACGCGACCACCGGCGCGGACGGTCGCTTCCGCGTCGGCCCGCTGCCGCATGGCGACCTCTACGTCTTCGCCGCCCACGAGGGCTGGCTCCCCGCGCTCGTGCCGGCCGACGAAGCGAAGGAGGTGACGCTCCACCGTCCGCGTCCACTCACCGGCCGCGTGGTCTCCGGCCGGGCCCCCGTGCCGGGCGTGGAGGTGCGCATGCGCCCCAGCGTGGACCTTGCTGACGCCGCCCGGCGACTGGCCATCACGGACGCGGAGGGCCGCTTCACCTTCATGTTGCCCACGGACGACGAGTACACGCTCACCGCCTCGCACGACGGGCGGTACGCGCTCGCCCGTGTGGAGCCCGGCGCGTCGCCTCCCGAGGTCCTCCTGGAGCTGGGCAGTGCCCTCCACGTCGAGGGCCGCGTGTCCGACGACGCACGGCGGCCCGTGGCTGGCGCTCGCGTGGCGCTGTACCCGGAGGGAGACTCCCCCATGGGACTGGAGACCGTCACGGACACGGAGGGGCGCTACCGCCTGGGCCCCGTGGAGCCCGGCACCTGGGCCTTCGCGCTGCAGGCCGACCGGTACGTCGACCCACCGGAGATGCTGAAACGCACGCTCGCCCCCGGCATGGGCCCCCTGGACTTCACCCTCGCCCGCGCGAGCGCCATCACCGGCAACGTCACCGACGCCGAAGGACGTCCCGTGCGGGGACTCGAGCTGCTCCTCATGCGCCCCACGTCGGACGACGACGAGCGCCTGATGGAGACGTCGACGGACGAGGACGGCCGCTTCGTCCTGGACGCGGAGGCTCCCGGGGACTTCGTCGTCGCCGTCCGCGGCTCCGACCACCTCGACGCCACCTTCCGCGTCCGCGCGCCGTCCGAGGACGTCCACCTCACCCTGCGCTCTGGTGCCTCCGTGAAGGGAACCGTGGTGGATGCGGACGGCCTCCCACTGGAGAACTTCCTGGTGGAGCTGCTGGACCCCGAGCTGGACGAGGAGGTGAACCGGGACGCGTTGACCGACGCGCGGGGCTGCTTCCAGCTCCGGGGCGTGAAGCCCGGCCGCTACGTGCTGCAGGCGGCGATGGAGGACCAGGGCTTCATGCGCAGGCCCTGGCGTGAGGTGGCGCTGAGCGACGGCGAGCAGGCGGAGGTGGAGCTGCGACTGGCGCCGGAGCGCAGCCTGTCCGGTGTCGTGGTGGACGGCTCGGGCCAGCCCGTCGACGGAGCCCTCATCCGAATCCATCCTCCCGAGGAGGAAGTGCCGCCATGGAAGCGGGAGGGCCGCAGGCGCCTGGACGGACCGCCCCGAGGCATCCTCAGCGGCCCGCACGGCCGCTTCACCGTGTGGCACCTGGCGGAGCCCGAGTACAACGTGGCCGCGTCGAAGGACGGCTACAGCTTCTCCGCCGGGAGCTCGGTGGGGGGCGGGCCCGTGGAGGGCGTGGACCCGCTGCTATCCAAGGTGACGCCGTGGCTCCGCGTCGGCCCCGACACGCTCCAGGTGCGCCTGGTGATGGAGCGACGCGCCCACGTCTCCGGCCGGCTCGTCGGCCCCGATGACGCGCCCCTCCGCCGCGTCCACTTGAACGACCGGCTCGTGGAGGACCCCACGGGCGCCTTCACCCTGCCCCTGAAGTCGGAGGGGCCCACACGACTTTCCTTCTATGCGGCGGGGCTGCCTCCGATGATGTTCGAGGTGGAGCCGCGCGCGGCGGGAGCGGACCTGGACCTGGGCCGCGTCCGGATGCCGGCGGCGCGCACGGTCCGCGGCCGGGTGCTCGACGCGGAGACGCGGGCCCCGGTGGAGGAAGCCCACGTCTACAGCACCACCCGTCCCGGCAATGGCTCGGTGGAGCGCTTCCTGGGGGCCTCTGACATGACGGACGCGGAGGGGCGCTTCGAGCTGTCCCCCGTGGACACCTCGCTCCCCTTCACCCTTCATGTCGTCGCGGAGCGCCGCTATCTGCGGCGGGAGCTCACCGTGGCCCCGGGAACGGAGACGCTGACGGTGCTGCTGACCCAGGGCGCCGCCGTGGAGGTGACGGTGACGGACCGGAAGGGCCGGCTCCTCGAGGCGGTCGTCGGGTTCAACTGTGACGTCGGCGGCTCCGTGAGCGGCACCGCCAGGGGAGGACGGCTCGTCCAGCGCGCACTGAGTCCCGGCCCGTGCACGGTGAGCGTGGAGCCGCCGAGCACGGACGACGGGAGCCACGACCGGGCCCGCTTCCTTCCCCAGCGCGTGGTGGTGCCCGTGAGCGGCCGGCTTCCCCTCACCTTCCAGGAGGCCGAGGGCGGTGCCACGGTGAAGCTGCGCTCGCCCGACGTCAAAGGCTGGAACATCCTCCTGCACCCGGGCAGCGTGCCTCCGCCAGGGAAGGTCTCGGAAATGCTGCGCCTGATTTCCCTGGACCTGCCTGCCGTGAAGTCAGCGGACGAAGCCACCTTCCTCCACGTGCCCGGGGGCCGGGCCACCGTCTTCCTCCTGGGTGGCTCGGAGAACGGGACGCGAGTCCACGCCGAGGAACTGGACATCCCCACCGGAGGCACACTGTCGCGCGAGCTCACTCCCGTGTGGCGACAGGTCGAAGCGGACTGACGTGTACTGGCAGTAGAAAGCGTTTGAGTCCGAGCCGCGATCAATTTGCTGCTTTCTCGAACTTCACGTTCTTCGCTCCCCAGTTCGAGATGCGGAAACCGGTGACGATTCCGTTTGAGCTTCGGACGAATTCGATCTGGACGGGGAATTCGATCGTGCCTGAGAATTTGTCCTTCCCCGCGTCGATGAGGGCGATGTCGCCGTATCTGATGTGGGAGAGGAGCAATTTTCCGCTCGCGACTTTCGCGCGGTACGCCGTGTCCAATTCGGCGTTGTAGAACCTGCCTTCGAAATCCCTCAGGCTGACATTCGGAGCTACCGTCGGACTCTTCGCAGCCGGAGCGGCGTTCGGGACGGGGGCGGGCTGAAGATCTTTCAGATACATTTCGGCAACCTTCATGCTGGTGTCCGCGTTCAGGTAATGTTCGTCGTTGCTCAACGCGATGACACCCAATCGCTGCTCGGGGAAGCGCCCGAGAAAAGATCGAAACGCGGCCGCGTGCCCGCCGTGACTGTAACGCTTGACGCCCCTCTCGTTCCAGAGGATCTGCCCTTTCGCGTGGTAGCCCGGGTTGCCGTCGGAGACCGCGTAGACGACCCGCTCGCCGTTGTCGAGCAGCGACGGTTCGTTGAACCTGCGTATCAACTCGGCATCGCCGACGACCGGTCTCTCGAAATTCAGCACCCACTTCGCCATGTCCTCCACGGTGGTGTAGAGATTTGACGGGCCGTCGACCGAGTTGGTCAGGGGCATTTTCTTGTAGGTACCGCTGACCAATTCGTAGGAGTCCGCTCGATTCCGGACGAGCTTTTCGAAGTCGTCGTAGAACTGCGTGTCGTTCATCCCGAGCGGTTCGAAGATGTTCTTCTTCGTGTACGCGGCGAACGACTGCCCGCTCGTTCGCCTGACAATTTCCGCCAGCAGCGTGTAGCCGGAATTGCTGTAGAGGTACTGGCTGCCGGGCTCGAAGTTCAACTCCCTTTGCCGGCACAACATCCTGATGACCTGCTCCGTCGTGGTGGCGTCGGCGGACTTCCACCCGGCCAGGCTCATCACCGCGGATTGGTCTTTGACGCCGCTCGTGTGTGCGAGGAGGTGCTTCAACCTTACCGTCTTGCCGTAGGCCGGTAGTTCCGGAATGTATTTTCTGACGTCATCCTCGAGCGAGACCTTGCCTTGCTTCTCCAGAAGGTAGATCGCGAAAGCGGTGAACTGCTTTGAAACCGAGCCGATCTGAAACACCGTCGTCGTGGTGATCGGCACGTCGAGCTCGAGATTGGCCGTTCCGTAGCCTTTCTTGAAGACAATATTCCCGTCTTTGACGACCGCCACCGCGACCCCGGGCGTCGAGGCGTTGTAGTTGGAGAATATCCGGTCGATCTCCCCGCCGACGTCCGCACCGTTCGTTTGCCCGAGAGCGGGCGAGGCGGCGATGAAAAGCAATGCAATGGAAAAGAGCGTTCCAGGGGACGAGACGATCTGGGCCTCCGTGGTGGGTGCTGCGAGGCACTGTGCCTGCCCGCCAGCGGCCCGTGCGGCCCGTTCAGCCAGCCAGCAGCTCCGTGCAGCGAACGGGCCCTCCGCTGCAGCGAACGGGCCCTGGTCCACAGCAAGGGCTGAAACTCCGGTTGGGCGCGACGAAACTCTCGTTGCCACACTTCCGGTGCGCGGGAGCGAGAGTCCGCACCGCGCACCGGAAGACAGGGCTCAGAGGTTGGTGATGTAGCTCAGGGTGAAGAGCGAGTCCGTGAGCGTGCCGGTGGGGTTGCGGCAGTGGACGGTGACCTGGGTTCCCCCAGCGCCAGCCGAGCCCCAGCTACCGACATTGCAATAGAGGTTGGTGCCGCCGTAGGCCGTCACCATTGCGCTCGTCTTGTTGAACGAGGCCATGTTGGGGATGGTGACGACATACGTGCCCGTGCTCGGGTGGGTGGCCGTCAGGGTGTTGCCCAGCGAGTGCCACTGGTACGAGAGGGACGGCGTGTGGGAGGCGGCCGTGGCGTCGCTGCTCCACGCGTACGCGCCGAGCTGCCCGTCGTTCGCGACGTGCTGGTCGGTGTAGCGCATGCTCCAGAGCGTATCGACGGGGCTGCCCGCCGAGTCGAAGCACCGGACGTTGACGACATTCGTCGCCCAGCTGGACACCTTGCAGTATTCCGAGCTGGAGCCGTAGGCGGTCACCTGGACGTTTCCGCCCGTGGTGGTGAAGCCGGGCAGCGTGGCGCTGTAGACGCCCACGCTGCTTCGGCTGACGGTGTTGGTGCCGCCACGCGAGTTGTAGGCGTACTGGAGGGAGGGCGTGTAGCTCGCCGACGTCGGCTCGTTTGCCCAGAGGTAGGCGCCCTGCTCCGGGTTGCCAGCGCCCGCGCGGTAGTACTGCGCGACGAAGGTGGTGTCCGCCGCCACGCCCGCCGGGGTGTGGCATTGGACATAGACATGCTCCGTGGTTCCGGAGGGTACCCAGCTCGCCGCCTTGCACCGGTTGGCGGAGCCGTAGGCGGTCACCTGGACATTGCCGTTGGACTGGCCGAGGCCCGGCATCTCGACACGGTACTGGCCGGTGCCGAGGCGGGTGATGGTGTTGCCGCCGCCGGTGGAGTTGAACGAGTAGGAGCTGCTGGGCGCGTAGCTCACGGACGTCGGCTGGTCCGCCCAGACGAAGCCGAAGGCGGCGGGGATGATTCCGCGGATCCACGGGAGGGCGACGTCGACGCGCGAGCCCGTGGCGGCGCCGGTGTTGATGCCACAGCCCGCCGGCGAGTTCGTGTGGGTGGCCACGAGCTGGAAGACGCCGCCGACCTGGGTGAACACCGAGCCGCCGCTGTCTCCGCCGCACATCTCCTCGGTATTGACGTTGAGGTAGAAGAGGTCGAGCGCGCTCGAGCCCGTCACCCGGAACTGCCCCTCCTGCATGTTGTCGGGGGTGGTGTTGTCTTCGATGCGGCCCCAGCTGGCCGGCGTCACGGCGGCGTTGACCGCCGGAATCGCCGTGGCGAGCTGCACGATGGGGGCGTTGGACGGCGTGGCGAGCCGGAGCAGCGCGAGGTCATTGGTGTTGTTGAGGAAGACCTCGGCACCCTGGATGACCTGGCCGCGGCTGGTGTCGCTGATGCGGGTGCGGTTGAGCGACGCCCAGATTTCGGTGGCCGAGAACTCCCCGGCGGAGATCGTGCCGTCGAGGTTGGCGTCGAAGCAGTGCTGCGCCGTCAGGACCCAGCCTGGAGCGATGTGCGAGCCACTGCAGGTGCGATTCGCGGTCGAGGTGGCGGAGCTGGTGTGCAGCGAGACTGCCCACGGATAGGTGCCGTCGGGAACAGCCGTTCCCCGGGCAATCTCGTGCGGCTGCTCCGCCAGTTCGTTGCTCGAGGGCTCTTCGCCCTCGGGCACGCCGCACCCGACACTGCCCGCGAGCAGGGCCAGGACACTCCACTTCATGCTCTTCATGGTTCTTCCCCTATGGTTTTCGGAGCGCGTTCCGTCATGCGCGAGCAGCAACGTGTTCGCGTGTGCAGCGCTCGTGCACCGCGCGGGTGAGATCGGAGAGTGCCGCCGGGGTTCTGGGTGTTGCTGGCATGACCACACCCTGAACGGGGCTCGGCTGACTTTTCCCTCACCCCTTCGAGCCGTAGGGCTTCGCTCTCCGCGGCCCCACCCGATCGGAGTGACTGCTCAGCCTCGTCTTGCGACCGCTCACCCGGGGTTCCCCGAATCCCTGACTGCCGGGCCGTAGCCTGCTTCTCGTCATCTCCCATGGAGGAAGCGGATGAATGCGAGGCCTGTCAGACAGCCGGACCCGATGCAGGTGGCCCCTGTGCTCCCCCCAGCGCGGAAGGGCACGCCGGTACCGCGCACGGTGCTGTTGGTGAATCCCTTCTATCCCAAGGACGTGAACGCGAGCTTCGGCAAGCACGTGCTCACGCCCACGCTCGCGCTCACCAGCCTCGCCGGAGCCACGCCCCCCGAGTGGCGCGTGCGCTACTGGGATGAGAACCTGCTGCAAGGCGCCCCGCCCATGGAGGAGGTGCCGCAGGTGGTGGGCATCAGCGTGCACCTCACCTTCGCCCGGCGGGCCTATGCCCTGGCCGCCTGGTTCAAGGCGCACGGCTGCATCGTGGTGATGGGCGGCCTGCACGCCCTCTCCTGCCCGGACGAGGTACAGGCGCACGCTGACTCCATCTGCGTGGGCAACGGCGTGCCCGTCTGGCCGCGGATGCTGCGGGACATCGAGCGCGGGGAACTCGAGCCCCGCTACAGCGCCGAGTACCGCGACTACGCCGCCGACCCTCCTCCGGACCGGAGCATCCTGCCGGACCATGGCTTTCTCACCCCCGCCTCGCTCATCGCCACGCAGGGCTGCCACAACCGGTGTGACTTCTGCTACCTGGCCACGGGCGACACGCGCATCAAGTACCAGATGCGCACCCCGGCCCAGGTGGCCGAGGACTTCCGCTCCACGGGCGCGCCCTATGGCGTCTTCGTAGACAACAACCTCGGCTCGAGCCGCCGCTACCTGCGCGAGCTGTGCCAGGCCCTGGCCCCGCTGGAGAAGATCTGGAGCGCCGCCGTCACCCTGGATGTGACAGACGAGCCTTCCCTGGTGCGGGAGATGGCGCTCGCCGGGTGCACGGGGGTCTTCATCGGCTTCGAGAGCCTGACCGACGACAACATCCGCGCGGCGGGAAAGAAGAGCCCGCGCGCCGAGGACTACGCGCGCCGGGTGGAGGTGTTCCACCGCAATGGCATCCAGGTGAATGGCAGCTTCGTGCTGGGCTTCGACCACGATCGGCCGGAGGTCTTCGAGAACCTGGCGCGCTGGATAGAAGACACCCGCCTGGAGTGCGCCACCTTCCACATCCTCACGCCCTATCCGAACACGCCGCTGTTCCGCCGCATGGAGGCCGAGGGGCGGCTGCTGCACCAGGACTGGTCTCTCTACGACACGGCGCACTGTGTCTTCCGCCCCAAGCACATGAGCCCCGAGGAGCTGGAGGCCGGCTATGCGTGGATCTACCGGCGACTCTTCTCGCTCTCCTCCATCTGGGCGCGCAGGCCCCGCCAGGCCAGCGCCGTGCTGCCGTATCTGGCGATGGCGCTGCTCTACAAGCGCAGCAACTTCCTGTGGCGCTTCCTCATCCGCCACCGCCTCACGCACAAGATGTGGTCGCCGCTGGTGCGCCTCACCCGCCTGCGCCACCTGCGCTACCGCCGGCGGCTGGCGCGCGAAGGCTCGCTGCCCGGGCACATGGTGTCCCCCATCCGCCCCAGCGTGTAGCAGCCAGCATCTTCGTCACCGCCAGTCGAAGGCTGGAGTCACAACGGTACATGGATCGAGACTCCGTCCCGACCGGAGCTCCAGTCGCGCAAGTACTTGTTGAGCTCGCCGTAGAACGACACCGACACCAGTTCGGCCACGGAAAAAAGCTCGACGAGCAGCGCTTCCACATTTCCGTTGTGCGTTTCGGCCGCGTCAGCGTCGACGTACTCCTCGACTATCGAGTAGTGACCCGGCCGCTGGGTGACAAACCACTGATAACGCAACGTCCCCGGCTCGTCCGCGGCGGCGGAAGCCAACGCCCGGGCGAGCCGAATGAACTCCGACTCATTGTCAGGCCGCTGCACCCGAAACTCACACTGCACCAGAAGAGTCATCCGATGAGGATAAGGCGGAAAACGCACATGGACTACAGGCGGAATGGGGGCCCTGTTTGAGAGGGCGGGCTGTGCGCCGGGCCGGAGCAGAGGCCTTTCGTCACCCGGGCACGCCGCCTATAGAGTGTGGGTGGAGGCGCTCGCACATGGACGGCTCGGTCTGCGGCATCTTGACGGTCCTCTTCCTCGTCACCCTCCACTACCTGGCGAGGCAGTCCGCAGATGACGAACTGGTGGAAGCAGCCCCCGCCTGGATCGAGTTCGCCCGCCGCCATGAGCTCCGGTACAACGAGCTCAACATCTGGGGCCGCTTCAAGGGGTACGCGCTGCGTGTGGACACCGAGCAGCACAAGTCGACGAGGTCCAAGTTCAACCTGACCCGACTGGTCTTCGCCGTCCCCGCCCTGCCCCGCACGGTGCTCATCGAGCCCGACTACCGCTTCAACGAGTTCCCCATCCGCCAGGAGCACGCCACGCCCGAGGTGACAGCGCTGCTGCAACACCCCTCGGTGCGGGAGCGCTTCTCCGTCGCGGCGAACACCTACCGTGAGTTCACCATCCAGAACGGGCACATCTCCGCGCAGCGCAATGGCCGCGTGCCCGTCACCGTGGAGGAGCTGGAGTCCTTCATCGAGCCCGCCTTCCAGCTGGCCCGAGCGCTCGACGAGGCGGCGCGGTCCGGCACACCTACCAGTCGTTCCGGGTGACGCGGGAAGAGCTTCTCGAAAGCACCAGCGGGGTGAGACGCCGGAGCCCGCCGGGGAGTTCCGGGCGTCGTGATTTTTTGCATCTTCGACTGCATCTGCATCCCGATAGACCTTCGAGAAATCCCGTTCAAGGTGACGTTCCAGTAGCGCGCACAGCGACGGGTTCCAGTCACGGTGACGCGGGTACGACCGTCCACGCGCGCTCGACGGTCGCCGAGCCCCAGGTGAGGTGAACGGTCGACTTTCCCGGCGCGATGCCCTCCAGACACAGGCCGTCGGAGAAGGCCTTCCGGCTGAACACCAGCGAGTCACCGCTGAGCGCCACGCGCGGTCGGGTGGGCGGCTGCCCGAGAATCACCACGCCGCCCACCCCCAGCGGAGCGAGCGCCGTCACGCACTTCGCCGTGCCCCCCGGCAGGGTCTGCGCCTCCAGACCCCGGATGTCTGTGATTGCCGAGGCATCTCGCACCTGGATGGTCAGGGTGTCCGCCCCGAGGGGAGACGACACGGTCAGCGTGTGCGGCACCGCCCCGGAGGCCAGGGCATCTGGAGCGCTCACGCTGGAAAGGGCCTCGGGGGTATCGGTCGCGACGCGCAGCGGGGCAATGCCATGGAGCACGGTGCCATTCGCGCGCGTGTAGCTCGCCGCCACCGTCGCCTTCGAGCGGACGAACAACTCCACCGACGGACCCCGCTGCGCCGGACTCCCGGCCTCCGCGCGAAGGGTATAGGCGATGCGGTCCACCTTCCGGGCTTCGACGTCGAGCTCGCCCGTGTCGTCGAGGTTGGCAGCGTGGAACTCCAAGCCGTGCGTGCCCTCGGCCAGGGGCTTCACGGTCAGCACCATCTTGGAGCCCACGCAGGTCCCGCCCTGGAGGGCCAGCCCCGCGCTCGGCCCGGGCGGAAAGACCGTCCAATCCCACGCGGGGTCCTGCTGGAAGGTGAGCTTCTGCGGCGGCCCCAGGGAGATGGGCACCGGCGACAAGCCCAGCTCCAGCGAGAGCAGGAGCTTCGTCGTGAGCCCCACCCCCACGAGCTGGTCCTCACCCAGGACACCTCCATCGGGGACGGGGTCGCGATGCTCGATGCGCCAGTCGGAGTCGATGTAGCAGTCCCCATCCAGCAACCAGGGGTACTCGCACTTTCCGTCGGAGACGCTGCCGGGACAGTCGCCGCCGCGAGGAATCTCCGCCACGAGCTCCGTGCCCCCATCCGGAATCACCGACCCGACAACGGGCGGCGTGCCTTCCTCCACGCCGCCCGCGGAGAACGAGCGCGTCAGGCCGCGCCCATCCGAGAGCCGCGCGTCCACGTCGCACGTCTCCCGGCCCACCAGCTCGAACCGGAAGGCACGGCCCGCGAGGCCGAGGGGCAGTGGGCCGGCAATCTCCACGCCCGACAGGACCAGCGCACACTGATTCCCCGCCGCAGTCACCGTCGCCTTCTCACCGGGGGCATGGACACAGACGGAGTGCCCTCCCGCCGTGGTCCCCAGGACGATGGCCCGCGGCTGCTTCGCGCGTGCGGGCTCCTCGGTCAACGTGAGCTCCAGCATCTCCGGGGCGTAGACGAGGAACTCCAGGGTGCCACCGCCCACGAGCGCCCAGGAGTACGCTCCGGGCTCGGCGGGTGCGCGGGCCTCGCCCTTCCCATCCACCTGCTGCGTCAGCACGAAGCCCGGCGCATCGACCAGCGAGACGTCGCCCACCGTCAGCGACGTGTCTCCAGCGCTCGCCTGGAGGTCGAAGCCGAAGCGGCTGCCCGCGGGGACCGGATGGACGGCGCGGTAGCCGAACTCGTCGCAGTGGACCGAGACGCGCGTCTGCGTGACGGTCATCGCCTGGAACCAGGCCTCCACGGTGTGGGGAGTGCCGCTCGGGTCGAGGTATTCGACGGTGAGCCGTCCCCTTCCCTCGGCCTTCGCCCTCATGCGGATGAGCGCGGCGCCAGCCTCGACCCGTTGCTCCCCCAGCTCGATGCGGTCACCCGACATGGAGACGCTGACCAGCGTCTCGACGTCCTCGTCCGGGCAGACCCTCAGCGGAGGGGAGCCCACGAGGCACTCGCCAACGGACACGAGCACCTCCACGCCCACGGGAAAGGTGAGGACCGGGACGTCGTCCTCCTCGTTCCCCGGGCCCGCGCGGCCACAGCCCACGGACGAGACCACCAGGGCCAGCAGGAGGACACAGGCGGAACGGAGCATGCACCCATTCTATGCGAGCCCGGAACGGAAAGCCGAGCTCGCCTGCCCATCGGTACGAGGTGCGCTGCCTGGAGGACCAGGGAGAGCCCCGCCTGCATCGCCGACCGAGCGGATGTCGCCGAAAAATCGCCCATGAATTGCAACGGTAATATGATGGCACATGAGCCGTACGTCGCGTGCCTCACGTCTCTTCCCACTCACCGCTGGAGGCGTTTCATGTCCCAGGAATCTTCGTTCCGCCGTGCCTTCTTCCCCTCGCTGAGCGTCGTGTTCGCAGTCGCACTCGTCGCCTGTGGTGGGCCCGAGGAGCAGCCTCTCCCCGACGCACTCGTCGACGCCGACGCGGCCGTCGTCGCCGCCACCGACACCTTCGACGTCTCCATCTCCTGTGAGGCCGCCTTCGGCGACTTCGTGTGCGACGTGGCGCGGACTGGCGGCGTGGGGCCTTTCTCGGCCACCTGGACGGGCGTCACCCGCGCGTACATCGACGTCAACTACCTGCACAACCCCGACACGGTCCAGGGAATGTGCACGCCGAACAGACCGAGCACCGTCCAGCTCAGCATCACCGACGCGCTGGGCCGCAACGTCGTGCGCAGCAAGTCGTTCCCCTGCAGCCAGCTGGCGCCGTAGCGCACCGGGCCGCGGCGTCGCAGCGGCAGTCAGTCGCGCTGCGACCTCGTGGCCCCATGGTGCACCGAGCCACGACATCGGCGGCGACAGGCAGTTCCGCCGTGGCCCGGGGCCCGGGCCGCGGCGGCGTCCGCGAGAACCGGGAGACGCCTGGTCGTCATCAGTGCGGTCCAGGACGGGGCAGCTCCACCGTGAAGGTGGAGCCCACATTCTGCGTGCTTTCTGCCCGCACCGTGCCGCCGAGCGCGGAGACGACCTCGCGCACGATGTAGAGGCCCAGCCCCAGGCCGCCGTAGTGTTTCACGGAGACGGCTCGCTCGAAGCGCTCGAAGACGTGCGGCAAGCGGTCCGGGGCGATACCGATGCCGGAGTCCTTCACCACCAGCCGCGCGATGCCCTCCCGGGCTTCCACGACGACTTCAATCGGCTTGCCGGCGCCAAACTTGAGGGCGTTGGCGAGCAGGTGCACCACGACCTGCTCCAGCCGCTTGCGGTCCCACCGGCCCACCACGGGTGCCTCGGCCTCGAGTGACAGCGGGCAGCCCGCCCGCGCCAACTGCTCGCTGAAGCGCCCCGCCACCTTCCGGGCCACCGCCGCCAGGTCCACCTCCTCCGACTGGAGGCGGAGGTTTCCCGCCTGGATGGCCGAGTCGTCGAGCAGCTCGCCGATGAGGCCCGTCAGCCTCTGCATGTGCCGCTCGGCGCTTCGGGAAGTGCGAGCCACGACCTCGGGCGAAGCGACGCCGGCAGCTCTGCCCAGCCCCTGCACCGACAGCTTCAGCGCAGTCATGGGTGTGTAGAGCTCATGCGTGGCAACGGTGAGGAAGTCGTCGCGCTGCCGGACGGCCTCCTGTGACTCCCGATAGAGACGGGCGTTGTCGAGGGCCAGGGCGGCCCGGCGGGCGAGCTCCTGGGCCAGCGTCACGTCCGCCTGGCCATAGCGGCGGCCGGCCTTCGCGGAACCGAAGGTCATCGCCCCGAGAGTCCGCCCATGGGCGGCGAGGGGCACCGCAATCGCCGTATGCGTGCCGAGCGCGCGGATGAGCTCCGCGTGCCTTGCGTCCCGAACGGTGGTCTCCAGGAGCGTGTCCGGGAGCTCCGGCAGGAGAATTGGCTCTCCCGTCCTCAACGCCTGTCCTGCCGGCTGCGGCGAGTCCCAGCCAGGGGGATAGCGCGCGGCGAGCTCGCGCAGGACTCCCTCCCTCGCCGCATCCGCGTGGAAGCCCGCCACCCGCGTGACAACGCCATTCTCCACCACGTCGATGACGCACCAGTCGGCGAAGAAAGGGACAGCCAGGCGCGCCACCTTGGCCAGGGTCGCTTCGAAGCCCAGCGACTCGGCCAGGATGGCGCTCGCTTCGGCGAGGAAGCGCACCGTCGCCTCGGCGCGCCTCCTCTCCTCGAAGAGAAGACTGTTCTCCAGGGAGACGGCGATGTGCGACGAGAGCAGCTCGAAGACACGCACCCGCTCTGACGTGAAGGCGTCGGTGGCCAGATTGTTCTCGAGGTAGATGACGCCCACGCGCCGCGCCTGCCGGTGGATGGGCACGGCCAGGACGGACTTGAGGGCCCGCTCGGCCACGTCGGAGTCCGAGACGAATGCCCCCTCCTGAGCAGCGTTGCCCAGGACGACGGCCCTGCCCGTGCGCCAGACGGCTTCGACGACGGAAACCGGAAGCCGTGGCTGCGCCCTCAGCGGTACCTGGACCCGGGAAACCTCTCCGGTGGCGGACACCACCGCCCGCACCACGGGCGCGCCCTCTTCCTCGAGGACGAGGAGGCCCCGCTCCGCGCCAGCCGACTCGAGACATATCCTCATGAGCTTCTCGAGGAGGCGCCCGAGGACCACCTCGCCGGAGAGCGTCTCGGCGGCCTTCAGCAGGGTGAGCACGTCGAGGCCCACCTCCCTGCCTCCCGGTGTGACCGGAGTCCTCCAGCGAGGCACGCCTGGAACCACGAGCTGGGCGTGCTCCTCCTCGAGCAGGTGGACCTTGGCCGTCGCCCCCCACCGGGTGTAGGCGTCGAGGGCTTCCGCGAGGTAGCGGCTGGCGACGTACGGCTGAGCTCGGGCCAGGTAGAAGCGGCCACACAGCTCGTTGGCGAGGGCCTCGTCCTGAAGGAAGCCCTCCCGGTGCGCACCCTCCATGGCCTGGTGGTAGAGGTCTTCGGCCTCCAGAGGCTTGCCTTCCAGCCGCGCCCGCTCCGCCGCGACGAGGTGGTGCTTGTGGCGGAAGTTCTCCGGGCAATTTTCGGCCCAGGTGTGGAGCCTCTGCTCCAGCGGCGCCATCCGGGCCAACGCGGCGGCCTTCTCGTCCGGGGAAGCTCCGCCCGCCAGCGCCGCCAGCGTCAGGGCGGTGTAGAAGCAGTGCTCGAATTCATGCACCCAGCTCCGTACGAGCTCAATCCACTTCGCCGCGGCCTCTGACATCTGGAGGGCATGGGAAGCGTCACCGAGGAGATACGAAGCCTGAAGGCGCAAGGTCGCATAGATGCAGCGGACCGTCGGATTCAGCTCGACCGAGGCGAGAAATTCCGCTTCGTCGAACTCGGCATCGTCGAAGCAGCGAGGCCTCGAGGTCCAACCCTTGAGGCAGCGAATCGCCTGGCGGGAGCCGAGCAGGTGTTCGCTCACCAATCGGATGCCGGTTCTGCGGCTGTACGCCATGCCCTCGTCCACCACCGAGAGGATGCGGTCCAGCCCCGTCCCTTGCGCCAGGAGCGTCCAGGTCAAGAACAGATGGCAGTATGACGTGAACTGAAACTCCCCCGACTCGAGCCCCTTCGCCATCGCCGTACGCAGGAGTGGCACGCTGGAGCGGAGCGGTGCCCGCCAGGAGTTCATGGAGACGGCGAACACGAAGAGCGTCCGGGTCTCCAGCGCGCGGTTCCCGAACCTCCGGCTCAGCTCGACACCCATTCGGCCAAAGGCATGGGCCTTCGCATACTCGCCTCGAGCCCTGGCGAGGATCTGGCCGTATTCGGCATACATCTGCGCGGAGATGACCGAGTGCCCCTGCTCCAGCGAGCAGCGGACCGCCCAGAGCACGAGGACGGTGTAGAGCTTCGGGTCGGAGAGAATCGCGGCGGAAATCATGTCCGCGAGGAGCTGCTGCAAGGCCGCAGGTTCCGCGCCGTGCACCCACGGGGCGTCGAGCAGCGCATCCGGCGTGCGCCCCCCGAGGCGCTCCTCGACGGCCGCGAACGCCGCTCGGATGGCTTCATCGAAGTCCCGTTCGGGGAGCTCCATGCCGAAGAGACGCAGGCCCTCATTCCCCCAGTGGAGCGCCCGCGAGAAGTCCGCGCGCAGGCTGTAGGCAACCACGCGGACGACATGGAGAGCCACCTTCTCGAGGCGTGACTGCGCATGCAGGAGCGCGGCCTCGACGAGCGCCTCGGCGTCCTCGGGGGTCGCGACGCGAAAGGCCAGCTCCGCCGCGTCCCGGTGCAGGCGGAACGAGAGCTCATGCTGGGAGTGCCAGGCATCCACGGGGAGGAGGCAGAGCGCGTGCCGCAAGTATGCGAGCGCGGCCTCATAAGCCGAGGAGGCCTTGGCCTTGCGCGCGGCCCTCTCGTTGAGCTCGGCCAGCCGCAACCGCTCCGTGTCCTCGCGCAGGAGGCTGGCGCCCCGGTTCAGCTGGTCGACCGCCTCGAAGAGACGCTCGGAGCGCTCGGAGAGGCCCTCCAGCAGGCTTCGCCCTATCTCGAGGTGCAGGGCCTTCCTTCTGTCGTCGGAGAGAAGAGAGTAGGCCGCCTGCTGGACGCGGTCGTGCGCGAAGCGGTACGAGGCCGAAGGGCCCGTGGCTGCATGGGCTGGCTGCTCCCGGCGGGCCGCCAGGCCCACCGGAGCCAGCAGGCCTTCGCGGATGGCCAGCCAGAGCGGCCGGGCGGCATCTTCGGGGCGTTGCGCCCGCACCCTGGCCAGCAGCCCGACGTCGAACTGACTTCCAAGGCAGGCGGCCACCGTCAGCGCCTCCTGGGTTGCGTCCGGGAGGCGCCGGATGGAGGCCACCAGGAGGTCCACCACATTCTCGGGGACCGGGGCCTCTGCAATCCGGGGAAGGTCCCAGGTCCACACGCCGGCTCCAATGTCGAAGACCAGGAGTCCTGCTGTCTGGAGGAACCGGAGGAAGCGTTGGAGGAAGAAGGGGTTTCCGGCGGTCTTCTCGACGAGGAGGGCGCCGAGGGGGCGGACGCGATCCGGTGAGGAGTGGAGCACATCACAGAGCAGCGCCGTCACCGCGCCGGCCTGGAGCGGGCCGACCTCCAGCGCATGGACCGTGATGCCTGCTTCCCGGATGGCCTGGATGGCCTGCGCTGCCGGATGCGCCGGGCCCACCTCCTCACTGCGCCAGGCCACGAGGACGAGAAGATGGCGGATGTCGGAATCCGACACGAGCACGCGCAGCAGCTTGAGCGAGCCCGAATCCACCCACTGCATGTCATCGAGGAAGAGCAGGAGTGGGTGCTCGGACGCGGTCAGCGCCCGCATGAAGGACGAGAAGACGAGGTGGGTGCGGCTTTCGGTTTCAGCGGGGCCGAGCGGTGGGAGGGGTGGCTGACCACCGAGGAACTGCTCGAGCTCGGGGACGAGCTCGGTGAGGACACGGCCATTCGGGGAGACGGCCTCCTGGATTCGCTGCCGCCACGCCGTGGCAACCGGCTCCGACTCGCCGAGGAGCTCGAGCGCGAGCCCCCGGAACGCCTTGACGAACGGGGCCAGGGGAACGTCCCCCCGCAGCTGGTCATACTTCCCGGAGAGGAAGCGTCCCCTGGCTTCGGCCAGGGAGCGTATTTCCCGCACGAGCGCCGACTTGCCAATGCCCGCCCTCCCCTCGACAACGAGGAGTTCCCTGGCGCCCGCCACGCAGCGCGCGTATGCGCCTGTCAGCTCGGCGAGCTCTCGCTCCCGGCCGTACAGCCTGGCCCCGAGAGCAAGCTCGCGCTTGTCGAGGCGGGCGAGCTCGAATGGCTCCACCCTGCCCGAAGCCCGCCATTGCTGCTGCACCTCCACGAGGTCCGCATGGAGCGCCTCGGCCGTCTGGTAGCGCCACTCGGGCATCTTGGCCAACAGCTTGAGGACCATGTCGGAGAGCACCCCGGGGACTCGGGGATTCGCCTCGGCGGGCGCAACTGGAATCCGGGCCAGGTGGGCATGGACGATTTCCAGCGGGTCCTCCGAAGGGAAGGGAGCGGCTCCCACCAGCATCTCGTAGAAGGTGGCGCCCAGGGAGTAGAGGTCCGCGCGGTGGTCCACCAGACGCTTCATCCGCCCTGTTTGCTCGGGTGCCAGATAGGGAAGCGTTGCCTCGAGCTCTCCGGACACACCCGCCCCCTGGGAGAGGCCGGTGAGCGTGGTGGCCAGCTCGAAGTCGACGAGGGTGAGGTGCGTCCCCTCGCCGAGGACGAAGTTCGCCGGGCAGAGGTCCCGGTGAATGACGTTGTGTCCATGGACGGCTGCGACGATGGCGGCCATCTGCACCGCCAGGTCGAGAAAGGCGTCCACCTCGAGGCGCCGTCCACGAAGCGTGTCCTGGAGACTGGAGGGCCCGGCGTCCTCCAGGACGAGCGCCGGCCTTCCGTCGCTTGTCTCCAAGGCCAGCGGCTTGACGACTCCGGGCACGTCCAGCGCGGTGAGCAGTGCATACTCATGGCGCAAGAGTGCCTCGGCCCTCGGGGCGTCCTGCTCCGGCCGGACAGATTTCACGATGACAGGGTGCCCATCCCTGTCCGCCCGTATGACGACGTAGCCGGCGCCCAAGTGCAGTGGCCGGGCCACTTGAAGTGCGCCCTCTTCCATCACAGGGTAATCGTCGGCACGGGGCCCCCCCTCCGCAAAGACGCCTGCAGCCGTGGCCCCGCGGGCCTCGCCGGTCGGATGCGGTAGAGGGGGGCAGACGTCTGCTCTGCTCCGAAAACCGCGGTGCGGCAGCGAGGTGACAGGCTCACCGACCGATGGGTGCTGGCCGTTGATACACACCCCCGGCACGGTCAAACGCACCCCACCCACTGGAAATGACTCACACACGAAGTACACGCGCCCAGCGCGGTCAGGGGTTCCAGGAGGAGCCACGTGCGTCCGGTTGAGACCGGTCATGCCCCATGCATGGTGGCCACCCCGCAAGCGGGCGGGCGCAGCATCTGGGATGAGGGACTCCCAACCAACCCACACATGCAGGAGGAGCCCACACGCTGAAACATTCACGGTCCATCACTTGCAACATGTCTGTCTTCAGGAAAGGACATCCCCTGCAATGCGTTCTCGTCCCCCCACCCGGAACAACGTCGCTGCCTGGTCCCTGGGAGCCGCGCTGCTCGCCTGCCCGGTGGTCGCTCATGCGGAGTCGGCAACCCAGATTGACGACCTCTCGCTCGAGGAACTCCTCAACCTCGAGGTGGACACCGTCACGCGCCGCATCCAGCCGCTGCTCTGGGCTCCGGCGCGCTCGGTCGTCGTCACACGCAGCCAGATTCTGCAGCGCCGCTACGTCAACCTGCGAGACCTCCTGCAGGACATGCCGGAGGTGGATGTCTTCACCAACTACTCATCGGTGACCCGGAGCGCGGTCTCCGTCCGCGGCCTGGTGGGGAACAATCGTTTCCTGGTCCTGGTCGACGGCGTCCGAATCAACGCGATGACGGGCGACGAGGCCCCCGTCGAGGACAACTACCCGCTCTTCGACACCGAGCGCGTGGAGGTCATCTACGGTCCTGCGTCCGCGCTGTACGGCGCCGACGCGCTGGTCGGCGTCATCAACATCGTCAGCAGGCGAGAGGAAGCCAGCAACGGCGTCGGGGCCTCGGTCTCGTACGGGAGCGCCGACACGCGCTACGGCGCCGCCAAGGCGTTCACGAAGATTGGCGAGCACGTCCGGCTGAGCCTCGCGGCCCACAAACACGACTCGGATGCCCCGAACCTCGCGAGTGCCTATCGGGAAGACTTCCAGGGCATCGGCGAGCTGCGGGACCCCTTCTCCGGAAACGTCCTGGCTTCGATTCCGAACAACCGCTTCAGCAACAAGGTGTCGAGCTACTCCATCTCCGCCCGGCTGACGCTGGATAAGGAGCTGACGGCCGGCTACGACGTGCGGCAGTTCACCCAGCTCACGTCCGTGGGCGTGAGACCGGAGTTCACCGTCTACGGCGCGGAGGCCCCGCACCGGTGGCAGACCTTCTATCTGACCTATCGCAAGGAGTTCCTCCCGAAGCTCGAGTCCAGCTCGGAGATCAACTACGCCATCTTCACCAAGCCACCGTCGTTCTCGTACAACAACGCGTACTCGGGGGGGCTGCCGCAGTACAAGTATTCGAGGAACACGTCCTTCAGCGTCAGGGAACAACTGGCCTACCCACTGACCCCCGACATCGACGTCGTGGCGGGAGTGTCCTGGGCCTACATCCACGCGCTTCCCGAGACGGGCGCCCTCTCCACCCCGTTCGACGAGGACCTGCCCTCGGGGGCGCAGGGGCAGACCATCTTCGGAACGTCCATCCCCTTCCCGAACTACGAGCTCAACTATCAGACGCTCGGCAGCTACCTGCAGACCCAGGCACAGCTCACGAGCAGCCTGGCCGTCACGGCGGGCATGCGCTTCGACCACGACACCCGGTATGGCAACACCTTCAACCCGCGCGCGGGGGTCGTCTACCAGTTCACGTCGGGAAACACCGCGAAGCTGCTCTACGGCGAGGCCTTCCTCGCGCCGCCGCCAGCGTACCAATACGCCTTCTGGGGCTCGTTCGCGGGAAACGATGCCAGCACCGGCCGGCCCTTCGCCTACTGGTTCCATGTCCCCAACCCCGACCTGGACCCCATGAAGGCGCGCACGCTGGAGTTCGACTACTCGCTGCTGATGGCCAAGGACCTGCTCGTCGAGCTCGATGGCTACTTCAGCGCAGTGAATGGAATCACCGTCGCGCGCACGGTCGAAAGCTCCACCGAGTTCGCGGGTGCGGACGTCCTGTCCTACGAGGAGTTCCGGAGCGAGGGCCGGGCCAGGCTCTACGGCGGAAGCGTTTCGCTCCGCTACCGGGTGCAGTTGGGGGCCACGGAAATCGAGCCGTGGGGTTCCTTCAGCCTCTCCCAGGGAAGGACCTTCGACAAGCCCGAGGATGGATGGACCGAGATGTCCTTCAACGCGCCCTACAAGGTGAAGGGAGGCATCACCCTGAAGCGCGGCGCCTTCAGCTTCACCCCTCGGTTTCGCTGGGCCTCGCGGTCCACCCAGACCCTGCGCAACCCGGCGGAGCCCTCCCACCGGCTGACAGCGCCCGCCTACGCGGTCGTCGATGCCGCGCTTCGAGCGGATGACCTCTTCGTCGACGGGCTCTCCCTGGCCCTGGACGTCCGCAACCTGCTGGATGCCAGGTATTACATGCCGGGTGCCGGCGGCCCGCTGGAGTTCCTCAACACCCCCCAGGACCCGCGCACGGCGATGCTGGAGTTGTCATTCAACTATGACTAGGCGCGCGGCACCGTGGAAGTTCCTCCAGCAGCAGTCACTCCGCGTCAAATTCGTCGCACTGGAGGCGGCGCTTCTGGCTGCGATTGCGTTGTTTCTCCTGGCGTTCTTCCCGTCGCGGCTCGACTCGCTCGCGCGGGCCTCCGTGGAGCAGCGGGCCGTGGGCATCGCCACGGTGCTGTCTGCCGCCGTGGCCCCCGCGCTCGACTTCGACGACGTGGCGCGCGCGGAGGAGCTGGTGAGCGGTCTGGCGGGCACGCCGGGAGCGGTGTACGCGCTCGTCCTCCGCGAGGATGGCAGCCGGATGGCGTCGTGGAAGCCCGAGGCTGCGCCCGAGCCGGCCTCCCTGCCCCGGGCGTCCGACAACCAGCCCCAGGTCTCCTCCTCCGAGCGTGACCTCCACGTGGCCATGGCCGTGAGCAGCCGCACCGGCGCCCGCGGACAACTGGTGCTCGGCTTCAGCCTCCAGGAGCTCCACGCCCAGCGTCGCAGCAACCTGCTCGTCGTGGGACTCGTCTCCGGGCTGGTGTTCCTCGTGGGGCTCGGGTTGACCTTCCTGGTGGGCACCCGGGTGGTGCGCCCGGTGGAGCGGCTCCGCGCGGTGGCCCAGCATATCTCCCAGGGGGACCTCGTCACCGCCGAGCAGGCGCTCGGCGGCGCCGACGCGGTCGAGCGTCAGGCGAGCGCCTACGTCTCCTCTCTCAAGCAGCGCTCCACCTCCGACGAGCTCGAGCAGCTCGCCGGCTCGTTCGCGGTGATGCTCACCCAGCTCCGCCGCGCCACACGGACCCTCCAGGAGTCCGCGCACCGGCTCTCCGATCACACCGCCGCGCTGAAGGTGGTGTCGCAGGAGCAGGAGGGCATGGTGCGAGACCAGGCACGCGCCATCCAGGGCACGCAGGCTTCGGCGCAGGAGCTGCGCCTGACCGCGGACCTGGCGACGCAACGCGCCGAGGCGGTGCTCGGGGTCGCCGCTCGGGCGGAGTCCATCGGGACGTCCGGGGAGAGCAGCATCGAAAAGAGCCTCCAGGGGTTGAGCCACATTCGCAAGCAGGTGGAGCAGATTGCCGAGCGCATCGCGAGCCTGGACACGCACGCGCAGCGAATTGGCAACATCACCTCCACGGTGAAGGACCTGGCGGACCAGTCGAACATGCTCGCGCTCAACGCTTCGATTGAAGCCGCGCGAGCCGGTGTGCACGGCAAGGGCTTCGGGGTGGTCGCGCGGGAGGTGCGCAGCCTCGCGGACCAGTCCATCCAGCGCACCGTGGAGGTCCGCAAGCTCCTCGGTGGCATCATCGAGTCCATCCGCGCCGCGGTCTCCATCACCGAGAGCGGTTCGGCCCAGGTGGCGCAGGGGCTCGAGAGCGTCCAGTCCTCGGGCGAGAACTTCCAGGAGCTGACGCGCATCGTGAAGGCCAACCGCGAGGCGGTCGAGCAGATCGCCAGCGCGGTCTCCCAGCAGAACACCGGCATCACCCACATCTTCTCGGCCATTGACGACCTCGGACGTCAGATGGCCCAGACCGTTGCCCGACTCGAATCCATGGCGAATGCCATCACGGTCGTCCAGGACGTCTCGAAGGCCGTGCTCGACGTCGCCAATCACTACCGCATCTGACTTCTTCTCCTCTGCTCCGGACAGAAACGCGATGACTCCCTCGAATCCTGGCCGTCCCCGCTTGCGCCATCTTGCTTCCGGCTGGGTCCTGCTACCCCTGGGGCTCCTCCTGGCGAGCGGCCGCGCCGGAGCGGACCCCCTCGTGGACCGGCAGGCCGTCATCACCCTCCGGGCCCTTGCCTACGACAACAACCTCGGCAAACGCGCGGGTGGCTCGCTGGCCGTGGCGGTGCTCTTCAAGGAGGGACACTCCGGCTCTGTCGACAGCTCCAGGAAATGGACGGAGGCCCTGACCCGGCTGGGGGCGCTCAAGGTCCAGGGAATGCCCCTCCAGGTCGTGAGGCTGGCCTACACCGATGCGGCGTCCCTCAAGGGCGCCGTCGCGACACAAGGGCTCGACGCGCTCTTCGTGTGCGAAGGGCTCGAGGCCGAGGTCGACGCGCTCAAGGCCATCAGCCGCTCGGCGAAGGTGCTCACCATCACGGGTTCCGCTGCCCTGGTCGAGCGGGGGCTCTCGCTGGGGATTGTCCTCTCCGGGGACAAGAACACCATCCTCATCAATCCGCAGGCCAGCGCGGAGGAGGGGGTCTCCTTCGGCAGTGACCTGCTCCGCCTGGCGAAGATGGTGAAGTAGCTGCCGCACCCTGACTCCAGGTCTCCCCTCACAGCGAGTTTGCCCGCATGACGAAGAAGACCTCCTCCCCACCGCCTGGCAAGACGCAGCTCCTCCAACAGCTCCAGGCCGGGAGGCTCTCCCGCCGTGGATTCCTGACGCTGCTCGGCCTGACGGCCACGGCCGTGGGAACCCAGACACTGTTCAGCTGCTCGGCGCCCACCTCGGAATATGACTACATCATCGTGGGGGCGGGCTCGGCGGGCTGCACGCTCGCGGCCAGGCTGCTTGCGGGCTCCAAGGCACGCATCCTGCTGATCGAGGCGGGAGGCTCGAACGACCGCGAGGAGGTCCGCGACTTCACCCAGGCCTGGAAGCTGACGCTGCCCGACTCCGAGGTGGATTGGGGCTACAAGTCCGTGCCCCAGCGAGAGCTGATGGACAAGCAGCAGTCCTACTCCAGCGGCAAGGTGGTGGGCGGAAGCAGCTCCATCAACGGCATGGTCTGGGTGCATGGCAACAAGGGCGACTTCGACGGCTGGGCCGCCTCGGGGTGCTCCGGCTGGGATTTCAACGGTGTGCAGCCCTCCTTCCAGCAGGTGCGTGCGGCGCTCCAGCCGACCTCGGCGCTGACGGCCCGCGGTGCGCTGTCCCAGGCCATGGTCCAGGCGTTCGCGAACCTTGGCCATCCGTTCAACCCGGACCCCAACGGCGAGCAGCAGCTCGGCGTGGGTTACACCTGGTTGAACGTGACGGAGGACGGCCGGCGCCTGGATGCCTTCTCCTCCCTCCTGGCGCCGAGTGTCGGCGACCCCCGGCTGAGCATTCTCATGGGTGCCCACGTGAAGCGCATCGCCGTGCGCGGCAACAAGGCCGAAGGGGTGGTCCTGGACCAGGATGGAGTGGAGCAGACGCTGAAGGCTTCGCGCGAGGTCATCGTCTGCGCGGGCACCATTCAGACGCCGCAGTTGCTGATGCTCTCGGGGATTGGCGATCCGGCGGAGCTGTCGCCCCATGGCATCCCGGTGGTGGCGGCGGTGCCGGGCGTGGGAAGGAACCTGCACGACCACCTCATCTCGGTGGCGGTGAGGAAGCTGCGGCAGCCGGAGCCGGCATCGCATGTCACCACCATGGACGTGAGCGTCTTCTTCGGGGAAGGCCCGCGGTCAGGCATGCCGAAGTTCCAGGTCCAGGCGTATTACATGCGGTATGGCTGGGCTTCCTACCCCTCCGAAGCGGTGGCGTTGGGGCTCATCAATCTGCACCCGACAAGCCGCGGGAGCGTGAAGCTGCGCTCGGCGGACTTCCAGGACGCCCCGCTCATTGATCCGAACTTCCTGGGCACGCCCGAGGACATGGCCAACCAGCTCGAGGGCTACAAGGCCATCCGGCAGTTGCTCGGAGCGCCCGGGCTGCGCGACTGGTTGGAGGACGTGGAGCACACGCCAGGGCCAGAGGTTTCCACGGATGCGAAGCTCCAGGAGGCAATCCGGAAGTACTCCGAGAGCGACTTCCATTCCGTGGGGACGTGCCGGATGGGCACGGACGACCTGGCGGTGGTGGATCCCCTGCTCCGGGTCAAGGGAGTCCAGGGGCTGCGGCTGGCGAGCGGCGCCATCATGCCCACCGTCCCCTCGGGGAACACCAATGCGGCGTCCATGATGGTCGGAGATCGCGCTGGCAGGCTGCTCCTCGAGCTCGGGTGAGGTGACGCGCTCCGGCCGTCGACATGCCATCATCCCGAGACTCATGTCCCTCCTGGATGCGCTGCGCGCCCGGCTTCATGACTCGGGCCTGAACCTGCTCGGCGTGGCGGACCTCGCCGGATATGACGCTCGGGTAGGACCGGCCCGCCAGTCCCATGCGTTGATGCCGGGAGCCCGCTCCATCGTCGTGGTGGGCAACGGGGGCCCGGCGCTGTGGCGGGCCTTCCTGGCGGACCTCGAGAGAGACACCCGCCGCCTCACGCACGAGCCCCACCCGCTGGAGGCCTTCGTGCATCGAGAGGTGCAACGGGCGGACGCGGTCCTGGGGGACACTTCGCGCCGGTGGTACTTCGCGGCGTCCGATGCGCCCTTCCAGGTGGACTTCCGGCTCCTCGGGTACCTCGCCGGGTTGGGGACCGACAGCCGGCTCCGGTTGCTGATGCATCCGGAGCACGGACCGTGGGTGGGCCTGCGGGCCGCCTGCTTCGTGGACGCGGTGCTGCCCGCCAGCGCGCCGGGGGGGCCGGACCTCTGCTCCGGCTGCCCGGCGCCGTGCGTCTCCGCCTGTCCCGGCGGGGCCTTCCCCGGGGGCACCTGGGACGTGGACCGGTGCAGCACCTTCCACGCCGAATCCATGCAGTGCGCCAGCACGTGCCATGCCCGGTGGGCGTGCCCCCAGGGCGCCGCGTCGAGGTACCCGGTGGAGGCGCTCGCCTACCACGCCAATACCTTCCTCGGCCGGCGCGCGTTGAGGGAGCACCTGGGGGTGCCCGAGTCCGAGGACCGCTACCCGGGCACCCCTCCGCTGTGGGGGAGCTGGCGCTCCCGCATCGACGTCAAGGGGTGAGCACGACGTAGTCGAGCAGCGCCAGCGCGGCGTCGTCGGCCAGCAGTGGGTTGATGGACGGGCTCACCTCGCCCAGGTTCCGCGGCACGAACGTCCAGCCGTTCCACGGGTACACCTGGCTGATGTGGGCGTAGTACGCGTCGCCGCGCACGCGGTCGTGGAGCAGCCGCTCGAAGTCCAGTCCGAGCCGAGCCTCCATCCAGGAGGTGGACCGCTGCGAGAGGTCGACCTCTGGCGCGGCCACCCAGTCGAGCACGAGGCCCGGCACCGTCCGCAGCTCTGCGCCGCTCCAGTCCACGTAGGTGCCGGTGTTCGGCTCATACGTCTCGGGAACCAGGCCCCACCAGCTTCCTCCGTGGATGCGCACGAGTCCGCCGCGCAGGTCCTGCACGTGCACGACATCCTCGTCGCGCCGGGCCACGGCCATCTTGTCGGCGAGCCAGCCGACGAGCAGCGTGGCGGCAAGGGTGTAGCGGGCGCTTCCGGTGGCCCGGCCCAGCTCCAGCAGGCCGGCGACGTTGTAGGTGGCGAACCAGGGCGACTGGAGGCTTCCCGTGCCCCAGGGGCTGGCGATGCCTCCCAGCGCATGCAGGTCATCCTCGAAACGGGGGTCTCCCCAGGGGAACCATGCGGGCGTCGTCATGCGGGCCAGCAGCGCGTCCGCCGCGGCGACGGCCGCGGTCTGCTCGCCTGCCGCGAGGAGGAGCCGGAGCTCGGCACCGGTGGAGACCGGGTCCACCCCGGCAGCAGGCTGTTGCCGCAGCCAGGTGGCCGCGCGCAGAGCCCCCGCCCGGAAGTCGGCGGCCCCGGGCAGCGACGGCAGCGTGGACAGCTTCAGCAGCGTCACCCCGATGATGCCGGTGGTCATCCGGTTCGGGAACCCGTTGGCCGGCGCGACGCCGTAGGCCCAGCTTCCCTCCGGCTCACCCGTGGGGGTGCGCCGCTCCAGCCGCAGCAGGAAGCGCCCGGCCCGCTCGACGGCGGGCAGGACCTGCGTGTCTCCCGTCAGTTGCGCATAGGTGGCGAGGACCTCCGCGAGCGCGGCGAAGTTGAAGCCGGCGTGGCCGTTCCACATCCAGGTGAGCACGTCATCGGCGGTGCCGAGCACGCCATCCACCCCGCCCGCCAGCGTGGCGGAGTTGGCGAAGGCCCCCGTCGCGTCCAGCGTGACGTCCTGCTGTGGGTCCGGGAAATAGGACGCCTGGAAGGTCTGCACCGCGCCCAGCCCCAGGGCCGTGCTGGGGAGCTGCTTGTCGAGAATCTGCCGCAGGAAGGCGTGCCGGAAGCGCTGGAGGAACGCAGTCCTGCCGGTCGCCTGGTAGGCCTTGAGCAGCGCCAGGGCCTTGTAGGCGGTGGGGTCCGCGAGCTGGAGGGAGATGTATCCCTGACGGGTGAGCAGTCCCGCGTTGGAGGGGTCCTGCGGGTCGTCGTAGTTGAGGTAGTTGGACGACCAGTTGTCCCGGTGGATGTCGAAGCTCATCCCCTCCACCCGGGCACAACCGGGACCCGGATAGAAGAAGGGCGACGGGTCATCATCCTCGCAGGTGACGACGAACTGCTGGCCATACTGCATCGCCGTCAGCCCCAGCGCCCGCACCACGGAAGCCGGCCTGGCCGCGCCGGACACTGCGTCGGGCGCCCGCGCCGCGGCGGGTACCGCCGTGAGCAACACCGCCACCGCCCAGCCCACGCTCGAGCGCCACCGTGAGACAGCGCCCGCCTCATGCCTCTTGGGTGAATGCAATGGTGTATCTCCTGTAAAGGCGTACACCCTAGCAGCCGGCTCCCACTTTCTTCATTCAAGAGGTGGCTCACGTCCTCGGCGTACGGAGAGCACCTGGTCGAGCCGGTCGCGATAGCTGCGGCTCAGCTTGAGGCGGCGTCCATCGTGGAGCAGCACCCAGAACTCGCCGTGGAAGAGGGGCTGCAGCTCCTTGACCCGCTCCAGGTTGACGAGCGTCGAGCGGTGGATGCGCAGGAAGCGGCGAGGGTCCAACTGCGCCTCCAGCTCACGCAGCGACTGACGCAGGAGGTGCGCCCGGCCGCCCACGTGGACCTGGACGTAGTAGTCCTCGGCCTCGGCCCAGTCGATCTGCTCGACGGGAACCAGGAGCACCCTCCCCGCCTCCTTCACCGCGAGCCGCTCGAGGTACGTGGGGGCCAGGGCGGGCGGCGCGGCGGGAGCGGGGGCCACGGCCGCGCACAGCTCACCCAGCTTGCGTGCCATCCCCTGGACCCGGAGCCCGCTGACGTGCGCCTTCGCGCGTGCGAGGACGCTGGCGAAGCGCGCGTCGTCGAAGGGCTTGAGCAGGTAATGGATGGCGCCCACGTCGAAGGCCCGGAGCGCATGGGTGTCGAAGGCCGTCACGAACACCACGGCGGACGCTGCACCCGGCCCCGCGGCCTGGAGCACCTCGAACCCGTCCACGCCCGGCATCTGGATGTCCAGGAAGAGGAGGTCCACGGGGCCCTGCTGGAGCGCCTGGATCGCCTTGCGCCCCGTCGCGCACTCGCCCACCACCTCGATGTCCGGGTCCGCCGACAGCAGCAACCGGAGGCTCTTGCGGGCGAGGTGCTCATCGTCCACGACGAGGGTGCGGATGCGCTCCGAGAGCAGCGGCGTGCTCATGAGGCCCTTTCCGCGCGCAGGAAGGGAATGGCCACCTCGGCGACCGTGCCGCCGTCTTCGGTCCGTCTGAGTGACAACCGGTGACGCTCCCCGTACAGATGACGCAGGCGGGCTCGAGTATTGGCGAGGCCAATTCCTCCAGACTCGGCTCCCTCCGGCCAGCCAGGCGCGTCATGCGCCCCGCCGGGTGCGCTCCCCGCCCCCGAGTCCTCCACCGAGAGGCACAACATCTCCGCCTCCCGCCGGATGTGGACGAACACCCGCCCCTCGCCCTCCTGGACGCACGTCCCATGGCGCACGGCATTCTCCACGAGCGGCTGCAGCAGCAACTGGGGGACGAGCGCCTCGAGGACCTCCGGGTCTACCTGGAGCTCCGTGTGGAGCCGCTCCTGGAATCGCAGTTGTTCGATGCCCAGGTAGCGCTCGACCAGCTCGACCTCCTGGCGAAGGGGGACCTGCTGGTTCGCGTCGCCGCGCAGCACCGCCCGCAGCAGATCCGCCAGACCCGCGACCACCCGAAGCGCCCCCTCCTTGTCGTCGGTCCGTACGAGCCCGGACACGGTGTGTAGGGCGTTGAAGAGGAAGTGGGGGCGCAGCTGCATCTGCAGGGCCAGCAGCTGGGAACGCAGCAGCTGTGACTCCAGCTCGGAAGCCCGCACGGCGCGCTCCAGGTAGAGCCGGTGGAAGCGCAGTGCGTGGCCCACGGCGAGAGCGCCCAGGTAGCAGAAGAGACAGTAGATCAGCGCACTGAAGAAGTAGTGCAGCACCGGGCGCTGCGGGTGCTCGACGAACAGGTCCAGCACCGAGCCGAAGGCGAACTCGAGGCTCCACAGGACCAGGAACAGGGCCGCGTGCGCGCCCACGCCGCGGCGCCATGCCGGCCCGTCGAGAGGGTAGCGCTCGCACAGGGTGAAGATGAGGGGCGTATAGAGCGCCCATAGCCACATCCCCAGGATGTTGCTGAAGAAGAAGAAGGTGCTGGGCAGGGGCCTGCCGGTGGAGAGCGCGGCCGCTACGCCCCCGGCGACCGCCACACAACCCACGAGCGTCCACGCAGAGAAGATGAGCGCCGCTGCACGCCAGCGAGAGATGACCACGGGGGAAGAGAGCATGGGCATGAGGGTTCTCGGGTCAGCCGCACTCTAGTCCCAACGGGTGCGTCCCGCCGCGCGACGGGAGGGGCAACAGCACCCCGTGGTGCGGCGCGCGAACGCCGCGGTTCAACGGCCCCCGAGAGCCCCCCGGCTCGGACCCGCGCCAGGCCGCTTCGCCGTGCTCCGCCGCCGGCTCACTGCAAAGTCGCGTCATCCGCGGCGCACGGCGCGCATGTTGAGGGGCGCACCTCGCGGGGATG
The DNA here is from genome assembly GCF_026626705.1 of Pyxidicoccus sp. MSG2. Lineage (NCBI taxonomy): Bacteria > Pseudomonadati > Myxococcota > Myxococcia > Myxococcales > Myxococcaceae > Pyxidicoccus > Pyxidicoccus sp. MSG2. Next base: position 13,124,179 of record NZ_JAPNKC010000001.1, read on the forward strand.
GCGTACGAGCAGCCCACTCCTCCTCGCGGGGCGTCCGAGGAAGCAGCGCCCATTCAACGACTGGAGAGGTATCCCCATGCGGGTAGCGAGTGTCATGAAGGCCCTGGCGGTGGTGGTCCCGGTTTACGTTCTCGCTTACGCGCCCACGGCGCGGGCGGGCGGATGCAAGGAGTTCCACGCGGACCTGGTGGAGCACAAGTCCACGCAGGGGTGCCTCAACCCGGCGAGGTCGTGCTTCCTGGGTGAGGTGGAAGGGAATCACGGCCTGCGCGGCGTGACGCACTTCCAGGGCGAGGAGGTGCGCGCCTTGACGCCGGGCTCGCCGGGATGGGTCAGCTACAACGGCTTCTTCCACTACACCCTCAAGGAGGGCACCCTCGTCGCGCGCGAGACTGGCATCACGAATGCCGGCTTCGTGACGGCCCACCATCAAATCGTGGATGGCACGGGGGCGTTCGCCGGCGCGACGGGCTACTTCTTCGTGAGCGGCGTCAAGTTCGACAACGGCGACACCATCGTCACCCGGGTGACGGGCGAGCTCTGCATACCCTGAGGGTAGCGCGCTTCGCGGAGCTGGGTGCCGTGGCGCGCCAGGGGCCGAAGCGGCAGCTGCTGCGGCTCAGGCGCGCCGCAGCCGCGCGGCGATCGGCAGGTGATCAGAGGGCTCGGTCTCCGACGGCATCGGCGTCCGGTCGTCCAGTTCCGGCAGCCGGACCGGCTGCGCCTCCAAGGCACGCGAGTGGAAGAGGAAGTCGATCGCCTTGGCTCTGTCGTTGGCGTTGCAGGTCGGCTGGTGCCGCCCCTGATAGGCATCGCGCAGCCCGGCCTCCGCGAACGCTCGGACCAGCGGCTCCCCGGGCTGCGCGTTGAAGTCGCCGCACACGACCCACAGGGCCTCCGAGTCCCTCTGGACCAACTCCTCGAGCAGCTCGGTCGCCTCCTGCATCCCCTGGTGCTGCTCCACGGGCCTGTCCGGCCGATCCCAGCGCAGGTGCGTGCACGCCACGCGCAGCCGGTCCCCTCCGACGTCGAAGTCCACGACCAGCGCCAGGTGCCCCGAGATGCGCCCGTCCTCCAGTCGGTCCCTGAAGTAATGGGCCCGGTGGCCGAGGCAACGCTCCAGGCGGTGGAACACCGCGCAGCCGTCGGGCCGGCCCTGCTGTTTCAGGGCCAGCACGCCGGTGTACCCGAGCGGCTCCAGCTCCCGCTGGAGCGCGGCGAAGCGGTCGGGCTCCACTTCCTGCAGGCAGACGATGTCCGCGTCCAGCTCCGCAATCCGGCGTGCCAGTGCCTCCTCGCGCCTCTGCGGCCGGAGGACGTCCGCGGGCGTGTGCGGGAACCACTCGGGCTTGATGTAGGCGTCCGCCAGGATGTTGTACGAGGCAATTCGCAGATCCACCGCCATCGGCAGGTCCTCCAGGTTCGCCAGCTCGAGACATCATCGCGCCGGCCAACCTCGCGCGCCACCCACAGTGGACCCTGCCGCCAGCGCATCACTGCATCGACAGCGCCCAGGTGTAATTGCCGCTGGTCCCAATGGAGGTCAGGGTCGCCTTGCAGATCGCGGACGTGCTGCCTCGTGAGGTGCCCGTTCCACTCGGCGTCCAGTACGCAGAGGCGCCCGTAAGCGGATTGGGCGGGGTGTAGATGCTGCTCAGGCTGAAGCGGCAGGTCTTGCTGCCGTTCGTGTAATCGAAGTGGGCGGCCGTCGTGGTGCCGCAACTGGTCTGGTACACCACAGACGTCGAGTTGGCCGACACCGGGCCGAGAGTCGGGATGATCGCGGCACACGCATTCAGATAGCTATTGGTGATCGTGGTGGTGGTGATCTTGTTCTGGACCGTGAACGTCAGGGTCGCAGCCTGAGCAGAGCCCATGCCCAGTGCGGCCACCGAAAGCGAGGCAAACAGCGTGCTGACCTTCATGAACAACCCCTTGAATGTGGGGGACCCGTTTCCCCTTTGGTGGGTTGAACGCCTGTTGCGCGCGTTTGTCTGAACCGACGCTCACTCGGTTCTCGAAAGTGGTTGGAGGGCTGCCGGGCGCAGCGCGCACAGGAAGGAGCGGCTCCCTTCGGAAGCCTTGAAGTTTCCAGGCTCGTCGGAACTTGGATTCCCTGGGAAGGCAGTGCCCTCGGAGAGGATGGAACTGTCAGCGATTGCTCAACACCTACCGACTCATTGCCCGGGAGGTCAGATGCCTGCCCGGACAGCCATGGCAAACATCCGACCATGCACATGACCCACGAGCAGGTAGGAATTGAGGAGTTGACGTCGGCGGACTTCGCGGTGCTGGAGGCCTGGGACCCGACCCAGGTGGAGCTCACTCCGGCCATGGCGTCCCGGCTGTGGTTGCAGACGAGCCTCCGCCTCACCCGGGCCCAGAAGGAGCTCCACGATGCCATCTTCACCCACGATGGCACCGACGCGAGCCTCGACCGCTATGCCAGCGCGCGGGCGGAGCTCGACTCGGCGGAGGCCTGGGCCCTGCGTGTCGCCAAGGCCCATCCCCGACGCGACCAGGATTGACGGACTGCGGGCCTCGTCAACGCCCCTGGCCTCCGAAGGGCCTGGAATCCATGGGTTCCAGGCCCTCCGCCTTCCGCACCCGGCCTCGCAACTTCCCCTCCCCGATTCTCGATAACCAGGAATCTGGAGCAGCGGCCGCCCGTGGCCCGCCGGAAGGAATTTGCCTCATGACGACGACTTCTGCCGTTCGTGCGTCTCAGACCCAGGCGACGCGCGCCACCGCCTCCGCGGCGGCCTCGAACCCGAACGCCATCCTCTCCAAGTACCAGCCCACCGGCGCCTCCTCGGCCACCGCCCGGCAGGATGGGCTGCAGGGCGGAGTCGCCGCCTCGCGCAAGATGGCGCAGACGGACCTGCCCAAGATCAAGAAGTACGCCGACGAGTTCGCCGCCGCGGGCAAGAAGTACAACCTGCCCCCCGCGCTGCTGGCGGCCATCGCCTCGCGTGAGTCTCGCGGGGGCTCGGCGCTCGACAGCCGCGGCTTCGGCGACCACGGCAACGGCTTCGGCCTGATGCAGGTGGACAAGCGCTTCCACAGCCTGAAGGGCGGGCCGTTCAGCGCGGCGCACATCGACCAGGCCGCCGGCATCCTCAAGTCCTACCAGAACCAGATCAAGGCCAGACACCCGGACTGGCCGCCCGAGCAGCAATTGCGCGGCGCGGTGGCGGCCTACAACTCGGGTGTCGGCAACGTCCAGACCATCAAGAACATGGACGTGGGCACCACGGGCAATGACTACTCCAACGACGTGTGGGCGCGCGCCCAGGCCCTGGCCCCGAACTTCGGCGGCAAGACCGACGGAGCCTCGGGCCCGTCGCGCCCCAATGAGCCGCGCCCGAGCCCCTCCGCGCCGACCCTGAAGGAGGGCAGCCACGGCGCCCCGGTCACCAAGCTGCAGAAGCAGTTGGAGAAGCTCGGCTTCGACGTGGGCAAGGTGGATGGCGACTTCGGTCCCAGGACCGAAGCGGCGGTGAAGCGCTTCCAGGCCAAGCACCACCTGGAGGCGGACGGCGTCGTCGGTCCCAAGACGCACGCGGCGCTCGACAAGGCGCTGGACCACCTGTCCAAGCCCAAGCCCACCCACTCGGACGGCTTCGACAACGGCTCCAAGTGGAAGGACGCTCCCGCGCTGGCGGACGTGAAGTCCGGCAAGGCGCACCTGCAGCAGGGAATGGAGGGAGGCTCGGTCAAGCACCTCCAGAAGCTGCTGGGCCTGGAGACTGACGGCAAGTTCGGCCCCGCCACCAAGAAGGCCGTGGCGGACTTCCAGCGCGAGCACCACCTGGATGCCGGTGCGGGCCGGGGCTCGGTGGGTCCGAAGACGCTGGCCGCGATGGAGAAGGCGGCCAGGAGCGACGGCCCGGGCGATGCGACTCCCGCGATGCGCAAGCTCGCGAAGGCGGGCCACGCGGCCGCGATGAGCATCGGCGGCTACAACAGCCAGGGCCTGTGCGCCACCGGCGTGAGCAAGGCCATCCAGAATGCCTTCGGCTTCAAGGTCTGGGGCAATGGCAACCAGATCGACAACAACCTGCCGCGCGACAAGTTCAAGCAGGTCCACATGTCGCTGGCCGAGGCGCTGAAGACTCCGGGCCTCGTCCTCACCTGGGAGAAGACCTCCACGACGGCGGGCCAGAAGTACGGCCACACCGCCATCACCACCGGCGACGGCCACTCGTCCGTGAGCGACTTCATCGAGCGCAACACGCTGAACGCCAGTGGCCGCACCGGGCTGAAGATCTTCCGGCCGACGATCTGACCGTCAGCGGGAGATGGCCTCGCGCCGGGCCGGTTGCGGCACCGCGGCCGGCTCGGGCACCTGGACGGAGGGGCTCGGCGCGGGAGCCTTGGGAACGAGCAACGGCACGCGGCCCTCGGGATACAGGGCCGTGAGCCGGTCGCCCCGGAGCTCCAGCGCCGCCAGATGGTGGCCGTACCCGGTGCTCAGGCCGGTGTCGGTGAACACCACCCGCCCCCCGAAGCGCATGCGGATGCGTCCGTCCTGGGTCGTCGTGTGCCCCATCACCATCCGCTTCGCGCCCAGCTGGCCCAGCACCTTCGTGAGCCCGGCCTCCCACTGCGCCTCGTCGTCCAGCGCGTAGCCGCGGAACCACAGCGGTCCGTTCCGGGCCGAGGCCCCTCCAGGAGGCTGGCCCGGTGTCACGTCCTGCAGCACCCAGCGGTTGAGGCCCTCCAGCGTCGTCTCCGGCAGGTCCGGGGCAATCCCCCCGTGCAGGAAGAGCGTGCCGTTGATGCGCACTACTGCGGCATGCGTGCGCAGCCAGCGGCCATAGCGACCCTCGGGGCCATATGCAGCCTGGTGTCCCTGCGTTCCCCGGGGCGTGCCCGGCGCATCCGGCGCGGGGCTCTGGTCCGCGAACGAGGCCCGCTCTCCCGGGGCGACGTAGCGCAGGTCCCCCATCATGTTCATCACCTCGTGGTTGCCCAGCAGGGCGTGGACCCGGCCGCCCGCCTTTTGCGCCTCGACCTCCAGGCGCATGAGCAACTCGTAGGCCTCGCGCGTCTGCTCACCCCGGTCCGGGATGTCCCCCGTCTGCACCAGGTGCGCCTTGCCACCCGTCCAGTGTCCCTGCGCGTCGATGAGCCCGGCCAGCTTCAGCACGTCGCGCAGCGCTCCCACGTCACCGTGGACGTCTCCCACGGCGACGATGCGCTCCACTCCCTGGAAGACATACGGCTCCGTGCGCGGCGCGGCAGCCATGAGAACGGGACACAGCAGGAGGCAGAGCAAGGCGGGACGCACGGGAGGTTCCTCGGCACGACGGTGACGCTGACACCGCGGAGCCTAATTCACGTCCCCTCCCCTTCCCACCGCCCGGGCCCAGGTCGGAAATGCAAAAGAAATGGAGCCCCCGCGTCCCCCTGGGAGACGCAGCAGCCGTGCCTCCTGCTTGAAAGAGGTTTCCACACATGGCTCCAACCAACGGAGTGGGCCCCCGGACGACGTCGACCCAGGCGAACAACACCTCCAGTCCGACGCGGGCAGGCCAGGTCCAGGACGCGGTGCAGAAGCCCCCTTCGGATGTCGAAGAGGCGCTGAAGGAGCTCGAGCAGAAGCTGGGCAAGATCTTCAAGCCGGACGCCGAGGCCCTGGCCAGTGGGAAGCTGCCTCCCCGGCCGGGACGTGAGCTGTCGGCGAAGGACCAGGCGGACGCGGAGCGGGCCGTCTCCGACTTCCTCCTCAAGGTGGGGCTGGACAAGGCGGAGAAGTACCTCCTGGGTCCCAATGCCAACTCACCGGGAGCCGCGGCCGTCCTTGGAAAGCTCAAGGACCTCGTCGGCAAGGACGGGCTGAAGCTCAAGCTCGGGGACAAGGGGGAGTTCACCCTCAAGGCCGAGCTCGGCAACTGGCTGGTCAAGCCCGCTCCCGCCGGGAGCGCCGCCGTCAAGTTCCAGCTCACGAAGAACACCACGACCACGGGCTCCGTCAGCTTCAACAAGGATGGCTTCGACAAGGCCTCGGGTGGCGTCGAGTGGAAGCAAGGGGGCACCAAACTCACGGCGAATGCCAACTTCAACAAGGATGGCTTCGAAAAGGTCTCGGGTGGCTTCGAGCGGACGCAGGGGCGATTCACCACCACGGCGACCGGCACCCTCAACGCCCAGGGCGGCCTCAAGCTGGAAGAAGGCCTGACGTTCAAGGTCAAGCAGGGGGTTGTCGGCTTCAAGGGCACCCAGGACTTCCAGAACAACACCGCGCGCTTCGAAGCCAACGTGAAGCGGGGCAGCACGTTCGAGGCGAGCTCGGGGCTCAACCTGAAGTCGGGCAATCTCTCCAGCGTGGACGGGAAGTTCACGTGGAAGCTCGACAAGGACCGCCTCACGCTCAAGGGCAACGTGCTCCAGGACTTCCTCAAGAACACGACGAAGGCCGAGATGACGGTGGACTACAAGCCGAAGGCAGACACCAGCTTCTTCGTGGGCGCCACGGCCGACTCCAAGAACGGCTTCGGGGTGCGCTTCGGAGCCGCCGTCAGGTTCTGACCCTCGGGGCCCGGCGGTCGAGCCCGGGCCCCATCCGCGAGGTTCAGCTGTCGAGGACGTAGCTGAAGATGAGCGGCGCGACGATGGACGCGTCGCTCTCCACGACGAACTTCGGCGTGTCGATGCCGAGCTTGCCCCAGGTGATCTTCTCGTTGGGCACCGCGCCGGAGTACGAGCCGTAGCTCGTCGTCGAGTCGCTGATCTGACAGAAGTACGCCCACAGCGGGATGCCCTCGCGCCGGAGGTCCTGGTGCAGCATGGGCACCACGCAGATGGGGAAGTCCCCGGCGATGCCGCCGCCAATCTGGAAGAAGCCGATGGGCGCGCGCGGGGCGGTCTCCGTGTACCAGGCCGCGAGCGTGGTCATGGACTCGATGCCGCTCCGGACGGTGTGGACGTTCTTCACGTCTCCGGCGATGCAGTGTCCCGCGTACATGTTGCCCAGCGTGGAGTCCTCCCAGCCCGGCACCCAGATGGGCAGGTCCTTCTCGCAGGCCGCGAGCAACCAACTGTGTCGGGGGTCGATCTGGTAGCTGCTGGCCAGCTTGCCGCCACGGAGTACGCGGTAGAGGAACTCATGCGGGAAGTGCCGGCGCCCGTCCCGGTCCGCCGAGCACCACTCCTCCAGGATGACGGCCTCGATGCGACGCATGGCCTCCATCTCCGGGATGCAGGTATCCGTCACCCGGTTCATGTGCCGTTCGAGCAGCGCCTGCTCGTCTGTCGGCGTCAGGTCCCGGTAGTGCGGCACTCGCTCGTAGAACGCGTGGGCGACGAGGTTGAAGATGTCCTCCTCCAGGTTCGCGCCCGTGCAGCAGATGGCGTGGACCTTGTCGCGCCGGATCAACTCCGCCAGGGAGATTCCCAGCTCCGCCGTGCTCATCGCGCCCGCGAGCGTGACGAGCATCTTTCCACCGCCCTCCACGTGCCGGACGTAGCCGTCGGCCGCGTCGACCAGTGCCGCTGCGTTGAAGTGCTTGAAGTGGGTCCGGCAGAAGTCCCTGATGTTCAAGTGGTCAGCTCCCGGCGACGAGGGGTCGGCGTGGGGGCTGTCGCCAGGGCGCACCACACCGAACGCTCTACGGCCCGAGGACGGGCCGCCATCGAAGCGCCGGGTGGCTGAAGCGGGAGCCGTTGTAATCAGCCCGGGTGTTCGTCGCAAGTAGAGCCGTCGCGGCTCCCTGCCACGAGCGAGCAGCCGCGGGAGGCGAGGGGCTGGCTCGGCCCGGAGCGCGCATGGAGCAATGGATTGCGGCGGCTCCGGTGCCCGCGTATATGCGCAGCACCATGTCGCTGGTCCTTCGCATCTTCACGCTCGCACTCCTGCTCGGCTGGCAGGCTGTGGGCGTCGGGGCGAGCGGTCCTGCGCACCACTGTCAGAAGCAGGTCGAGAAACGCCGCGCCAGATGCCACTGCCCCCACGGTGAGCTGAAGGCGGAGCAGGCTCCGCACAGCCAGCCGACACTGCGGAGTGACTGCTGCGACGAGCCGGGCTGGAAGCTGCCCGCGCCTACCTTCGTGGACACCTCCAGCAACTCCTTCCTGGGGGTCCCCCCGCAGGGACTGCCTCCGACATGGATGAGCGTCTCCCCTCCCCAGGGTGGACGCCTCCCGTCACTCGCGCTCTGGGAGCAGCCTCGTGCCCAGGGCCCACCTGTCTTCCTCCGCATCCGCTCTCTCCTGATCTGAGTGCTCCGGCGCGCGCCTGGACCCTCGTGGCCGACGCACGCCCTCTCGAAAGCACTCAGTCGTATTTCCACCGTGTTTCAGGAGGTGTCGGATGAACATGTTCTTTGAAGTCATTGTCGGCGTCGTGTTGATCACCCTGCTCATCGTCGTGTTGGGGCCCGCCCTGTGGAGCTCGCGGCTCAGCATCACCGAGAAGCAGAAGCACTGGGAGCAGCAGGGCAAGAAGCGCCCCGGGGCAGGTGACTGAGGAGCCTCGACTCACGGCGGTGGCGACCCTGGTAACGTTCGACGCATGACCCCAGGGAACACGCCGCCCGCGGTGGACTCGGGAGGTGAAGCACCACCACCGCGCCGCAACCGATGGTGCGCCACGACGGCCTGGGCCCTCCGGCTCGGCGCCGTCGTCGTCGTGACGCTCCTGGCCTACACGAGCTTCATGGCCTACATGCTGAGCTGCCTCGTCTGGCCGCTCCTGCTGGTGTCGTTCGCCACCACGCTGTACCGACGGACCGCGCGGGCGGCGCTCGACTTCGCGGTGGTCGTGCTGTGCTTCGCGGGACTCCAGGGCGGCTTCGCCTATCGACACCGGCAGGTGGAGCACGAGGCGGCGCCCGTGATTGCCGCCGTCGAGGACTTCCAGCGGGCCCACGGGCACTACCCGAAGGAGCTCTCCGAGCTTCCCCCCTCCGTGTGGACGGCGCTTCCCAATGCCGCTCCGAACGACCTGCGCTGGCAGGGCGCGGGGGGAGCCCCCTGCTGGTACCGGGAACCCGATGAACGGAGGAAGGCCTACGGCATCACCTGCGTCACCTTCGTCTTCCTGAAGCACACCTACGACTCGGAGCGACGCCGCTGGTATTCCTGGGACTGAGCGCCTCCCACCCGCGGCACTTCCAAGGGGAAACCATGTTCCTGTCTCGACACACGCCTTCACGTGCACCGGCCCTGGCGCTGGCTGGACTGTTGTCATTCGCGGGCCTCGCAGGCTGTGGTCCGGAGAGCACCGGACCAGGCGCCACCGCGAGCGAGCCCGCCGCCACCTCGCGGGCCGCCTCGCTCGTCACCCTCGGCGGAGACACGTCGTGTGCCTGGGGGAGCGTGGACTGCAATCCGTGTGTCCCCGACGTGCCCGCCCGCTTCAATGCCATCAGGGACCACGGAGAGGTGCTCGGCTTCTCCCCGGGGACCTTCAACTTCAACGTCGCCTACCCGGGCAGCAACCATTGGGAGGGCATCCAGCGCCTGCCGCTCGGCTCCGGCCGCTACTTCGTCCTGTCCAAGCGGGATGGCAACGCCGGGGGCAACGTGGGCCACCTGGTCCACATGGCCACCCGCAACGGCGATGGGCTGCGATTCCGCTCCAACCGGCTGTCCACCAGCATCGCCCAACCCGAGGACACTGCTCCGCCCGGGGATGACCGCGCGGTGACGGCGCTGCCGGTGCTCGGCGGCTATACCCACGGCGGCGGCATGCAGGCGGTGGGCAACATCGTCGCCCTCCCCATGGAAGAGGGCCCCGGTGCCGGGCGCATCGCGCTCTACGACTACAACTCCAGCCTGAACCCGAGCCCCTTCGCCTACGTCGCGGGCAACACCGCGAACGCGGGGACCGCGTCCCTCTCCAAGCTGTCCAATGGGCGCTACCTGCTGCTGCTCGGGCAGTACGACGCGAAGTCGCTCGAGGTCTTCTTCTCCTCCGAGAACAACCTCCGCTCCGGCACCAATCAGTGGCTCCGCACGGACCAGTGGTACGACGGGGAGCTGGCCTCCGGCGACTGGGGCCCCTTCCAGAATCTCAACCTCGTCACCGACTGCAATGACTCGCAGCTCTACCTGGTGGGAACGCGGCTGGGCGGGCTCCGGTGGGGCGCCGTCAGCGACGACCATGCCCACCTGTACCGGGTGAACATCGACGGGCACCTGCGGCTGGAGCACGTCGCGTCGAAGCATCTGTACTGCAGCAACGACGGCTCGCGGCAGTGCAACCTCGACGCGGCCGGCGGCGTCTTCGTCGACGCGGACCGCAACCTCCTCCTCTACGCCACCGAGCATGCCGATGACGGCCCCGCCGGCTCGGTGAAGATGGTGGAGTTCCGCAACACCTGGGCGGATGCCCGGTGCGGCGCCGACATCTCACACGCCTACGTCGACTTCTACGACGACTCCGACTTCAGCGACCGGGGCTTCATCTACGACTACGTGGATGGCGGCCTGAAGAACTGGGGCAGCTTCCACAGCATCGACGCCTTCAACGACAAGGCCTCGGCCGTCCGTTGGTGCATCCCGCCCGGCTGGCGCGTGCGGCTCTACGGCGACTCGAACTACAGCGGCAGCTACAAGGACCTCATCGGCAGTGGCACCCTCCGCGAGGTCAACCTGAACAGCTGGAGCTTCGGCGACAAGGTCTCGTCCGCGCGCTGGCTGGCGTTCTGAGCGGAGCGCCCTCGCGGGAGGACGCGCTCCAGGCGCCGTCGGATATCTCACGGGCGACAGGAGCCAGGGATGCCGGCTGACAGCGGCTGGCGCCTGGACTATCTCCGCACCTGACTACCGCTGGTTCCGAGCGTGGAGGACGTATGCCCTATGTCGATGGTTTCGTCGTGCCGGTTCCCATCAAGAACATCGCCGCCTACCGCACCATGTCGCGCAAGGCGGGCAAGCTGTGGCGCGAGCACGGCGCGCTCGCCTACTTCGAGTGCGTCGGCGACGACGTCAAGCCCGGCAAGCTCACCTCCTTCCCGCAGAGCGTCAAGCTGAAGGCGGGGGAGACCGTGGTGTTCTCCTGGATTGTCTACAAGTCGCGCGCCGAGCGGAACCGCATCAACAAGAAGGTCATGGCTGATCCCCGCCTCACGAAGATGATGGACCCCAAGGCCATGCCCTTCGACAGCAAGCGGATGATCTACGGCGGCTTCAAGGTGTTCGTCGAGCTCTGACGCCTGGTGATTCTCCACCCTGTCGTCTCCACCCTGGCGCATCCCATGCGGGGATGCGCCAGCCGAGCAAGACTCCTGACGGTACGTGAGGAGTGTTGGACGGTGGAAACCCGACGCTCGCGTGTTCCAGAATTGACTATCGTTCTCTTGGAATCGCATCAAACGCGAACAGTGTCTGGCAATCATTCCGTCCATGCCAGACAGACACGAGCAGATTGACCGCCGTTCCTTCCCGCGTCTCCAGGCTCCGCTTTATTCGCGCCCGGCGCGGCTGCAGTTCGGTTCAACCCGACAGGTGCTGGACGTCAGCCGGAGCGGCGCCCGCATCTACTCCGACGAGTTCCACGCGGAGGGCAGCCAGTTGGAGCTGGAGCTCTTCCTGGCGGATGCCGGCTCGCTGGAGTGCAAGGCGCGCGTGGTCTGGACGTCGAAGCTTCCTCCCGGCGGCGTCGCCCGCTACGAGGTGGGACTGGCCTTCCTGGACGCGCCGCCCGCCACGTGGAGCCGGCTCCAGCCGCTGCTCGTCCCCGACGACGTGAGGGAGGCCTCCTGAAGGATTTGAAAGTGGGGCGGCCTCAGACCGAGCCCGCGGACACGCTCACGGCGGGGAGAGCGTCTGGGCGTGGCGGAAGACGTTCTGTGGGTCGTACTTCTGCTTGATGCGCTGGAGCCTGGGGTTGTTGCTCCCGTAGTAGGCACGGCGGAAGCCATCCAGGCGCGCGTCCGCGTAGCCCTGATACACATGTCCGTTGGCGTGCGGGAGCACCGTCATCCACGAGGCATCCACCCACCCACGTGCGTGCTCGCGCAGGGCATCCACGGACCGTGAGCCCACGGTGGCGGTGTGGCGAATCAGCATGCGCGCGTGCCGGTGGAGGAAGCTGGAGGTGCCATCGGAGAGCGCATACGCCCCGCCCCAGGGAATGAACTCGAGCTCCCGGTACTGCGCGTAGCGGCGATCCGCCTCGAACTGCTCCACACACGCCTGGATGGCCTCCGGCTCCAACGACTCATCGAAGAAGCTGGAGCGGGTGAACTGGTAGCCGGTGGATTGGTACGGGAGGCTCGGCATCCAGGCCGGTGCTGCCTCATGGTCCAACAGCCCGACCAGGTACTCCGCTGCCGCCGTGGGCGCGAGGCGCCACCTGCGCAGGTCCCCGGCCAGCGGTCCGAGCCAGCGATCCAGCGTCTCCACGAGGCTCACGACGCGCGCGCCCCGCCCGAGGATGACACCGAAGAGCTCCACGTAGCACGGGGCCTCCGGGTCGTCCGGCGCGACGAGGCCGAGCTCGAGATTCACATCCGGGTCCGCATCGGGCGCATGCTCCTGCCAGAGCGCCATCAGCTCGGCGGCCTCGGTCAGGGGCCAGCGGCCGTGGCAGACGGTGAGCCCATCCAGGGGATGGGTCCGCAGCGTCAGCTCGGTGACGATGCCGAAGCCGGAGGCGCCAGCGCCACGAAGCGCCCAGTAGAGGTCGTCCGCTTCCTCCCTGCTCGCCTGGAGCACACGGCCGTCGGCGCAGACCATCTCCATGCTCTCGACGTGGTCCGTGGTGAGCCCGTAGCGCCGGCCGAGGAACCCGAAGCCACCGACCAGCGCGAGCCCGCCGATGGCGACCCGGGGACACCCTCCGGTGGGAACGGCCCGGCCCACGGAGGCCAGGCTCCGGCTGACGTCGGCGGAGAGCGCGCCCGGTCCGACCACGACGACACCGTTTCTGGACTCGACGTGGGCGAGCTCCGAGAGGTCGACGACGACCGGCGCACGCGTGGAGAGGTCCGCGAAGCAATGCCCTCCACTTCGCACCGAGAAGGGCAGCTCCTGCTCGAGGAGGAACTCCAGCGTCCGCTGCACGTCCGAAGTGCTCCGGCAGCGGACCAGGGCCTGGGGAGGCGTGAGCGGCAGGCCCGCCGCGAACTGCTTGTTGGCGAGCAGCATCCGCTCGTCTCCCGGCAGCACCACCGCGCCCTGGAGGACCCCGCGGAGCAGGGACCAGTCGACGTCCCGGCAGAGTGCTTCGGCTTCGGTCGAGGTCATCATCGTCAGGAAGTATCGTCCTCCAGCCCGTGCAGTTTCGTCTGCAGTCGATAGAGTTCCGCGTAGCGGCCGTCCAGCAACATCAGCTCCTCGTGGCGGCCCTGCTCGACCACGGCCCCGCGCTCCAGGAAATAGATACGGTCGGCGTTGCGGACGCTCGCCAGCCGGTGGGTGATGAGCAGCACGGTGCGCTCGCGGGCCAGCTGCCGGAGCGACTCGTATACGGCATGCTCGGCCCTCGCATCCAGGGGCGCCGTCGGTTCATCCCAGATGACCAGGGGCGCGTCCCGGTACAGGCCCCGGGCCACGGCCAGCCGCTGCCACTGCCCGCCCGACAGGTCCTGGCCGCCCCGGAACTGGCGCGACAGGAGCGTCTCCCAGCCCTGCGGCAGGCACTCGATGACCTCCAGCGCACGCGCCTGCTCGGCGGACTGGAGGAGGACGCGCGAGTCGGGGTCCTCGCGTCGGTGGCGGCCGAGGCGGACGTTGTCCCTGGCGCTGCGAGGCCAGCGGATGGGGTCCTGCAGCACCATCACCACCCGGTCCGCGAGGCTGTCCGGCGCCATGTCCCGCAGGTCGACGCCGTCCCAGGTGATGCGGCCCGACGTCGGCGGGTAGAGCCCGGCAATCAGCTTGGCCAGCGTCGTCTTGCCGGAGCCATTCTCTCCCACCAGGGCGATGCTCTGGCCCGCCTCGATGGTCAGCGACACGTCGCGCAGGGCCAGCCGGCCCTCCTGCCCCGGATAGTGGAAGCCGACGCCGTGCAGCTCGATGCGCCCCGGATTCTCCGGCGCCTCCACCCCGGTGGAGGGACGGACGCGCCGCGAGGACTGCTCGAGGAACTCGCGGTAGTCGCTGATGTACAGGCCCTTCTCGAACAGGCCGTGCGCCATCTGCATCAACTGGGTGAGCGCCGTGCTCGCGCCGCGCACCGCGATGACCGCCGTGCCGACGATGGCAAGGTCCAGCCATTCCGCGTGCAGCATCACTCCGAGCACGACGAAGGTCGCCACCAGGCCGATGCTGGAGAGGAGCCGGCCGACCGCGCCCGCCCTCGCCTCGGCCACGCCCATGCGGACCAGGTGGTCCTGCAGCGCCACGGCGCCGCGCCGGTACTCGGACAGCACGTAGTCCTGGGCCTGGTTGGTGCGAATCTCGGGCGCGCACTCCCGCTGAGTCGCAAGCTCGGCCATCATGTGGACCTGCCGCGTGAGGGAGATGGTCGTCGGCATGCCGGCGTATTGGAGCCGCGCCGCATGGAGCGCCGCCCAGCCCTCCGGCAACAGGGCCACCACCAGCAGGGGCAGGAGCAACGGGTGGAGCCAGAGCAGCGCGAGCGCCGCGCCGCCCACCGAGAACGCCGCGCGGAACGCGTCGACGAGGCAGGTGGTGGCGCCCTCCATGTGCAACACGCCCCGGTCCCGGGCCCGGTGCAACTGGTCGTAGAAGCCCGGGTCGTCGAAGGAGGACAGCTCCACCTGGAGGCTCGTCCGGAACAGCTCCTCCTCGGCGACGCGGAACACGCGGGGGACCAGGTTCGCTCGCGCCACGGAGGTGGCCGTCTCCAGTCCCATGCGCGCCAACTGCACTCCCCCCAGCAGGAGCAGCACCGGGAGCGCCGCTTGCAACCGCTCGGCCCCGGAGCCCTCGGAGAAGAGCTGGCCGAGGACCCGCGTGGTCAGCAGCAGTCCCCACGCGGTGGCCGCCCCGGCGAGCAACTGGGAGACGATGACCACGAGCGCGGACCGGGGCGCCGCCCGGCGCAGCACGGACAGCACCGGGTGGACAGCCATCGCCACGCGCCGGGCGAGCGCCCACAGGCCGTGGCCCGCTGGCGCGCCCCTGTCGAGGCGCCAGTACGGTGTCTCCAGCTCGACCTGGGGTGCGTCCGCGCTCAGGGGTCTCCCCCTCCGACCGTCAGGATGGACGGCAACGCGTTCTCCGGGTGGGTCCTCAGCAATTGGTAGACGACGCCGCCCAGGCCGGGCAGCAGGCCCGGGACGAAGGCCTCCCGCGCCATTCCACAGGAAGGACCCCGCTCCTCGATGCTGGTGAGAATCGTGCCCAGCAGGTGCTCGCGCGTCAGGCCCTCGGGGCCCTCACCGGCGGCAATCGCGCGGTCCATCAATTCCCACGCACCCAGGTCGCCGTGGCAGGCGCAGTGGTTCCAGCCGATTCCCAGGCGCCACGTTGCCGCGGCGGCCCGGCGCAGCGTCAGCCGCGTCCGCGCATGCTCCAGCCTGGGGTCCAGGTCGGCATGCGCCAGGCCGATGCCCACCGAGCCGTGGCACCACGCGGCCGCGGTCTTCAGCCCGTCGAGCAGGCGCAGGTCCAGCCAACCCTGCTCGCCTTCGTCGAAGAGCGCCTCCTCGAAGGCGAAGGCCGCGCGCGCCGTCTGCGAATGGCGGGGAGCGCCCGTCACGCGGGCGAGCCGGGTCAGCGCCCAGCCGATGCCGGTGACGCCGTGCGCGAAGCCGCCCACGCCTTCCGGCCAGCTCTGGTGGGACCAGTAAGCCCCGTCGCCCTTGAGCCGTGCCAGGTCGCACAGTTGGTCTCCCAGCGCGCTCGCCAGCTCGAGAGGCCGCGCGTCTCCCGTCCTCCGGGCCAGCGCGAGGAGCGGGGCAATCGCGCCGGCCTTGCCCGAGAGCACGTCGTGGATGTCGTCGGCCGCGGCCGCCTCGGGAATGCCCTCGGCGAGCGCGGCGGCGCGCGCCACGCCGTCACCGGCGTCCATCCCCCAGTCGGCCAGGACCAGGCGCGTCCAGAGCTGCGAGCCGAGGCCGATATAGCCCCCGGGTGCTTGCGGCCGGAGCTTCACGCCCCGGCTCCGCTGCACACCGGGCCGCGCCTCGGCCAGGTCCAACGTGTGCAGCGTGGCCGCGAGGAGCGCCTCCAGTCCCGTCACCGGGTCCGCCCTGCCCGCCGCGGCTTCGCGCAGGTACGCGCCCAGGAGGAGCGCGATGCCGGAGGTGCCTCCGTACAGGTCCTGCTCCAGCGGCTGCACGGACCAGCCGGTGGGCCTGAAGATGGGGGCAATCCAGGTGACGGTGCCGTCCCCGCCACGAATGGCGGTGGCGGCGAGGTCGCCCATGATGCGCGCCATGATGCGCCGGCGGGAGCGCTCGAGCCCGTCGGTCCGCACCCGCTCGGGCCGGCGCGGCACTTCCTCCGGCCGCCAGCCGTCGTTGATGTAGGCGCTGACCAGCGCGGACTGGATGACGTTGCGCTCCAGGTTGAAGTCCGCGGCGCGCCAGTGCTCCAGCGCGGCGTCCACCAGGTTGCGGGGCGGCAACCAGGACGTGCCTCGCGGGCCTTCCAGCCGGCCCTCCGCGGCCACCGTGGTGAAGATGGGGATGTCGCCCTCGAGCAGCTCCTCGACCTCCGCCTCGATGACCGCCGCGTCGCTGGGCGCCGTCGAGACGTTGGCGGCCATCTTCGCCAGCAGCTCCCGGGCGCGCTGGCGCGGCGGCTCCGGCTTGTGCAGCGACACCGGGTGCCACAGCATCCGGGCCAGCTCGGAGTACACCTCGGTCGTCCGCGTGACGACGCGGATGCGACAGCCGGAGAAGGGCTCCAGCATGCTCCGGAGCCGTCCCTCCGTGTCCAGCCGCCGCAGCGTTCCGGTCATCTCGTCGAAGCTGGTGAGGACCTCGGGCCAGTACCGGGCCAGGGCCGGCTCCGGGCTGGGGTGATTCTGGGAGACGGGCGCTTCGACGCGGGTGGCGCCGATGCGCGCCTCGTCGGTGCCCGCCTTGATGACGCCCGGCTGCTGCAGGCGCGGCTGCTGCCCCGGCAGCATTCCCACGGCGGAGCTGTCCACGCCGCGCCACCCCAGGCCCTCGCCTCTTCCCGGCAGCAGGCCGATGGACAGCACCGTGCCGGAGACCAGCTCCGCCGCGAGGTCCAGCGCCTGGCCCAGCCCCGACGGGTGGGGCGGAGGCTTCGGCGTGAAGAGCGTCTCGCAGTCCACGATGACGGGACTGCCGCCATGGGCAATGAGGTTCTCCGCGTGCAGGTCGCTGCCGCCGAGCAGCCGCATGATGGCGAGCCAGTGGCCGATGCCACGGTAGAAGTCGAGCAGCTCCTCTCTTCCGGAGGCATGGCGGTGCGGGACGAACTCGGCCCAACCGTGGGCCTCGCGCAGCACCACCGCGGGGACGCGGATGGACAGGGCGGCGCCGTGATACTCGGCCAGCTCGGTGACGAACTGGCGCAGGGCCAGGTCGATGGCCAGCGAGCGCGGCTTGTAGACAAGCCTCCCGCCCTCGCACCGAAGCAGCGAGACTGTCTGACCGCCGCAATGACTGTCACCCGCACCGAAGCCCAGGCTCCGCAGCTCCCCGGGCGCCGCTTTGCACAGGGCGCCGAGGCTGGCGCGGTCGGCGGCCCAGCGCACCGCGAAACGCAGTGAGGCCGCGCAGCGGTTGCGGACAATCTTCCCGATGCGGGGGAGCAGCGTCGGATACGGACCCGCGAGGCCGTCCCAGAAGTCACGCCGGGACGAGAGCTCCAGGAATTGCGTCCAGCGTGCCGCCGCGTCTTCGCCGGTGAGACGCCCCGTCACACGCGCGGCGTTCAGCTCGAGCACGAGCAGCCGGGTGAGCTTCCGGCCGAGGACGGAATAGAGCGAGTCACGCGTCGCGGCGGCGATGAGGCCGCGCTCGCCGCCAGCGAGTCCAGTAACCCGCTCGAGCTGGGTTGCCAGCTCCTCCACGGCGGGCAGGAGCAGGCACCCCAGGGATGCGGTGAAGTTACTGGCGCCTGTATCAGACGCCGTCACGGCTCAGCAGCACTGGAAGGTCAGGGAGCCGGTACAGGCCGTGCCACACCGGCCGCTGATGGTGCCGGTCTCACAGATGATGTCCGCCTCCGTGAACTCGCCGCCGATGAACAACGGGCCCGCTGGGTTGTCCATGTCGGCGTCGTTGCGCCACTGCTCCACGAGATCGCTTCCCTGAGTCGCATTGTCCATGACGCTCTCCTCTGGCTCCGGTTGACGAACGTGCCGCAGGGATGAACGAGACGGGCGGCCGTAGACCGACCTGCGCGACTTCTGGCCTACGCCACTCGCACGGTTCAGACCTCCGACACGCGGCAGAGGATAAGCACGCGTTGCAGGCGAATCAATGTAGCCCCCCGTGTCACATGAGCGATACGGGAACCCCTTACATGAATGGTTCAATGTCGCTGGTGATGGACCGCGGGAGCGGGCCCGTCGTCGTGGGCGGAAAATCCCTCCGGAAATAGCGGTGAGGGGAATAAAGGGCGGCCACCGTTGAGGAGGAACAGGGCGGCCGGTGCTTCCCTTCACCGCCACTGCCTTGCTCTTGCCGAGAGGTTTCGAACACCATGGGCGCTTCCTGGAGGATCTTCCACGTGGAGCTGCAACAGAGACCGGATCCGGTCGCGAAGGCCCTCCCGGACGAGGGGCTCGCGCAGCTCCGGCGGGACCTGGAGCGGGCCGTCTCCCGGGTGTGCCCGCCGGCCCTGGCCGACCGCCGCGATGACCTGGTGCAGACCGCGATGATTCGCGTCGTGGAGCTCCAGCGTCGCGAGCCGGACCGGGCCCGGCTCTCCCCGGCCTACCTGTACCGGGTCGCCTACACGGCGCTCATCGACGAGATGCGCGGCCTGGACCGGCGCCGCGAGGTGGCCCTCGAAGAGGTGGAGGCGATGCCGCGTCAGCCCACGGCGCCGGGAGACCCGGAGCGCTCCGCGGGGGCCGCGCAGATTGGCCGGGCGGTGCGCGACTGCCTCCAGCGGCTCGTGCAGGACCGACGGCTCGCGGTGACGCTGTACCTGCAAGGGCACACCATTCCAGAAGCCGCGGAGCTGCTCGCCTGGGATGGCAAGCGCACCGAGAATCTTGTCTACCGGGGGCTGAGCTCGCTGCGTGCCTGCCTCGCGACGAAGGGAATCGAGCCGTGAGCGAGCGCATGCCGGACGAGAAGCCCGATGACGCCACCGTCGAGCGACTGCGCGCGGCCTTCCGCGCCGGGGACTCGGCAGAGGCCGGCGAGCCCGTCGACGCGGACCGCGTCTGGCGCGCGGTGAGCGGCGAGTCGACGCCCGAGGAGCGCCGCGAAGTCGTCGCGCGTGTGGCCGCGGACCCGGCCTGGGCCGCCGCCTGGCGCCTGGCCCATGAGCTGACCCGTTCCGCCGCCGACGCGACGGAGCGCGAGCCCGTAAGGGACTCGCGGGCCCGGCGCGACACGGAGCGCCCGAAGGCCCGGGGCGGACACCGCTTCCACCTCGCGTGGAGCCGCCCCGCGTGGGGCGCGCTGGCGACGGCGGCGCTGGTGCTCGTGGTGGCAGGCGTCTTCTTGAAGCAGGGGCCTGACGGCCCACCGCTCGTGAGGGGCGGTGCCACCGTGGCCATCGTCTCCCAGGTGCCCGAGGACGCGCCCCTGCCGCGCGAGCGCTGCGTGCTGCGCTGGAGCGGAGGGCCGCCGGGGACGCACTATTCACTCCAGCTGTCCTCGGAGGACCTGAGCGTGGTGCATCGCGAGGACTCGCTGACGCTCGGTGAATACCCGGTGCCCGCGCGGGTGCTCTCCGCGCTCCCACCGGGGGCGAAGCTGTTGTGGCAGGTCGAGGCGAGGCTGCCGGATGGGGCAGTACGTCGCAGCGCCACGTTCGTTAATCGAGTCGAGTGACGGTGACATGCCGGTGTCGGAGGGGGATTCCATGAAGACCGAAGGTGCGATGAAGAGGCAGCGCGGGGGCGCATGGGTGCGGGTGCTGGGAATGGTGCTGTGCGGACTGGCCACGCAGGCCTGGGGGCAGACCACCACCCCCCCCCGGGTCGAAAGGGTGACGACGCGGCCCCTGACGGGTGCCACGCGCGACACGGTGGTGGCCTCGGTGGTGGACACGGGAGTGCGCACCGGCGCAAGCGTCCTCGTGACGCTGCGGCTGGTGGACGTCAACGGCACCATCGTGGCGCAGACCACGGGGACGGTCAGCGAGGGCGTGCCGCTGCGGCTGAGCTACCGGGCCCCCTCGTCCGCGGGCGTCTCCGCGCAGGTGGTCGTCCCGCTGGGGCCGACCGAGCTCTCCGCCGCGGTGGTGACGCTGGAGCGGTGGAATCCCAACCTCCCGTTGAGCACTCCGCTTCCTCCTGCCGTCTGCCAGATCATGGGCGATGACGGCCCGCCGCCCGGGCCTACGTCGGACGGCTGCCACCGGGAGTACCTGGACATCACCCTCTGACGTGCTCCCCCCGCCGCGACACGCCTTCCGCTCCCTGCTCATCCTCGCCTTCGTGGCGGGGCTGGGCATGGCGCGCCCTGCGCTGTCCGCGCGGGACGCGGGGGTGGTGGTGCCCGCGGCGGTGGCGGAGTGCGTGGTGCGCTTCGAGGCGCGGCCCCGCGAGCGGGAGTCCGCGCTGTGCTTCTATCAGAGCGCCCAGGGCCCGGCGGGGCGCGACGCCGCCCGGCAGGAACTGAAGGCGCTGGAGGCCCGACACCCCGAGCAGCCCTGGCTCCCCCTGGCGCTGGGACACGTGGAGCTGCTCTCCGGGCCGAGCCCGGCCGAGGAGGCCTACCGCCGTGCGGTCCAGGGCTTCCGCCGCCTCCAGGACGCGGAGGGCGAAGTGATCGCCGCCATCAACCTGCGCAACGTGCTGGTGACGCAGGGGCGCACGGAGGAAGTCCGCGAGTGGACGCGACGCATCGGTGAGGTGGCCCGGGCCTCGGGCAGCGCGGAGTTGAACGCGCGCGCCCTCATCGTCGAGGCCAACGAGCGCTTCGACGTGGAGCACGACGCGGGCGGTTCCTTCCGCCTGCTCAAGCGCGCGGAGGCGCTTGCCTTCCCGGACGGCAGCGCCGGCCTCAAGAAGCAATGCCTGACCTCGCTGGCCACGGTCAGCACGCGCCTCGGGCGGCTGGATGAGGCCGTCGAGTTCTACCACCGCCTGGCGGAACTGGCCCGGAGCACCCGCGAAGGCCCGGAGGAGGCGCGCGTGCGCGTCGCGCTGGCCAACCTGGCCTTGCGGCGCAATGAGCGCCAGCCGGAGCCCGGCGGCCGCGAGCGCGTCCTGGCCCTGGCCCGTGAGGCACTGGCCGCGGCGGAGCAGGCCGGCAGCAAGTCGCTGGAGATGATGTCGCTGCGGCTGGTGGTGGACATGCTGGGAGGCTCTCCCGAGGAGCAGCGCGAAGGCGAGCAGTACCTGCGGCGCTGTCTGGCGCTGGCGGACGAGCTGGCGATGCCCGATCAGCGCATCGCCTGCCTGTGGACCCGCGCGGAGCGGCGGTCCTCGGTGGACCCGGCGGCAGCGGACCAGGACTCGGACGCGGCGCTGCGCCTGGCCTTCGAGCTTGGCAATCCGCACACCCTCGCCCTGGCCCTGCGGGGACGCGCGACGGTGGCCTTGCACACGCAGCCGCTGCCCGAGGCGCTCCGGCATGCCGAGCGCGCCCTCGACGGAGCGGAAGCGCTGCGGGAGCTGCAGCGCAACGCCTCCAGCCAGGCCGAGGTGTTCGCGAACTGGGCCCGCGACTACCACCGGCTCGCGGGCTGGACGCTGGAGGCGGGCGGCGCGACGGGAAGGCCTCCACAGGTGGCGCCGCGGGAGGCCCTGGAGCGCGCGTTCCGGGTCAGCGAACGGCTGCGGGCGCGCTCGCTGCTCGACGCGCTGGCGGCCTCGTGGGCGCTGTCCGATGCATTCGATGAGCCGGGCCGGCGCGCAGGGCGCGCGGAGGTTCAGCGGAAGCTGGCGGCGGTGCAGCGGCGCCTGCTCGAACCGGGGCTCGCGGCCGGCCCGCGGGACGCGGCCCTGCGTGAGCTGCAGGAGTTGGAGCGGAGCGAGGAAGAATTGCGCCCGGCTCCTCGGCATGGCGCCGTCGGGTTCCCCTCCCTGGCGACCATCGAGCGGGGACTCGCTCCAGACGAGGCCCTGTTCGCCTTCCTCGTGGGCGACGACCAGGACGTCTATGGCAATCCCGCCGGAGGTGCGTGGCTGCTCGCGGTGACGCGCGAAGGGACGCGCGCCCACCGCCTTCCCGAGCGCGCGCGGCTGACGTCCGCCGTGGCCCTCTTCACCGGCCTCATCGAGCGGCGGGACGGCTCCGAGGCGGGCGCAGCCGCGGCGCTCCACACGCAGCTCCTCGCGCCAGCGCTGGCCGGGCTTCCCTCCGGCGTGCGCCGGCTGCTGCTGGTGCCGGACGGGCCGCTGCACGACCTGCCCTTCGCCGCGCTTCGCGAGCGCCCGGACGGGCCGCCGCTGGTGGCGCGCTACGAGCTGGCGCTGGTGCCGTCCGCCAGCCTGTTGCACTACTGGCGCCAGCAGCGGCCGCTCGCGCCGGGGGGCGAGGCGCTGGTGCTGGCCGACCCGGACCGGGGAGGTGACGCGCGGGTGGCGCGGGCCACGGCGTCGGAGCGGAGCGGCGTCTTCGAGGAAGCCGCCCGGCTCGGCGCGCTGCCGGAGGCCCGGTGGGAGGGACACGCGGTGGAACAGGCCCTCCAGGAGACGACGGTGGCCCCGCGGTTGCTCGTCGGTGCGGAAGCGTCCGAGCGGGCACTCAAGAGCGCCGACCTCGCCTCCGTGCGCGTGCTGCACCTGGCGGCGCATGCCGTCGTCGACGCGGAGGCTCCCGAGCGCTCGGCGCTCGTCCTTGCCCCAGGGGCGGAGGAGGAGGACGGCATCCTGCAGCCGCGAGAAATCGCGGAGCTGCACCTGGGGGGAGCCCTCGTCGTGCTGTCGAGCTGTCGCAGCGCGTCTGGCGCGGTGCTGCCCGGTGAGGGCGTGCTGAGCCTCGCCCGCGCATTCTTCGAGGCGGGCTCACGTGCGGTGGTGGCCAGCCTGTGGCCGCTGCGGGACGATGAGACGGCGGAGCTCGTGGCCCGCTTCTACCGGCACCTCGCGCACGGGCTGAGCGCTTCCGCCGCGCTGAGGGCCGCCCAGCTCGAGGCCCTGGAGGACGGGCAGCCCACGTCGGCGTGGGCGGGGCTGGTCGTGCTGGGGGATGCGGCGCTGGTGGCGGTGGAGCCACGCAAGCCAGAGGGTACACGCGCCACGAGTCTGCTCCTGGCGGGAGCGGGAGCGGCGGTCCTCTGCCTGCTCACCACCGTGCGCGTCTGGCGCCGTCGGCGCTCTCTTCCGAAGCCCTGAGCGCCCGGCACACGGAGTCGCCGGACGCCCGGGCGAAGCCTCTGGCTACAGCGTCTGCTCGCCCGGGCGGGGCGGTGCCTCGCGACGGAGGTTCTCCTCGAACACGATGGCGGTGCCGGACACGACGGAGCCCATCCCGGGCAAATCGTAGGTCTCCTGGGTGATGAGGATGGCGTCGGCCCCGAGGTGGCACGCCGCGGCCCGCAATTCGACCATGGCACGCACCTGGTGCGGGGACCCTCCGGGGTCGTACTCCGGGGACAGCTTGAAGTGGAGGCCGGCGATCTCCTGGTAGCGAATGTCGGGCTGCTTCGTGCGCAGGACGGCGAGACGGCAGTCGGGCGGCTTGGCGGCGAGGTCCGCGACCAGCCCCGAATGGGAGATGTTCACCGGCGATTCGAAGGCGTAGGCCAGAGCCTCGACTTCGTCGCGCTCCCCCGGCCGCCCGTACTCCTCCGACTCGATGAAGACCTTCTCGCCGCCGAGGCCACAGACCTTGTCGTTCAGCAGCTTCTCCGCCTGGGCCCGGTCGAGCCCCACGCCGGTGAGCACCAACCGCCCCACCTTGCGCGTGCGGGGGGCCCCCTCCAGGTCCTGCTTCACGTACTCCACGGCGCAGCCGGCGGGACGCGCCGAGAGCGACGCGGTGCGCTCCGTCACGTGGACCGCGGGCGGCCGCTGGAGCAGCACCTGCTGCGCCTTGCTCGGCTCGGTGGTGGCACAGCCCGTGCCCGCGAGCAGCGCACACAGGGCCAGGGGGGACATGGAAAAAAGTACGCGCATCAGCTCCTACCTTGGTGAGGCGCGCTCTATACCATGGCGGGGGTGACGCGGACGACGTCACCCCCGCGACTGCATCACCCGCCCGCCTTCATGCAGACGGCTTCCACGTTGTTCCCATCCGGGTCGATGAGGAACGCCGCGTAGTAGTCCGGGCCGTAGTCCGGGCGCGGACCGGCGGCTCCGTTGTCCTTCCCGCCCGCCTTCAGCCCCGCGGCGTGGAAGGCACGCACCGCGTCCTGTGTGGCCGCGCGAAACGCGAGGTGCGCACCGGGCCCCGCGGCGTCTGCCTTGTTGAGCCAGAGCGCGGGCGCGCCCGGCGGACCGAAGCCCGCGCCATCCGCATTCTGACCGCTCACGACGAGCCCGAGGGGCGCGAGCGCGGCCTCGTAGAAACGGACGCTCGCCGAGACGTTCTTCACCTTCAAGCCGATGTGGTCGTACATGTCTGCTCCCGTGATTGAGATGGGCGCACCGTACGGGGCCGGCACCCGCCAGTCTTACAGGACCTTGCTCAGCCCTTGAGCACCGCGAGCGGCACCAGCCGCGCCACCTTGCGGGCGATGCCCGCGGTCTCCACCGCGTCCACCACGCGCTCCACGTCCTTGTAGGCCGTGGGTGCTTCCTCCGCGAGCTCCGCGTTGGAGGGGCACTCCACGATGATGCCCCGCGCATTCAGCGCCTTGCGCAGCTCCGCGCCCACCACCTGTCGCTTCGCGGCGGCGCGGCTCAATTGCCGGCCCGCGCCATGACACGCGCTGCTGAACGACACGGACCGCGACTCGCTCCGTCCCGCCATGACGAAGGAGGACGTGCCCATGCTGCCGGGGATGAACACCGGCTGGCCCACCCGGCGCAACGCCCCGGGAAGCTCCGGGTTGCCCGGCCCGAAGGCCCGCGTCGCGCCCTTGCGGTGGATGCACAGGCGCTGGCCGCCGTACTCCTCCACCTTGGCGATGTTGTGGGCCACGTCGTAGACGATGCGCGGCCACACGTCCGTGCCGAGCCTCCGGCCAAACACCTCACGCACGCGGTGCGTGAGCACCTGCCGGTTGGACCACGCGAAGTTCGCCGCGGCGCACATGGCCGCGTAGTAGGCCTGTCCCTCGGGTGAGGAGAACGGCGCGCACGCGAGCTGCCGGTCCACCAGCCGGAGTCCCTCTCGCGCCAGGGCCCGGTCCATCTCCCGCACCGCGTCCGTGCAGACCTGGTGCCCCAGCCCGCGCGAGCCGGTGTGGATGAGAATCGTGAGCTGTCCCTCGAACAGCCCGAACGCCGCGGCGGCCTCGGCATCGAGGATGCGGTCCACGCGCTGCACCTCGATGAAGTGGTTGCCACCGCCGAGCGTCCCGAGCTGGTCATGCCCCCGCTGCCGCGCCCGGAGGGAGACGCAGGCCACATCGGCGGCGGGCAGGTGGCCGCCCGACTCGATGCTCGGCAGGTCGTCCTCGGTTCCCATCTCCAGACCGCGCACCACGTAGGGCACACCCTCGGTCAGCACCCGCTCCAGTTGCTCTTGATTCAAGGCCAGCCGACCGTGCCGGCCGAAGCCCGTGGGGATGCTCCGCGCCAGGTCATGGGCCAGGGCCGCGATGTCGTCCCTCACGTCGTCGTGACGGAGCCCGGTGGACAGCAGCCGCACGCCGCAGTTGATGTCGAACCCGATGCCCCCGGGGGAGATGACGCCCTCCGGAAGCAGCGTGCCCGCCACGCCTCCCACGGGGAAGCCGTAGCCCTCATGCATGTCCGGCATGCCGATGGCGAAGCCCTGGATGCCCGGCAGCGTCGTCACGTTGACGAGCTGCACGAGGCTCCGGTCCTGCGCCATCTTCCGGAGCAGCTCCTCGTCGGCGACGATGCGGGCTGGCACGCGCATGTCCTCGCGGAAGCCCGCGTCCAGCTCGTAGAGCGCGGGCCCGACCTGGCGAAGGCGGGGCGTGAGGGGTTGCTGGACTTCGACGATGGGTTCCATCCTCGCCTCGCTGCGGCCAGGGCCGTGGGACGGTCAGACGTCGAGCACGACGAAGGCGATGAAGCGGTCCTCGTGCTCGCGAATCTCCAGCCCGTGGAAGGTGGCGGCCTTCACCGCCGTCTTGAGCACCTCCGGCGTGAAGCCGCGGATGCGCGCGTGCAGCTTCCGCTCGGCGAGCGTGTCCACCACGACGTGCGTGTAGACGCGCTTCTTCATGTCCGAGCGGGAGATGAGCTCGTTGAGCCAGTCGACGAGCAGGGCCTCGGTGTCCACCGCGTCGAGCGTGACGTGCTCCTCCTCCGTGCCGGCCGGTGGCTCCGGCGGACACTCGCCGAGCATGACCTCGGCCAGTGCATACCCCGCCTCTTCGAAGAGCTCCGCCAGGTCGGTGCCCTCGACGCGGATGCGGACCTCACTGGTGTGCGGCTCGAACTGCCAGGTCCCCGGTTCCACGCCCCCTCCCCTGTAGTGGGCTGTCCCTTCAAGGTGGAGGCGACTCCGGGCGGATGCCACCCGGCACGGGGCGCCCCTAGCTTGAAGAAGACCGGTGACCAGGCCGCGTCGGGGGGATGCCATGTACTTCGAGGACCGCGTCGATGCGGGCCGGAGGCTCGCGGAGCTGCTGCTCGAGCATGGCTATTCGGGAGAAGACACCCTCGTCCTGGGATTGCCTCGCGGGGGCGTTCCCGTGGCCTACGAGGTGGCGTCCGCACTGGGCACTCCCCTGGACGTCTGGGTGGTGCGGAAGGTGGGCGCGCCGGGCTTCCAGGAGCTGGGGCTGGGGGCGGTGGCGGAGGGAGGCATCGCCTACCTCAACCGCGAGCTCATGGAGGAGGTCGGCGCCACCGAGGAGGAGGTACGGGACACGGTCCGACGGAAGAGCGCCGAGGTGAACGAGCGCGTGGTGCGCTATCGCCAGGGAGCCCGGGCGCCCGCGGTCGAGGGCAAGGTCGTCATCCTCGTCGACGACGGAATCGCGACGGGAGGCACCTTCCGGGCAGCCATCCAGGCGCTCCGCCTGCGGCATCCCGGTCGCATCGTGCTCGCCGTCCCGGTCGCCGCCTCGCAGGCGCTCGCCGAGCTGCAACCCCTGGTGGACGACGCCGTCTGCGTGTTCCCGACGCCAGCGCTGTACGCCATCGGCCAGTGGTACTCCGACTTCCACCAGGTGCCGGACGACGACGTGGTGGACCTGCTGGAGCAGGCCCGGCTCAATCTCCGCTCGCGACGGCCCTCCCCGCCCATCGAGCCCGCGCACGTCTAGTCGACCGAATCCGGAAGGTCCGAGCCCCGCGTGAATCGCCAAGCGCTCCGTCAGTACATGGAGCGCCGGGTGAAGCCGGCGAGCGCCGCCAGCGGCAGCACGGAGCGCGTGAGGTACGGCAGGCGCCACATGCCACCGTGGTTGGCGCCCTGCATGATGAGCTCCAGCGGGTGCCGCAGCGGCACGCTCGGGTTGGAGAGCGCGTCGGGGTTGCGCAAGTCGTGCACCCACAGCGCCGCCATCAGCGCGTTG
This sequence comes from Pyxidicoccus sp. MSG2, assembly GCF_026626705.1. NCBI lineage: Bacteria > Pseudomonadati > Myxococcota > Myxococcia > Myxococcales > Myxococcaceae > Pyxidicoccus > Pyxidicoccus sp. MSG2. The sequence goes on from NZ_JAPNKC010000001.1 coordinate 13,151,755, forward strand.
GTGGTGGCAGGCTCGAAAATCTCGACGCCGAAGCTGCGGGCGCCCCGGAAGCCGGCGGCGAGCAGCGGGTTCTTCACCACCGAGTGCGTCGCCGTGGACGGCGCGACGTTGATGGACACGCGCTGCCCCGCCGCGCGCGTGACGATGGCCCGCCACTGTTGCAGCCGCTTGGCCAGCGCGTAGTTGGGGCCCTGCTGGAGGACGATGCAGTCCACCGTTCCGTAGCGCTGGCCGTTGCTGCTCGCGATGATGCGGCCGGTGTTCGGCTGGTACAGCGCGCCGCGGCTCACCCCGCGCAGCGTGGCCTGGGCCGTGCGCCCGAGCATGCCCCGCTGGGCGTAGCGGGCGGCCACCGCGAGGGAGACGTCCTCGGGCACGGCGAACACATCCGTCGGCGTCGCCATGTACGCGAGCGAGGTGCCAAACCGCGCGTCGCCGAGCGCGGTGACGATGGCATCCATCGCCACCGAGACGCGCACGTGCCGCTCGCCGTCGAGGTACGCGAGCGACGCGACGTCCAGGTCCCCGGAGAGCGTCCGCAGCCAGGCGACGATTTCCGGCGCCTGGGTGAGCAGGTCCGAGCCCGCGTGGGCACGGACATACTCAGCGCCCTCCCCTGCCGGCGCGCTGGAGGGGACTGGCGCGAGGAGCCTCCCGTTCCCCGTGGACGCAAGCTCGACGAGGCGCTGCCACACGCGAGGACGCTGGAGGTCCACCGCGGCCACGTTGGCGCGCCAGCGCATGAGCCACGGGAAGGGGCCCGCCTCCGACGCCGCGCCGAGCAGCACCATCGTCCGGTCCGAGAGGTCCAGCCACGCCGGGTTGCGCTGCACCAACCGCAGCGCCTCGGCGTGCGAGGGCTCCATCACGCCCTCGCGCTCCCACTTCTCCAGCTGACGCAGGAGCGAGTCACCGGAGAGGCTCTGCCCCCGGTACGGCACCTCCCAGCTCACGGGCGCCGAGCGCTCACGCCCTTCGAGCGTGGCGGTGCGGAAGCCCTCACCCACGGGCGAGGCCATCGCCGTATCGAGGGTGAGGGGCTGGCCGTCGCGCCAGAACTGGAAGGCGCGCCGCGTCGCGTCCAGGCCGGCGCGCGCGATGGCGAGGGCATTCTCGGGGCTCTCCAGCGAGCGCTCCACCAGCAGGCGCACGTAGTGCGGATAGCGCTCACGCCAGCGCTTCTCCGCGCGCAGCTCCCGCGAGGCGTCGGCGCCGATGGCATCGAAGGCGGCCTCGAAGACGGCCCGCGCCGTGTCGCTGGTGCTGCGTCGCCCGTCCGGAGTGGACGGGAACTGGATGCCGCTGTCGGTCGTCATGCTGCCCCCTGGTTCGCGCGGCAGCATGTACCGGTGCCCGTTCCAACGTTCAATGACGGAGTGCGTGTGTGACGCCTTCACAGCGGCGACACCTGCTCCCTCCCACCCCGGGACGAGGGCACGCCGCCACCACTGGGAGTACCGTCCAAGCCATGGCCCGCTTCCTCCTCGCCACCATTCCCCTCACCGGCCACTTCAACCCCGGTGCGCCCATCGCCCGCCGGCTCGTCGAGCGCGGACACGAGGTGCGCTGGTACACGGGCAGCCTCTTCCGCCCCAAGGTGGAGGCCACCGGTGCGCGCTACGTTCCCATGCGGGCCGCGAGGGACATCCACGACTCCACGGTGCATGACGTGTTCCCCGAGCGCGCGGCGCTGGGAGACTTCGCGAAGCTCAAGTTCGACCTGACGCGCTTCTTCATCGACTCCGCGCCCGGACAGGTGGAGGACCTGGAGGCCGAGCTGCGGGACTTCCCGGCGGACATCCTGGTGTGCGACACCGGCTTCGTCGGAGCGTCCCTCCTCCAGGAGCGGCGAGGGCTCCCGTGGGCCGCCTTCGGCATCACCGCGATGACGGTCGCCAGCGCCGACACGGCGCCCTTCGGCCTCGGCCTGCTGCCCACGAGCACTCCCATTGGCAGGCTGCGAAACCGCGCGCTCGCCTGGGGCGTGAACCACGTCCTCTTCCGCGACGTCAACGCGCACCTGCGGCGCATGCGCGCCGGGCTCGGCCTGCCCGCCACGCACAAGCCCATCTTCGACGTCCCCGTGTCCCCCTTCCTCTACCTCCAGGGCACGGTGCCGTCCTTCGAGTACCCGCGCGGAGACCTTCCTCCGCAGGTCCACTTCATCGGCCCGTTCCTTCCCGAGGCCCCGGCCGACTGGAAGCCGCCCGCCTGGTGGAACGAGGTGCGCGAGTCACGCCGCCCCGTGGTCCACGTCACGCAGGGGACGCTGGCGACGGAGGATCCGTACCTCATCCTCGCCACGCTCCGGGCGCTCGCGGACGAGGACGTGTGGGTGGTGGCTGCCACGGGAGGCCCGCCGGTGGAGTGGCTCGGTGCCGGCCCCTTCCCCGCCAATGCCCGCATCGAGCGCTTCATCCCCTACGCGCACCTGATGCCGCACGTCTCGGTGATGGTGACCAACGGCGGCTATGGCGGCGTCCAGTGCGCCCTCGCTCGAGGCGTGCCCCTGGTGTGCGCGGGCACCACGGAGGAGAAGCCGGAGATCGCCAACCGCATCGCCTGGACGGGCGTGGGCCTGAATCTCAAGACGAAGACGCCCACGCCCGAGCAGGTGCGGCAGGCCGTGCGCACCGTGCTCGCGACGCCGGACTTCCGGAAGAAGGCCCAGGGACTCCAGGCGGAGATTGCCACGCACGACGCGCCCACCGAGGCCGCCGTGCTGCTGGAGCGGCTGGCGGAAACGCGCGAGCCGGTGCTCTCCTCACGTCATTGAATCAGGCCCGGTGGGCCCCCCGAAGCCGCAGCGCGCCGGCCACCCTCAGTGCCGCCACCACGTCCGCCGAGCCCCCTGGCAGCGCACCTGCGGCGTCCACCGGCGTCCCCGCCGCAGCGGCCGCGAAGGCGCTCGCCTCCTCGAGTGTCGCGGGACGCCAGAGCCCTGGCACTCCAGGCGCGACGAGGACGGGGTACCGCCGCGCTTCAGGCTCGGGCAGGGGCACCTGCTTCAAGAGGGCCCCGAGCACGGCCTCGGGTGGCGCGTCGAACGGGATGCACGCGGCGGACGGGTGCCGCTCCAGCACGGCCCCGGGTGCCAGCTCCGGCACGGTGCCACCGTGAGCAGGAGCCACGAGCTTCAGCGTCCACAGCGCGCGCTCGAGCTCAGCGACCGGCCGTACGTGAGGCGCCGCCACGGTGCGCGCCACGTACTCCAGGAACGACAGCCCCTCGGCGATGAAGAAGAGGGTGAAGCACGGCACCTCCTGAAGGTAGTCGCGCAGCACCGCGTCCGCCCTCCCCCGAAGCGCCATCAGCGTCAGCCGCGCGGACCGCTCCACGCGCTGGTGCCGCCACCACCGGGGCACCTCCGCCGTCAGCGAGAAGCCGGGCGAGCCGCCCACCTCACGCAGCCAGCGGCGCTCCTCCTCCGCCAGTGCCCGCCCATCCAGCGACGCCAGCACCGGGTCCGCCGCCCGTCCCGACGAGCGCGCCTCCACCAACTGCCCGAGCGCGGCCTGCCAGTCACGGAGCGCCATGGCGCCTCTCCTCCTTCGCCAACGCCAGGTGCCAGTGCCATATCGCCCGTGCCCGCTCGACCTGCTGGAGCACTGCTTCCGGCGCCAGCCGAGCCTCCTCCAGCAGCTCGTAGCTGATGCCCGCCAGGTGGGGCGCACGAGGCACCAGCCACTCGAGCAGCTCCCACACCGGCTCCGGCACCGCATGGCTGTGCACGTCCATCAGGAAGCCGTTGTGCGTGTCTCCCCCGGCGATGTGCACCTGCACCACGCGGTCCAGCCGCAACCGGCCCAGGGCTTCGAAGGCGTCGAAGCGGTGATTCACCGCGTTGCAGTGGAGGTTGTAGAGGTCCAGCAGCAGCCCGCAGCCGGAGCGCTCGACGAAGTCATTGAGGAAGCCCACCTCGTCCCGGCCGCCCTCCGAGGGCAGCCCGGGCAGGTACCAGGTGAGGTTCTCCAGAAGGAAGGGCACGCCATAGCGCCGGGCCAACGCCGTGCCCCTGGGGACGAGCAGCTCCAGCGCCTCCTCCGTGAAGGGCAGCGGAAGCGGAGTGCCCACGTTCAGCTCACCGCCGCCGGGAGCTTCCACCGTCAGGAATCCCAGGTGCTCGCTGTGCCAGGGAAACGACCGCAGCGCATGGAACGAGTCCAGCAGGTCCAGGTACGCCGTGTTCCACCCATGCGCCGAGCCGATGGACAGCCCCAGTCCGTGGACCACGACGGGCAGGCCCTCCGTGTCGCGCAGCGCCTGTTCCCAACGCGCGGGCTGTGGCACCAGCCGGCGCGCACCGTCCGAGACATGCTCATGGCAGAGGATGTCTGGACTGAGCTCGAGGAAGTCCACTGCGCCCCGGCACGCCTCGACAGCGGGCGCGCCAGGGATGTACGTGAGCCCCACGCCCAGCCGGCGCGGCGGGACGAAGTCATCCGGCTTCCAGGTTGAATCCATCCCGCCGGCCATGGCGCGTCAGAAGCCCGCGGTCCCGAAGTCCTGCACCAGCGTCACCGGATCCGACTGGTCGCCCAGGTAGCCGGTGTTGAACACCAGCTCGCGGATGATGCCGCGGTCCTTGATGATGCCGCCCAGGCCGCAGTTGGGGCAGCCGCTCGGCTTGATGATTTCGTCGAGCGCGGCGTGGAGGTCGGCCAGCGTCGGCGGGGCCTTGTTGTTGAAGATCACCTTGGTCCGCACCGGCGCGAGCGGCAGCGCGACGGGCTTGCCACACAGTCCCGTGGTGGCGGCCTCTGCCTTGCCCACCGTGGCGACAATGCCCGCGGCGACGGTGCCGGTGACCACGGTCTTCATGAAATTACGGCGGTCCGCCGAGGGCGCGCCCTCGGGCTTCTCGTCATGCTTGTCCATGTTGGCTCCTGTGGGTGTAGCAATGGGATACGGCAGGAGTGCGCCGGAAATCCGATGACAATGCGCCCCCCCGTCGTTGAACGGCGACCCCGGAAATTCTTCCCCGGATTCGACGAACGCCCCGCGGCCCTGACGCAAAGCCGGGCCCTACGGTCACCTCGCCGTACTTCAACCGAGCCGCGCCACGGACCGCCTGTGACACGCGACCTGTTCAGACTCCGGGGACCCGGTGAGCCGTATAGGCCGGGTCCTGGAGGTACTTATTGGCGTCGGAGATGATGACGCCCGTCTTGCTGCCATCGGGGTTGGTCCATTCCGGGGTCGCTTCCAGGACCGACGGAATGCCATCTCCATCACCGTCACCCAGGTAGACAGCGACGTGTCCATACTTCACCAGGAGATCGCCAACCTGGATGCTGGACTTGGCGATTTTTGGAATGCCATCCTTCATCGCACTGGAGGAGGTCCAACCGAAAGGCACGCCTGCATACTGGAACATGTTGTACACCAGTCCTGAGCAGTCGAAGCCTCTGGCGCCAGCGGGCTGATAGTAGTTGCCTTGACCACTGCCGCAACTCGAACCGTAATGCCAGATTCCAGTGCCGGGTGCAGCGCCGAATCGGTACTGCCCCGCACAGGCTCCCGTATACACGGAGTCCAGTGCTGCGAGGCCGTAGGAGAGAGCAAGGCGGACCTTCACGGAAGGCGAGGTCGCCGTCTTGCAATTCTGCATGTAGAACGGGATGCCATGTGCCGGGATGCTCGCCACGAGCGTTCCGTCGAGGTAGTACTTGAACTCATCGCCAGGCACGATTGCCACGTGGACGATCCCGCCAACCTTCCACTCCCCAGGTCCAGCGGTGTAGCCCTCATTGGATTGCAGTCCGACTCCTGGGCGGTAGCTCTGCACCGTGGCCGTATGAGTGTAGGCCGTCCCATTCAGCAGATTGTTGGTGACCTGGTAGACACCTCCGTACGCGGTGACCTTGTTCCAGCAGGCCCCGGTGTGCGGATCCGTTCGGTAGAATGTGTAGTCAGCTCGAGCAGGCGTCGTGAAGGCGAAAAGCGATGCAATAGCCGAGACGATTGCAAGCATCTCACATTTGCGGGATGAGCGCATTTCGATACATCCTCTCGTTTATCAACAGGGATTCCGGTATTGCACGATATCCGGATTCAGTGAACATTCAGAGGCCTGAATGTGTCAAGGGCAGGCGTAGAGCCGCCCCCGGATATTCCTCGTCGTGCCGTTGCCTTCTGCCACACTCCGCTCCTGAACTTTTTCCACGGAGCTTTGATGAGCGACGTATGGGCCCTGGCGGTCGAAGGTAAGGCGGATGAGCTGCGCGCGGCGCTCGAGGGCGGAGCGAACCCCGAGGCAATGGCCAGCGGCAAGGAGACGGCGCTCATCGCGGCGGCGTCCAAGGGGCACCTGGCATGCGTCACGCTGCTGCTGTCCCACAAGGCGAAGGTGGCGGCGAAGACGGACGGAGGCAAGACGGCGCTGATGGAGGCCGCTGCGGGCGGCCATGTGGACGTGGTGCGCGTGCTCCTCGACGCGAAGGCGAAGCCGGACGTGGCGAACAAGGTAGGCATGGGGCCCTTGCACGTTGCCGCCGAGCATCCCGCGGTCGTCGAGCTGCTGCTCGCGGCGAAGGCCGACCCGAACCTGGCGAGCAAGTCAGGACGGACGCCCCTGATGTTCGCGAAGCGCGCGGACGTCGCCGAGCTTCTCCTGAAGGCTGGCGCGAAGGTCGATGCCGCCGACAGCGAAGGAGAGACTCCGCTCCACCGCGCTGCCGAGGCGGCAACCGAAGCGGTGGTGCGCAGTCTGCTCATCCATGGGGCGTCCGCGGACGCACTCGACAGCTCCGGCAAGACGCCGCTGCTCCTCGCCATCCGCGCCTCCTCCTTCGGCAAGGCGCCGGGAGTGGCCATGGAGCTCATCGCGCGCACGACCCACCTGGAGGCACGCGGCTACCGGGGGCAGACGGCGCTGAGTGTCGCGTGCGAGGAAGGTTTCAGGGCCCCCGCCGAAGCACTCGCGGCGAAGGGGGCTGACCTCGATACGCGCGACAATGCGGGCATGACGCCGCTGATGTGGGCGGCCAGGTACGGTCGGCTCGACTTGGTCGACTGGCTCCTGACGCGGGGCGTCGATGCCTCGATGACCGACGCGAAAGGCAAACGGGCCATCGACCATGGAGAGAAGGACGAGGGCATCGTGGCCCGATTGGGCCCGCCTCCGCGCGCCTGACCGGGGCGACCTGCCAGCGCTCCTGGCGCCGTTGCCTGCACCGATGACGCGGCTCGACGCTGTGTTCCCCGCATGCATTAGAACTGGAAAAGTTCAATGCAGGTGTGCATTGATGCCTCTTGGGAGAGGCAGCACACCTATTGACTCTGGTGCACCCAGAGGGGGAACAGGACATGTGTCAGCGGCTCTGTGGAAACCACTCGGTCCATGGCGGCGAGCCCGAGAAGACGGGCTCCTCGCGTCGGCAGTTTCTCGCGGTGGGGGCTTCAGCACTCGGTGCCGCGGCCATCTCGGCAATTTCCACGCCAGCGCTGGCTGCGCCTGCGCAGGGGGAGATGTCGCAGGAGCGCGGCGCCAGCGACCGTGACATGCCAGTGGAGACCGGTACTTCGCACCGGCGCTACCTGATCAGGGGCGGCGCGGTCCTCAGCATGGACCCGACTGTCGGAGACTTCGCCCAGGGCGACGTGCTCATCGAGGGCAAGAAGATCATCGCGGTCGGGCCCCGCCTGCACGCTCCGGGTGCGGCAATCATCGACGCAACGGGCATGATCGTCATGCCAGGGTTCGTCGACACCCACCACCACCAGTACCAGACCGCGCTGCGGAACTTCCTGCCCGACGGCCTGCTGTTCAACGACGGGCTGCCACACGGCCAGAAGAACTACCTGGACCTCATCCACTCCACGATCACGCCGCTCTACAGGCCGAAGGATGCCTTCATCGCCGAGCTCGTCGCCTCGCTCAGCCAGCTGGACGCTGGGGTGACCACGGTCGTCGACACGTCGCAGGTAGGCCATTCTCCGGAGCACACCGATGCCGTCATCGAGGGGCTCCAGGAAGCGGGCCGTCGCGCGGTCTTCGTGTACTCACCGGGCGTGGGACCCCGCACCGTGTTCCCGACGGATCTCCAGCGGATTCGGCGCCGCTACTTCTCCTCGAACGATCAGCTCTTGAGCCTGGCCATGGGCGGAGAGGTGTTCGATCCCGCCTTCCGTACCTTCTGGCAGATCGCGCGCCAGAATGGCCTGCACATCGTGTCTCACCTCGTCGGCAGCCTTGGACAGGAGACGCTCGTGGAGCAGCTCGAGAGTGAGGGCCTGCTCGGGCCCGACCTCGAGTTCATCCACGCCAGCCGACTTTCGGAGGGCTCCTGGCAGGCAATTGCCGCGTCGGGGGCCACCGTCTCGTTGGCGACCCCCATCGAGATGACCATGCGGCACGGCATGCCGCCGATCCAGACCGCGCTCGATCACGGCGTCCAGCCCGCGCTCAGCACCGACGTCGAGTGCACGATGACCGCGGACTTCTTCACCCAGATGCGGACCGTCTTCACGCTTCAGCGGGCGCTCATCAACGAGCGCGCGCTCAACGGGGAGACGAACCTGCCCGACCTCCTCACGAGCCGCGATGTGATTCGCTTCGCGACCGTCGAGGGGGCCCGGGTGGCCCGGCTCTCCAACAAGGTCGGCTCGCTGACTCCGGGCAAGGAGGCCGACATCATCCTCCTGCGGGCGGATGCCATCAACGTGGCCCCGCTCAACAACGTGCCGGGGGCCGTCGTGACGTTGATGGAGCGCAGCAACGTGGACACGGTCATTGTCGCGGGAAGAATCCGAAAATGGCGAGGAGCCCTGGTCGGCGTGAACTGGCCCCACCTCCGCGCCACCCTCGAGGCGTCCAGGGACTCCATCTTCCAGGCCGCGGGAATCCAGCAAGTGCTCTTCTGAAGGGGTGACACCGGGGCCGTGCGTGAGCGCGGCCCTGGTGGTGGCCCAGGTCGCACGGCGGGTGTGAATACAGACCTGGCGAGCCCGTCGTCAGCGACATGTCCAACACCTCGCGAACTCAACTCCTGATACCCGCCCTGGTCGCCACGCTCGCGACCGCGGCGTGGGCCGAGCCACCCACCTCGCCAATCCCGCTCATTGTCGCCAATGAAGGGAAGGTCTCCCTCATCGAGGGGGACGGCTCGCGAACCCTCGCGGACTGCCGTGCCCTCAATGAGACCCGATTCGTCGCGGGGCCCAGGCGAGGCCAGGTCGAGCACGAATGGAGGCCGTGCTACCTCTCCTTTCTGGCCGTGCACGCGCCGACAGGACGCTGGGCGGTGTCGGCGGCAATCATGTCTGGCGAAGTCCGCCTGGCCGTGGATGGCCGCGAGTACACCCCGCCCACCGACAAGGCCGGACGCCTGACGAAGGGCGACTACATCCTCATGGGCGACCGCAATGGAGTCCTGGCGGTCACCCTCGGCCGCCCCGAGACGTGGACGAGCGATGGGACTGTCTACTCCCAGGGCCCGGAGGCCTTCACTCCGGACGGCTCCCGCGTGCTCGTCAGTAACTCCAAGAGTGCCGTGTGCCAGTGGTGGAGCTGGAGCTTTGCCCCTCGGCCCGTCGGCGTTCGCGTGCTCCCGCCCGGAATGACAGACACCTGCCACGCGCCGGCGGCTGGCGAGCTCCGCACCGTGCTGAGGAGCCAGCGCGACGGCGTCCGTATCGCCACCCTGGACCCGACGGGCACGAGGCCGTGGAAGCTGAGCCCGCCCCTGCGCCAGGAGCGCCGCAAGATGACAACCGCCGCGCTGCTGGGGGGCACGCTGGTCTTCTTTCGCGAGGGCGAGAATCACCCCGAGTACGGAGGCTGTGATGAAACGAGGCCCGGCACCTACCGGCGCTTCGAGCTGGGCACCGGCGAGGAGCGCATCTTCAAAACCCAGCAGGACTGGTGCACCGCGGACGAATTCCTCCTGGCGAACGCGCGCAGGCGGACCGTGTACTTCTACGGAGAGCGCCCCGACCCCGTCGATGGCGGCGAGCGCCTGTTCGAGTACGACCTCGAGCGCGACGCGACTCGTGAGATTGACATCGAGTCGCTGCACAAGGTGTTCGACGTCAGCGCGGATGGGCGGACGCTCCTCCTGTCCACGTACCCCCACGGGCTCATGCTGTACGACGTCGACTCGGCGCGCCTGGTCAAGGTGGGAGGAATCAATTCGAAGGAGGCCCGGGCGCTACTGCTCGCCCCGCGCTGACCCCGGGCGCCGCGCCGTCGCTCGGCCATCAGGAGGACCTCGGTGGCGCGGTCGGTTCAGGCACGAGCCCCGCCGTCAGCTGCGGCCGGAACGCATCGTGGCGAGCGGAGGCTCACAGCTCGGTCAGCAGGAAGGGGCCGCTCACGCGTATCACGAGCTCCCCCTTCGCGTCGTCCTCCTGGATGCGGCGTCCCCACTCTGCGATGGCCGCATCGACCTCCTCGTACGAGACGACGTCGGTCCACGCCGCGTACGGCGCGTTGCAGCCGGGCCTGCTGATGAAGGCAATTCCCTCCGAGCCTCTACTCCCAATGGCCACGGCCGAGTTGCCGCGCTTCTCGATGTCCTCGGGCTGGTCGGGGAGCATGGGCCTGAAGACGCGCGAGCCCTGCCCCGTGAGCACGATGAGGCGCCGGCTGCCCTTGTCCAGCGATGAGCACCAGTCCACCGTGTAGCCCTCATGCTGGCCGAATGGCGTGCGGATGTCCTCGGGCACGCCCATGTGCTGCCACACGCTGATGGAGAGGGTTCCCGCGTAGTCTCCCTCTTTGAGCCACTTCCCCAGGTACGCGATGAGCGGGTCCACGGACTTGAAGCTCGGAGTGATGAAGCCCGCTCCGGAGGGCTCACAGAACTCGCTGTAACCGGGCCCGCAGTCCTGGAACAACCAGCCCTGCTCCCTCAAGAAGTCGTCATCGAGCCCTTCGATGCGTCCCGCGCGGAAGCCGGGCCTGGGCACCTCTTCCGGGCCCCTCATGATGGGAAAGTCGATGCGAAGGTTCGGGGTCCCGGGAGGCGCCAGGCTGTCGACGTTGCGCCCTCCTGGCAGCACGTGGATGGCGCGGCGGCCATGCCCCGTGAGCACGACGCCTCCCCTGTGCCCCTGCAACGTAGCCGTGTGCTCGAAGTGCATCTGCACCGAGTACCCGTCGTACGTCCCCGCCTTCGTGTGGATGTCCTCGAGCCGCCCCAGCTTCGGCGAAGGACGCACGGCACGAGGCGCGCAGGCCCCCAGACAGAAGGTGGCGGCGAGGCCCAGGACGAGCAGGAGGCGGTTCATGACGGAGGAGTCTTCCGTCCGCGGTCGCCCCTGCGCAAATCATGAAATCATCATGAAGCGTGGGCCCCGTACATCGACTCAATCAACGCCGCGTGCTTCCGAACGACCTCGTGGCGCTTGACCTTCAGCGACGCCGTGAGCTCGCCACCATCCACCGTGAACGGGCCGGGCGACACACGAAACGTCTTGATGCGCTCGAAGGACGCCAGGCCCGAATTCGCTTCCTCGACCAGTGTCTGCAGGACGTCGTTGATTCGCGGGTGCACCGGATCCGCCGGAATACCCTCGCGTCGAGCCACCACGGCGAGTATCTCCGCGTCGAGCGCAAACAAGGCCGTACAGTAATTCCGCCCCTCACCAATCACGACCGCCTCCTGGACGAGCGGGTGTCGCTTGAGCAGTGCCTCGATCTTCAGCGGCGCTACGTATTTTCCACCGCTCGTCTTGAGCAGCTCCTTCTTCCGTCCGGTAATCCGAACGAACCCCTCCGAATCAATGGAGCCAAGGTCTCCCGTCCGGAACCATCCGTCGTCATCGAAGGCTTCAGCCGTTGCCTCCGGGCGATTCAAGTAACCCCGGGAGATATTCGGCCCGCGAGCAAGGAGCTCACCATCCGACCCCACTTTGAGCTCGCATCGTTTGAACGATCTCCCAACACTCCCTGGACGCACGTCCTCCTTGCGATTCACGGTCAGGCCGGGGCACGTTTCCGTCAGTCCGTAGGCTTCCAGAACGGTCAGCCCCAAGGAGAGAAAGAACATCTGGACATCGACGCGAAGCGCAGCAGCTCCCGAGAGAAGAACGGAAGCGTTGTCCAAGCCCAGACGGGCGCGCAGCTTCGCCAACACGAGGCGGTCCGCCAATCCACGCTGAGCCTTCAGCCACACCGGCAGCGAACTGCCGGCAGCGCCACGGGACGCGACCTGACGACCCACGCCCAGGGCCCATTCCACAACCCATCGCCGCAACCCCTGCTCGCTCTCGATGGCGCTCGTGACCTTCGCCATCATCTTCTCGAAGACACGCGGAGCCGCCGGGAAGAACCCCGGGCGCGCAGCGAGAAGATCCGCTGCCAGCGTGGGCACCGACGACATGACCAGAGGCGCACCGAAGAACGGACCCGCGAACTCCACCATTCGTCCGAAGGAGTGCGCAGCGGGTAGGAAGAGAAGCAAGCCGTGCCTGAGCACGTTGTCATCCATCAGCCCCGCGTCGGCGACGTCTTCGAGCATCGCCAACATGTTGTCGTGGGTTTGAATCACCGCCTTCGGTGCTCCGGTGGTTCCCGAGGTATAGGTGAAGGTCGCGACGTGCTCGCGTCGAATCAGCGACACTCTTCGACGCATCTCATTCTCCAACGCTGCTCGTCGGGCGCGCCCCCGGGCCTCGAGGCTCTCCAGGCTCTCCCAATCGTCCGCGGGAGCAAGACCGGCAGGATGGATGACCACCACCTTCGCTCGGGCACCGAGGTCGGCCGGCGAGTAACGCCTTTCGAAGAACGTGAAGCCCTTTCGAAAGGCTCGCACCTTGTCGAGTTGACTCCCGTCGTCCACGACGATGAGCTGTGCCGCGGTGTCCACGTGCATGTAGCCCACCTCTTCCGGCAGCAGGCTCGCGTAGACGGGGACCGTCTTGAGGCCGACGCTCAGGGCAGCGAAGTCGACGAGACAAGACTCCATCGTGGTGTTTCCGACGATGGTGATGCACGCGCCATCGTCCACCGGACCGGCGCTCAACAACCCCGACGCGATGGCTTCGATGCGCGGGGGCAACTCCGACCAGGGGACGTCGACATAGGCATCGTCTCGTCGCACCCGGAATGCGACGCGCCGCGGCGACGTGCGCGCCCGGTCGAGAATCATCTGGGACAGGGACGGGTGTTCATGGGCCATGAGGCCTCAAGCTACGTGCGGCGCCACGTCCAGGCTTGTATGATTCTGCAGATGCAGAGCCACTTGTTGCTGGGCGGAGGAAGAGCGCTGTACGTCGGCCGCTTCCACGAGTTGCCCAGGCATCGGTTCGCCGCCAACGCCGTTCTCGTGGGTCTCGATGATGCGTTCGACCTCGTCGACGGCGACGGCCACGTCGAACAGCACGAAGCCGCCTTCGTGCGTGGGTGGCAGTGGCATGCGCTCGACTTTCATGGCGGACGCGCAGCAGTGCTGTTTCTGGAGCCTGGCGCGGGACTCAGCCGTCCGGTCGACGCAGACGCGTTGCGCGTGGCAGTCGAAACCGCCCTTGCCGCGCGAAGGCCTGAACCCTGGACCGAGCTCTTCCAGAGCGCCCTGAATCTAGGACCCTGTCCGCTGACGGTCGACGCACGCATCGCTCGCGTCGCCGCGTTTCTTTCCACACCCGACGACGAACCCTCCGATGCGGTGACGCTGGCGCAACGGGTGGGCGCCTTCACTTCCCTCGTCGAACACCGATTCAGCGAGCAGGTCGGCGTCCCGATGGGCGCATTTCGCGCCTGGCACCGGATGCAAGCGGCCACCGCGCTCGCACTCCGGGGCCGAAGCCTCACCGACGTTGCGCACGCCGCGGGCTTCTACGATTCAGCCCATTTCTCCCGACTCTTCCGCAGCATGTTCGGCTTGCCGCCCTCGAAGGTCTTCACCCATGGCCTCACGGGCGCCGTCTTCGAAGCACGAGGCGCCGAGGCGAATCGATGAATCGACCGCTGCGTTCCAGTCGACGTGCGGCTCAAGGCCGCTCGCCCGGGTCCAGGTCGCGGTAGACGCCGGGCCGCCACGGAGGCACCGGTTTCTGGGCGGTGCCCTCGTGGTAGGTGGCGTCGAGGTGCTCACGCGTCCTCGGGTCCAGCTTCGCCGTCACCGGCAGGCGCATGGCCACCTGGTAGTCCGCGAGCGCGTCCTCCGTGCGGACCTGGTCCTTCTCCTCGGTGAAGCCCAGGTTGTCCAGCCGGTCCCGCGCCCCCTGGCCCATCCCCGTGGGCATGAGCGAGCCCAGCTCCAGCTCCCACTCCAACGGCCGGGTCCCCTCCTGCGGTTCCCATACCTGCAGCCGCGCCGTGCGGGCCTTCTCCGGTACCAGCACGTCCAACAGCCCCCCGGAGTCGACCTTCCCCCGGTGCGTCTCGCCCGCGACCTCCAGGCGGTAGCGCAAACCCACCCGCGCCTCGAAGTCGGGGCCGCGCAGGACGATTCTCACCCGCAGGCGCCGCGCCAGGGGACACTCCTCCACCACCCGTCCCGCTTCGGAGTCGCTCATCCCGCCCGGCGCATCATCTTGACGCTTGTCCGTCATCGTTGCTCTCGCGGTGAGGGGTCCCGTGCGGCGCGCGCCGACTCCACCCAGGTGTCGAGCTGGCGCATGCGGATGCTGGCGGCCTGCCGGCTGGTCAGGATGGCGGCTGCATCCGCGTGCCGCGGATCCAGTTCGAAGTCGCGTCCGAACTCGCACGTCAGGTCCACGAACCGGGCAATGTCGAGCTCTTTGCTCAGCCGGTACTCGCGGGCCCGCTCCACGAGCGCCACGAGCCATGCCTCTCCGGCAGCACCTTCGGGGAGCTCGGGCCAGCGCTGGGCGACGTGCGCGCGGAGCCGCAGGAGGAACTCCCGGTCCGGGACGCTGCGCAGGGCCTTCATCTGCTCACTTCGGATTTTCAACATGGAAGGGCCCACCGGTTTCTGTGTCCGAACCATATCCATCGCGCCCGGCATGGGGGAAGCTCTGCCGGGAAGGCAGGGAGCGCCCATGTTCATCACATGCACCAACCCGCGGGTGCACGAGGACGACCACGAGCCGTGCGCCAGCTGCGGCCTCGTCATCTGCAGCCACTGCAACCAGGGGCCCCGCTGCGCCACCGGCTGCCCGCCGGTCGACGACTCCATGACGGTGGAGGAGAAGGTGGAGCAGCCCCGGGAGAACCTCAAGCGCCGCCGGGAAGAGCCGTCGGGTCAGGAGCTGCTCCTCGAAGAGCGCGAGCTGCGGCAGGTCAACAAGCGACGCCGCCGCGTCTTCCTCTTCGAGCATCAGGAGAAGCAGAGCCATGACACCCTCCGCGTCGGCACCTCCGGTGTGAGCCTCTACGCGAAGGTCCTCGACATCGAGAAGGAGTGGCGGGGCCGCACGGTCATCGCCCACCACGTCCTCCTGGAAGGCATCCTCGCGGAGTGGTTCCATGACCTCGCCGAGGACCTCTCGAACCTGCCGGACCATGAGGACTGGCCGGCCAAAGCGGGCCGCTGCAAGCTCGACATGGCGCTCGAGGTGCCGGTGTTCGAGACGCTCACGTCCCACCTGGCGCTGGTGGAAATGCCCCTGGAGGCGGGCCTCTGGCTCCGGCTGGGCATCGGACCGCGCGGCGGCGACAGCCGCAACCTCGAGGGCCTTCCCTTGCGCATCTTCCTCCCTCCCGAGAAAGGCACCAGACTCGGGCTTGTCGCGGTAACGGAGCGGTTCTCGGACCGCTATGTCATTACCTCGGTGGACGCGGTTCAGCAGTCCTCTCCCCTGGGTGAGAAGCTCGACCGGTTCTCCGGCCGGTATGACTGAAGCCCGCAGTCGCGCCCTCCGGCGAAGGAGCTCCCGACGTGCCCCGGATTCTCAAGACGCAAATCACGCTGAACACCCTCGTCCAGCAATGGTTCCCCCAGGCCTCAGCCGCCGCGCGCCCCCGCTTCGTCGTCGTGGTGGATATCGGCCAGGGCAACTGCAATGCCCTCTTCGACACGCAGGGCCGGCTCCTCGGCTACTTCGACCTGGGCGGCGGCGTGCTGGTGAACAAGTTCACCTTCCCGGACCCGGCGCCCACCTTCTGCATGGGGCTCGACACGAAAATCATCCTGTCGCACTGGGACGAAGACCATAACTCGTCGCTGTATGTCCTCACGCATCAGCACCACGCGAAGCTGACGGCCGGCATCCCGACCGCCAGCTACATGGTGCTCGCTCCCGCCCAGCGCAGCGACCCTCCGGGCGGAAGGACCCGGGGGCTGAGACACATGCGCAGCGAGGATTCGAAGTTGCTCGAGCAGTACCTGGAGGGCGAGGTCGACCTGCACATCTGGCCCGACGAGGACCCGGACGCACTCCTTCCTCCGGACATTCCCCACGCCGAGCACGGGCTCGTGCGGCTCATCAAGGTGAGCGGCGACAACCTCAACAACCACGCCATCGCCTTGCGGCTCAAGGCGCACGGGGTGAACGAGTACATCCTCCTGACGGCGGATGCGGAATACCAGACGGGCAGCTTCACGCATGGCTGCGACACCACCTGCGTGGGGCTGGTGGCGAGCCACCACGGCGCCGCGCTCGAGGACGCCACCGAGGTTCCCCAGCCCCTGCCGGGCTCACGCATGCTGCTGGCCTACTCCTATGGGTGGGGCAACTCGTACGCGCATCCTTCGGACCCGGGCGTCTCCGCGTATGAGGGCCGGGGCTGGGAGGATGACAGCCGCATGGACACGGCGGGGGCGGAGGCCTCCGCCAGGTTCGCCGGGCCCCGGGGCAGCGTGGGCCTGATGTTCTCCGCCGATACGGGGCCCGCGGGGCTGTTGCCGGGGGCCAACGCGGCGGACACCGATGAGGCGGCCATTGCCCTGGTGGCCACGGCGGCCGCCGAGGTCCAGTCCTGCAATGCTGTCGCCCAGCCCGCGGAGGGGCCCGCGGTGGCCGTTGCCGCCGCGTACCAGGCCGCCCGCGAGGCCGGAGCTGCGTGGGTGGCCGACGCACTCGTGGCGCCCGCCACGCGGGGGCCCCCCGTCCACCCCCCGCTCCTGGGGCCACCGGTGGCGCTCGACGTCACGGCCGCCACAGGTGCCCGGGCGGTGGTGGCGGCGTTGCTGGATGCGCTGCAGAACGCCCCCGCCCACGCGGCCTCCGCGGCGCATGCCGACATCCAGGCGCTCGCGGACGCCGTCACGCAGGCGGCGATGCGCGCGTGCGGCCGGGTGGCCATGGAGCTGACCCGCAGGGTCGAGGAGCGCCGCAAGGCGCTGGCGAGCGCGGCGGGAGGGCGCGTCCACGTGAGCACCCGCTCCCGGGACCCCATGCGCGATGCCGCGCATTACACGCGCCACGGTGGCACCCAGTCGGAGGTGGAGGTGTCCCTGCCGGACGGGTTGGTCCAGCGCGTGGTCGACGCGGCCACCCAGCGGGATGCCATCCTGCCGCCTACGGCGGCGGCGGTGCGGACCGCCCTCGCCAAGGCCGCGTGCGAGGCCGCCTGGGCCGTCATCGGCGTGGAGCGGGGACAGTGTGCGGCCCCTCCCTCCGTGGCCGAGCATGTCGCCCAGCAGCTCGTCATCCGGGACGACGTCAAGACGAGCATCGCCGCGGCCGTGGCGCTCGCGCCCGCCATTCCCATTGGCGCGTTCTCCGTGGCGCCTTCCGCCCTCACCGACAACGACAACGCGCGGCAACTGCCTCGGGTGGCGGCCGTCGCGGCGCTCGTCGCGAACGTCGCCGGCACCGCCGCGGATGTCGCGGCGGCGCGGGCTGTCGCCGCGGCCCGGGTGACGCTGGCGGCGGCCCATGGCGCCCCCCAGGTCGGCTGCCATCGGCATCCCCGCACCTGCGGCAACGGACCGACAGCCGACCACCCCTGCTCGCTGTCCATCCACTACTCCACGAAGATGTTCGCGCCGCGCATCCGCACCTACGCGGGAGACGGGCAGGCGGGCCACATCGGCGAGAACGTGGCGGCCACCACGGGGCGGCTCCGGGGGCCGGCGGGGCTGGCACTGGGGAACATGGGCGAGCTGTACATCGCCGACCCGGCAGCGCACCGCATCCGCCGGGTGGACGACAGGGGGCGCATCCACACCTTCGCCGGCGATGGGAACGCGGCGCATGCTGGCGACGCGGGGGGCAACCTGCTCACGGCACGGATGAATGGCTGCGCGGGGCTCGCCGTGGATGACGTGGCCGGCGTCGTCTATGTCGCGGACAGGCTCAACCACCGCGTACGCAGCTTCGAGCGGCGCAGCGGCCGGGTGAGCACCGTGGCCGGCACGGGCGCGGGGGGGCACTCGGGAGACGGAGGGGCCGCGGCTGTCGCGCAGCTCCATTCCCCCGAGGACGTGTTCTTCGCCCACGAGCTGCGCTGCCTGTTCATCGCCGATACCGGCAACCACTGCATCCGGATGGTGGACCTGCGCAGCGGCCGCATCTCGACGGTGGTGGGCACGCCTGGAACCGCGGGGGCCCTCGGGGATGGCGGTCCGGCCGTCCAGGCCAGGCTCAATTCCCCTTCGGGAGTCTTCGTCGACGTCGCGCGCAGCATCTACATCGCGGACCGTGGCAACCACTGCATCCGCATCAGCGAGGGAGGTGAAATCCGGACCTTCGCGGGCACGCCCGGCGTGGCCGGCCACGCGGGCGATGTCGTCACGGGCCTGCGGCGAGACGGCCGTGCGACGGATGCCCAGCTCGACCAGCCCTCGCACGTCACCGTGGACGAGGAGGGCGTCGTCTACATCGCGGACACGGGCAATCACTGCATTCGCATGGTCGCGACGGAAGAGCGCAGCTGGGAGACCCGGGACCCCATCAGCAACAAGAAGCAGAAGCACCGGGAGGACGTGGACGTCATCAGCACCATCGCGGGGAGCCCCGGCGTGGCGGGGCATGCCGGAGATGGTGGGGCGGCCACCGGGGCGCTCCTCTCCGACCCCACCGGCGTGGCGCTCTCCGCGGACGGTCAGACGCTGTACATCGCCGACAGCGGCAACCACGTCGTGCGGAGCGTCGACCTGACGACGGACGACATCGATGCGGTGGCCGGCACCGCGGGCACGGCCGGCCACCAGGGTGACGGCGGAGCCCCGGACCACGCCGAGCTCGATTCCGCCACCCGCGTGGTCTGCACCGGCGGCGGCGAGCTCTTCATCTCCGATACGGGGAACCACCGCGTCCGGAGCATCACCCCGGACGGTGCCACGCTGAACGCCTTCGCCGGCTCCGGAGTGCAGGGGTTCGCGGGCGATTCCGCCGGGCAGGCCGCCGCCGCGAGGCTCAATGGCCCCATGGGCGTCGCGTTCGACAGCACGCGCAACGTCCTCTACATCGCGGACACGCTGAACCACCGCATCCGGCAGGTGGATGTCGCGTCGGGAGTCATCACCACCATCGCCGGGACGGGGATTGCCGGCTTCAATGGCGACGGCCCCTCCGCGCGGACCCAGCGGCTCAGCTCTCCCAAGGGGCTGGCGCTGGACACCGAGAAGGGCGTCCTCTTCATCGCGGATTCGGGGAACCACCGCCTCCGGAAGCTGACCCTGGCCACCGGTGCGCTCGAGACCTTCGCCGGGGATGGCACCGCGGCCTCCACCGGGGATGGAGGAATGGCCTCCACGGCGAGACTGAATGCGCCCACGAGCATCGCGCTGGACTACCTGACGCTCACCGACCTCTACGTGGTGGAGACCGGCTCCCACTGCGTCCGCGTGGTGCGGCTCGAGGATGACCAGATAGATCCCTTCGTCAACCAGGCCCGGACGGCGGGCAATGCCCTGAACGCGAGCTCGTTGCTGGTCAGGCTCCAGGACCCCGAGGGGCTGACGCTCGACGAGGGCGGCAACCTGTACGTGGCCGATACCGGCAATCACCGCGTGCTGAAGGTGGTGCTCGAGTCGAAGGCGGCGAGCGTGGTCACCGGCACCGGGGTTGCCAACTCCACGGGAGATGGCGGCGCACTGGCGCCGGCCACCGTCAACAGGCCCAGGGGGCTCGTGGTCGACACGGCCGGCCGCAGCCTCTACGTGGCCGAGGCCGCGGGGTTCCGGGTCCGCAAGGCCGCCATGTAGGGTGTGACGCTGGCTCCATGCGGGTCAGGCCGGTAGTGTCGCGCCCGTGCTGGGACGCATCAGGAAACGCGCCGCGCTGCTCGTGCTCGGTGTCGCCGCCACGCCGGGCTGCATTCCCGAGCCCGTCGACGTCACCGGCAAGCGCTGTGGCCCGGACCAGTCCTGTGGGCCGGGCCTCCAGTGCCTGGCGGGGCGCTGCTCGGCGGGAGACGAAACGCCGAGGCCGGCCAACCTCGTGTCCAACTCCGGCTTCGAAGAGGGTGCGCAGGGGTGGGAAACCTCCGGAGTGCTGACTTCCGAGGCCCCGGGCTTCACCGGCACCGCTGCGGCGCGGCTCGTGGCTCGGCAGGAAGAGCCCCCCGTGACGCTGACACCCCGCTCGCCGCCGCTCCTCGAACCGGTGGAGAGCTTCTACTGCGCCTCGGCCTGGATTCGCGGAAGCGAGGGCCGCACTGCCCTCCTCCAGCTCCTGGTGGACTCCGTGCCCGATGAGACAGTGGAGCTGCCGCTGGATGGCACCTGGCGGCAGGTCACCGCCTCCACGCTCTTCTTCCCGGACATGGTGGGCTCCGTGCGGCTCGTCCTTCCGGCCGGAGTCCAGACGCCGGTGTGGGTGGATGACGTGAAGCTGTGGCGCTCGGACAGCAGCTCGCCCTGCGAGGACGAGCCTTGAGCGCGTCTCCCCCGCGCACCTCGCCCATCACCGAGAAGACGGACCCCGACGTCCCGCCCCGGGTACGGCTGCTCGTCCTGGAGGGGCCGGACCATGGCCGGTCCGCCCTGGTGGAGGGGGGCACCGTCGTGGTGGGGACGCTGCCGGACTGCCAGTTGGTCCTCACCGATGACACGGTGTCCCGCCAGCACGTGAGCCTCGAGCTGCTCGGGCCCCGCGTGCGTGTCAGGGACCTCAAGAGCCGCAACGGGACGCGCTACCTGGGTGCCCGGGTGGAGGTGGTGGAGGTCCCCCTGGGCGCCATCGTCTCGCTCGGGAAGACCCGGCTCGCCCTGCTCCCGGCGGATGCCGCGCCCGAGCGCCTCAGCGAACAGACCGAGCTCGCGGGACTGCTCGGCCGCTCGCTCGCGATGCGCCGGCTCTTCGCCGAAGTCGAGCGCGTGGCCCCCGTGGACATCTCCGTCCTCATCCAGGGCGAGACGGGCACGGGCAAGGAGGGCATCGCGAAGGCCCTGCATGTCCTGTCCGGAAGGACGGGCGCGCTGCGCGCCTTCGACTGTGGCGCCGTCCCAGCGTCCTTGCTGCCCGGCATCCTCTTCGGCCATGCGCGCGGTGCCTTCACGGGCGCGGTGGCGGATACCCCGGGCGCCATCGAGGCCGCCCATGAGGGCACCCTCTTCCTCGACGAGGTGGCGGAGCTGCCGCTGGAAGTCCAACCTGCCTTCCTGCGTGTCCTGGAGACGGGGCGCTTCTGCCGCCTGGGCGAGACGCGCGAGCGCCACGTCCGCTTCCGGCTCGTCGCCGCCACGCACCGGGACCTCACGGCCGCGATGAAGAAGGGCGCCTTCCGGCCGGACCTCTACCACCGGCTGGCGAGCATCGTGCTGCACGCGCCGCCACTGCGGGAGCGGCTGGACGACATTCCGCTGCTCGCCGAGCACTTCGCCCGAAGCCTCGGGGCCTCACTTCCACTGTCCCCCGCGAGCCTCGCCACGCTGACCGCCTATCACTGGCCCGGCAACGTGCGGGAGCTGCGCAACGCGGTGGAGCGGACCCTCACCCTGGGCGCCGAGGCCGCGCTGCCCGAGCTCGCGCCCCCTGGCGGAGCGAAGGAGGACTTCCACGCGACACGAGAGCGCGTCCTCGGTGTCTTCGAGCGCAGCTACCTGGAGGCGCAACTCGCACGTCACCGGGGCTCCGCCGCGGCGGCCGCGCGGGAGGCGGGCCTGGCGCGCTCCTACTTCTACCGGCTTCTCAAGACACACGGGCTGCTCCCCGGACGCGGCAGGGGCTGAGCCAAGGGGCTTCGGGAAATCAAACATTCTCGCGCTGGTGGGTGCTCACTGGAACCTCGCGACGTGAGCGACGATCAGCGCAGGGCGCCGCTGGAGTGTGTCGACGCGCGGCTGGACGCCGACATGAGCGAAGTGCTCGCCGCAGCTCAGTCATTCTCAAGGCGTCTCAGGAAATCCTGGGGCGGCGGAATGCAACCTGGACGCACCATCTCCAAACTTGACAACGACTGGACTGGCCATTCAATCCAGGAGCCCCTACCCAGAGTCTTTCCCCCTGGAGCTCTCCAGTATGCGTTCCCGACGCCATCTTTTCACGACTGGGCTACTCGCCATCTGCACCTTCCTCACCGTCAACTGTCGTCCTGAGGATGACCTGCCGACCTCCACCTCACTGAAAAGCGTGAGTGCGTCGGTGACAGAAGCGCCCCCCGAGATTCTGCCTTCTGAATTCATACAAGACATCACCGGCGCACTATCCGAAGGCGAATCCGTCCCCGCGAATCATCCCGAATACCTGTCATCAACGCTCAATCCGGACATCCTGATAACGACAGAATCCGACATCTGGGTGACCTTCGTGTCGGAGACAGCCACGTTCCTCAATAGCTTCGGATATTTCACATACACCGAAGGGACCCCTCCGACCAGCGCAGCCACCGTGGAGAAAATCCTCGTCTTCGAGAACAGCTCAGCCTGGGGTTCAGGCGGGCCCCTGCGACAAGGCGACCGGATGCTTCTGGGTCGATTTCCAGCGGGAACCCGGATTGGCTTCTTCCTCGTGTCCAACGGTTGGGACTGGGGCACGGTCGACTTCAGTCGCCTCACCTACTACTCCATCGATGCATTCAATCCCGAGTCGCTCGCAGAACAGCGCCGCCATGTCGTTTCACTCTATCATCCAGGCACACACCGTCGGGTTCTTGCCTTCGAGGACTTCGACCGTTCACATGAGCAGAACATACATAATTTCTCCGACCTCATTGTTTCCGTGAGTAGCAATCCAGCAACAGGGATTGAACCTTCGGGGCCCAGCATTCCTGAGGGGCCGTGCCCTGGCGCCCCCCCAGCAGCGCTACAGTCGTGCCGCCAACTTCACCAGTTCTGTCCTGAACTACCCAGTGGCACCTATGAACTGAATCCCTGTGGGTCCGAAGCCAAGACGCACTACTGCGATATGACAAGCTCAGGAGGGGGCTGGACCGTGGCGGGCTGGCAGACAGCGTCAGCCAAGACCAGCCTGGGCGTTTCCGACCGGGGCACCCCAGGCAGCAGTGACTGGTCCAGGAACCTCTCCTGCGTGCAATTCAGTGAAGTGCAAGTCTTCAACCGCACTTATAATGAGGCGTTCACCCAGTCGTACTCAGCATCCACCTGGAACTACACCGCCACGAACATGGCTTTTGGCTCACCTGGCACCGCCTTCAAGCAGGGTGTCTATGGTCCAACCAGTTCGAGAATCATGATGGGATGCATAAACTACAGTTACAACGGAGGCGTCGTTCCAGAGGCAGCCTGTGACAGCGACTGGCAATCCGGCGCTCGTGGCCACCTTGCAGATTACGCAGGCGAATACTGCTCTGGAGGGCGACTGGACTTCACCTGGGCTTGGAGCAACGGCACTACCTGTCGGTATCGAGGCCAACCCTATATTTGGGGCTTCGCCATCCGGTGAACTTCACTGCGAGGAGGGGCGGCATGTCGCTCCTCCTCCGACGAATCTTCTCAACGCATGAGATGGGGGCCCTGTTGAGGGGGAGGAAGGGTGCAGAGGGGCCGAGGAGTGCCGCTGACGGGGCCGCCCGAGCGATGCTCCCGACCGGTGGACAGCCCAGGTGAGCCAGATCCAGGCGCTGGCGTCGCTCCCCTGCTCCCTCGCCGTAACCTGCTCGACGTTCTAGGATGCGCGCGACATGTGGCTCGCCGTGACACTGCTGGTGGTGCTGGGACAGGCCGCGCCAGCCAATCCCTATATGGAGCAGGCACGGGCGCGGTACGAGGCGCTTCACTTCAGCGAAGCGGTGGAACTGCTCGAGCTTGCCGAGCAGGTGCCCTCCCGCACTCGCGCCCAGCACCTGGACATCCTCGAGCTGCGGGCCCGCTGCGAGCTGGCCGAGGGCCGGCGCCAGGAGGCCGAGGCCACCTACGAGCGGATGCTGATGCTCGACCCGCGCGCCGAGCCTCCGGCGGACCTGTCGCCCAAGATTCTCGAGACGTTCCAGGCCGTGAAGGCCCGGCTCTTTCCAGCCGGCTACGTCGCCCTCAAGCAGCTTCCCGCGGCCGAAGGACTGGTGCGCGTGGAGGTGGTGGACCCGTGGCGGCGCGCCGACGCCGTGGTGCTGCACTGGCGCGGCCCGCGCGACGCGGACTGGCGGCCGCTGCGCGCCCGGCCCGACGCGGAGTGCTGCGTCTTCCAGCTTCCCGGCGGTGGGCCCGGCCCCGTGCGCTGGTACGTCGAGGCGCAGGGCCCGGATGGCAACGGGCTGACCCGGCTGGGTGCCCCGGAAGCGCCGCAGGAGTGGACACGGGGCATGGCTCCCCTGCCTCCTCCGGGTGCCGGCCCCGGAGACGTGCATGGGGACAGGGAGTCCTCCACGACGCCCCGCCTCCGCAGGACGCTGGGGTGGGTGTCGCTGGGGGTGGCAGTCGCCGCGGGCGTGGGCGGCACGTGGCTCCAGGTCAGGTCCGGCGAGTCGCATGACGCCGCATCGCGCGCGGAGTGGGCCGGTGACTCGCGGCGACACTCCGACCGGGCGCGCACGCAGGCCGGGTGGGCCACGGGCCTCTTCATCGGTGGCGGAGCGGCGGCGCTCGGCGGCGGCTATCTCCTCACATGGTAGCGACCGGGCTCGCCACCCGGGGGCTGCGCGTGGGCCCCTACGAGCTGCTCTCGCGCATCGCGGCGGGGGGCATGGGCGAGGTGTTCATCGCCCGGCGCACGGGCCTGGCCGGCTTCGAGAAGCGCGTGGCACTCAAGCTGCTGCTGCCCCACCTCTCCGAAGAGCCCGCGTTGGTGGAGCGCTTCCTGGAGGAGGCCCGCATCGCCGCGCGGATGGAGCACCCCCACATCATCCCGCTCTTCGACGCGGGCGAGGCGGACGGGCGCTACTACCTGGCGATGGCGCTCGTGGAGGGCGTGAGCCTGTCGCAGTTGCTGCGCGCGTGCCGGCGAGAAGACAAGCGCCTCTCTCTTCCCGTGGTGCGGGCGGTGGCCACCGGCCTTTGCGAGGCGCTCGACTACGCACACCACCTGCGAGGACCCGGGGGCGAGGACTTCGGTGTCGTCCACCGCGACGTCAGCCCGTCCAACGTCATGGTGTCCACACGCGGGGCCGTGCTGCTCGCCGACTTCGGCATCGCCCGGGTGCTCTCCCACGTGACGACCCGCGGCGGCCGTCCGTGGGGCAAGTTCGCGTACATGCCTCCGGAGCAACTGGAGGCGACGGGGCCCGTGGATGCTCGGGCGGATGTCTTCGCGGCAGCCGTGACGCTGTACCAGGCGCTCACGTTGAGCTCACCGTTCCAGCGCGAGACGGACCCGGCCACCATGGACGCCATCCGCCGCGAGTCGCTGCCGGATGTGACGCACCTGCGGCCGGATGCCAGCGCGCGCCTGAGCGACACGCTCCAGCGGGGCGCCGCTCGCGAGCGGGAGCTGCGGCTGCCGTCAGCGCGGGCGCTCCTCGACGGCTTCATGGAGGGGCCGGTGGCAGGGCCCGCCGAGTTGGGCGCGCTCGTCGAGTCGCTGTGCGCCGCCGAGCTGGCCCTCTTCCGCCAGCCTCCGCCGTCGCTGGACGCAGGCCCTACCCGGACCGTTCCCCCTGCCGGCGAGCCGGGGGAGGTGGAGCGCCAGGGCGGTACACGCCCACCCGGGAGAAGACGGAGCCTCGTCCTGGTGGGAGGCGCGGCCGTGGTGGTGGCGGGCGTCGGGCTCTGGTGGCGGAGCGCGCGCGAGGAAGTTCCCTCTTCCCCTTCCCTGCCAGCGGCTGACAGCCGCACCGGGGAGGCATCCGCCGACGGTGCCCGGCAACCACCGGCCGTCGCTGTCCCGTCTCCGTCCCCCATGGAGCAGCCCGCCCTCGTAGAGGCCCCGAGGCGCCCGTCGACTTCCTCTGCGCCGGTGAGGCGCGAGCCCGCGCGGGCCACGGAGGCGAAGGCCCCTGCCGGTATC
Organism: Pyxidicoccus sp. MSG2; assembly: GCF_026626705.1. NCBI lineage: Bacteria > Pseudomonadati > Myxococcota > Myxococcia > Myxococcales > Myxococcaceae > Pyxidicoccus > Pyxidicoccus sp. MSG2. The sequence goes on from NZ_JAPNKC010000001.1 coordinate 13,177,894, forward strand.
GGCTACCTGACCGTGGACGCGCGTCCGTGGGCGGTCATCTCCGTGGACGGGCGCGAGGTGGACCGGACGCCGCTGGCCCGCTACCCGTTGCCCGCGGGACGCCACACCGTCGTCTTCCACAACCCCGTGCTGGGACGGACCGAGCAGCGCACCGTCCGAATCGAGCCGGGCGCCGTCGCCACCCTGCGAGTGGATTTCGAGCCGGCCCGCTGAGGCCCGAAGTGTCGTGCCCCCGGACAGCTGTCTCCTGGCAGGGGACAGCCTTCCCGCGCGCCTCCAGGGCCTGACGCGCCAACCCCGCGAGATGCGGCGCGAGGAGCGCCGGGAGCGCACCGGCTCCGCTGAGGGCATGGGGCGTGCAACCTCCCCTGCACGCACGGAAGCCGCGTGCCGCAACCCCAATCGTCCCCACATCGCAGTCAGAGAAGCGAGCATCCATGTTCAAGCAAGCAGCAGTCCTCGCGGTGACCAGTGTTGCATTGCTGGTCGGTTGCGGTACCGACCGCCCGCAGACCGAGCAGGAGGAGATCATCTCCAACCTGGTCGAAGCCGGCTTCCCGGAGGACGACATCCAGGTCATCGACGGTGCCGTGTACGTGGGCGGCGACGGGCGTGTGTCGCTCGCGGCGTCCCGCGAGATGCTTCAGGCCCCCTCAGGGAGCGCCGAGCAGTTCCGCTCGACCAACATCGTGGGCTCGAGCGTGACGAAGATCTGCCTCAACCCCACTGCGTCGTTCAACAGCTACCCCATGCTGAGCCAGGGTCTCGACCAGGCCATCGCCAACTACAATGAGCAGGCGCTCCGGCTCACCTTCGCGCGCGGCCCGACCACCGGCTGCACCGCGAACATCAACGTCGAGACCTGGGCCAATAATTGGAGCGATGCGGAGTTCCCGGAGAACGGCTATCCCGGTTGGCGCGTCCGGATCACCACCTTGCTCAATGACTACGGCGCCGACCTGAACGAGCACATCATCACCCACGAGCTGGGCCACACCCTCGGCTTTCGCCACTCGGACTACTATGATAGCTCCATCAGTTGCCCCTACTCGGGCTCCGAACCTGTTGGGGACGCGGGTGTCCAGCACATCCCGGGGACGCCGGACGCCGGCGTCGCGCACGGGTCGATCATGAACTCCTGTCCCGATGGCACTGAGACGGGCGAGTTCACCAGCACCGACATCACCGCGCTGAGAGTCCTCTACGGCCAGAGCGCGACCCAGAGGTGCCCGGACGTCAACGTCGCGGCCTACCAAGGGCAGACGGGGGTGCAGATTCGCTGCACCTGCTCCTCGGGGGGCGGAGGCCCGGTCTGGGGAACGAACCTCTACACCGATGACTCGAACATCTGCACCGCCGCGGTGCACGCGGGGGTGATGACCCCCAGCGGCGGGGCGGTGGTCCTCGAGGTCCAGCCGGCCCAGAGCACCTTCATCGGAACCACCCGCAACGGCGTCACGACGAGCTCCTACGGCGCCTGGCCGGGGAGCTTCCGCTTCATCGGTGCGCAGGTGCCGCAGCCGCCGCCGCTCTGCTCCAGCATCAACATCATGTCCTACCGCGGGCAGAACGGGTCGAGCATCCTGTGCAGCTGCCCGGCCGTGAGTGGGGGCTCCGTGTGGGGGACGGACCTCTATACCGATGACTCGAATGTCTGCGCGGCGGCAGTGCACGCGGGCGTGATTCCCTCCACCGGCGGACAGGTCTTCGTCACCATCCAGCCGGCCCAGGGCAGCTATACCGGCACCACCCGCAACGGCATCTCCACGTATTCCTACGGTTACTGGGCAGGGAGCTTCTCCATCAGCCCGTAGTCGCCACGCCGGCAGCTGGCAGCCAGGGCGCGGGGCGGTCGTGGAAGCGCCACCGCGTCCTCGTCAGGGACATGACCCTCCGGGGGCAGCAGCTCCCGGGGGGCCCGCAGACCCAGAGTAAGTAGTTTCCCATACACAGCCAAGAGATGCCTGCAATCTGGGATAGGCTCGCCATCGCAGCCCTACACAGGAGCGTGTATGCGGAACTTGATGATGCAATTGGGTGCCAGCCTCAGTCTCGTCTTCGCAGTGGGTGGTCCTTCGACGGCGCTCGCATATCCACCGCAGTGCATGGATGTGTGCTCGTGCGCCAGCAGCTGCACCAAGCCCTGTTACCTGGGCACCTTCCGCAGCACGTGCGCGGAGGAAATCTGCGTGGACTACTGCCGGGGCAGCGACACCCAGGCCTCTGTCTCCGAGGAGGAGCAGCAGTCCCAGGCGAAGCAGGACGCCGAGCAGGACGTCTGCATCGAGCAGGCGCCCTCCGCGGAGAGCTGAGCCCACCTCCGTTACCGGTGGGGCCGTGACACGTGCCCCGGAGGCCGAGCCGGTGGAGCGAGGCGTGCGCTCCACCGGCCCGGGTATTTCGCGTCAGCGGAAGTAGGGCGAGATGGCCGCGGACACCCGGGCGAGGAGGTCCGCCGTCAGCAGCCGCTCATCTCCGGACAAGGACGGGAGCTGCGCGGCGAGGACGTCGTGGGCTTCGCTCAGCGCCGCGTAGGAGGCCAGCGTCTGATGGACCTCGAGGATGTCCACCATCGTGCGCCGCGCGGTGTAGCTCCGCACGCCGTCCGTGTTGAGCAGGATGGCCTTCACGTCCGCAATCACCAGAGGCAGCAGCTCCGGCGAGTTGGGCGGATTGGCGGTGAAGGTGCCGCGGCTGGCCGCCGGGTCCAGATACAGCCGCGCCAGGGTGCGCCACGCGAGCTCGTCCGCCTGGGACGCATACGTCGTCGGCGCATCCGCGGGGATTTGCAGCGGCGGGCGCAGCGGCGCCAGCGTCTGGGTATACGCGAAGGCCCGCGTCTGCGCATTGCCCGCCCGCACGAACTGCAGGGGGAACTTCACCTGGTAGTCGAAGGTGCGGAGCAGCTGGCTGATGGGCTTCGTGTCGCGCATCCACGTGTCGAGCCGCGCGTGGAAGCGAGGGAGGTAGAACTTCGTCAGCGGGTCATCGAAGCGGTCAATGGTGTTGCAGTACGGGTCCACCGCCACGTCGGCGCCCGTGCAGAACGCCTGTGAGGGAAGCTGCGACGACAGCCCGTAGAGGTAGCGCACCGCCGCCACGTCGTACGCCCCAGGAGTGTCCATTCGCACCGCATCCGCGTCGTCGAAGTAGTCCATCACCGAGGAGCTCGGGGGGCTTCCGGGGCCACCGTCGTTCGCCAGCGAGCCCTTGAAGTTGTGGTGCAGGCCCAGCGTGTGGCCGACCTCGTGCAGCACCACGTTGGTGAGGAACGCCTCCACCCGTTGCTTCTTGGTGAGCGGCGCGAGCTCCGCCCGCCGCGAGCCCTCGGCGTCGAGCGCCTCCTCGCGGAGCGCCGCCGGAACCAGCTCGCACAGGCGGTCCTCCCGCATGCCGGCCCACGTCGGGCGCAGGGCGGTGCGTGGCTCGAGCGCGGGCGGCCGCAGGGGCGCGTCTTCACTGAACTGCTCGTGCGCCAGGGCCACCCACAGCGCGGGGGCGTAGATGGTGGCGCCGCGCACCTCGCCGGTATTGGGGTTGGTGCGCCAGTCGGCGAAGGCGAAGGGAATCCCCTCGTCCGTGTCGAAGATGAGGACGTTCTTCTCATCGTCGGCGAAGCCCGACGTGTCGGACACCACTGCCTCCAGGGCCTTGAAGCCGAACGCCGCGTTCCAGCCCTCGATGCCGCGCTTCACCGCGCCCACCACATCATAGGCCTGGAAGCGCGGGTCGTTCTGCACCGTGAGGATGCTGGAGGTGATGTGCCAGCGGATGGGCCGCATGCCGGGGTGGATGTTCCACTTCACCGGCGTCTGCTCGGTGAGCCCCCCCGAGTTGGGGATGAAGCGCGGGGTGGAGAGGAAGTAGTAGTCCCGCGGCGGACGTGGCGTGGGGGTGAAGCCCGGGCTCTCGTGGTACCGGCGCAGCGCCAGGGCCAGGGTGCCCGAATTGCTGTACGGGTTGTCCGCCAGGAAATCCTCCGCGTACTCCTGCGGCGCGTCCAGGTAGCCGTTGAAGACCTGCTCGAAGGCGATGCCATCCGAGAGCTGGCGGAAGCGCTGCGCGAAGCTCAGCTCCACCTGGAACCGGGCGCCCTGGGCACCATACCTGTCGCCCATCACTCCGAAGCGATTGAGTCCCGCCGTCGGGTCGATGAGCACGTACGCGTCCGAGTCCCGCGCGCGGTTGAACGGGCCGTGGCCGGTGACAATCGGGTACGCCTCCACCACCACCTCCGGGTCGAAGACGTCGCTCATCTCCTTGCGGTCATCGACGTCCAGGACGAAGAGCTTGCCGTTCTGCTCCTTGAAGCTCACCACGCGGGTGCCCAGGGTGCTCGCCCCTCCGAGGGCCACGCCGCCGGGGTGGTTCTGCTTGAGGTACGCGGACATGAACCACTTCTGGCCCAATTCGCTCCGGCGGATGGCCAGGTAGAAGCTGGTGCCGGTGTCGTCCACCACGCCGCCCAGCTTCTCCTCCACCCGCTGCTTCTGCTCCGTGCCCAGCTCGCGAGGCACCGCCACGAAGGCGCCATCCAGTTGCACCGGCTTCCCGGTGTCAGGCGCCTCCGGGACGGTTTCCGTTGGGGTGCTCGTGGGACTGCCACAGCCCGTGCTCAGCGCCAGGGCCAGGGACGCGGCGCTCAGCCAGGCGCGCCGTGAGGCGATTCGACTTCTCCACATGAGGGACTCTCCGGGTCGGGGATGCGCCCATCGCATCCCGCTCCGGGACAACGGCCCCAGCGCTCCCGACCCCTCAGCGTCATTCCTCCACGCGGGAAATGCCTCTCATCCGGCAACGGCTCCGCACGTCTTCCGATATGCCTTTCCCGCGAGAGCGTTGGGCGCCGCCCGCGCGAGGGGCCCAGGCCACCACGGGGCACCAGGCCATGGGCCCGTCATGTCGTCTGGGAGGGCCACGGCCAGCGTCTCGCGCAAGGGCGCAGGCGCTGGCGTGACCCGGGCCGCTCTAGCAGCCGCAGGACAGGAAGCCGCCCGTCCGGTACTGGTATTCCGTGTGCGTGTAGTTGCCGTACTGGTCGAAGCACGCGCGGTAGCTGTACTGCTGCGCGTAGACGGCGAGATTGACATCGCAGTTGCCGAACTCGTCACAGTACGTGCCGCAGCCCAGCCGGGGGCGACACGTGGTGCTGGAGCCGTCCCAGAGCCACTCGGACCAGCCGGCGCACGAGCCCACCTCGGCCTCCTGCGAGACCAGCGCCTCGGCCTCCACGGCGGCGGCCTCCTCCTCCGTCATGGGTCCACCGCAGGCGGTCAGCGCCAGGCTCGTGCACACCACGGCAACCACGCGCAGCAACGTGACTCCAGGCTTCATGAGCGCTCCTCGATCCGGAGGCGGTCCCCGGGATGGAGCCCTGGACCTCCGGTGGGGCGTCACGCTAGGCAGGACACTTCCGCCGGGCGTCTTTGCCCTGGAATCCCGCCCCTCTGGAGTGTTCTCTGAACGACAGTAGCGTTGCCCCGCGCGGAGGAGATTTGAACTTCACTTACGAAGCCGCGGCAGGCAGGAACAGTTCCATGACGACCTGGATGAGTGGAGTCTGCGAAACGAACGGCATCAACATCCACTACCTCCGAACCGGAGGCGCCAACCCTCCCGTCGTTCTGCTCCATGGATTGACCGGGAACGGCGCCTGCTGGACTCCCCTGGCGCGCGTGCTCGAAGGTGAATTCGACGTCGTCATGCCCGACGCCAGAGGGCACGGCGGTTCGACCGCGCCGCACCACGGCTACCGGTACGACGATCTCGCGAGCGACGTCGCGGGCCTCATCCGCGGCCTGGAGCTCTCTCGTCCGGTCCTGCTTGGCCACTCGATGGGCGGCATGACCGCCGCGGTGGTGGCGAGTCGAGGGACGGGGGGCATCCGCGGCCTCATCCTGGTCGACCCGACGTTCTTGAGCCCCGAGCGCCAACGCGAGGTGCACGACAGCGACGTCGCCGATCAACACCGCCGGGCCCTCGGCCTACACAAGTCGGACCTCGTTGCACAGGCCCGAGCCCGACACCCGCGTCGCTCGCCCGAGATGGTCGAGCTTCTTGCCGAGGCGAGACTGAAAACCCGCATGGGCGCCTTCGACGTTCTCACGCCACCCAACCCCGAGTATCGCGACGTGGTGAGCGCGATTGACGTCCCGATCCTACTCGTCATTGGGGACAGCAGCCCCGTCGTCACGCTCGAGATGGCAACGGAACTGCGGAGCCTCAACCCACGCGTGCGAATCGCGCAGGTACAGGACGCCGGCCACGGCCTTCCGTTTGACCAACCCGAGCGCCTGGGAGAGGTGGTCGCGTCGTTCTTGCGTGAGCTGGCATAGAGCCTGTTTCGGTAGGAGCGAATGGGCGCAGTAGCATCGCGATCCGCAACCCGGAAGGAAGCCTTTCATGCGTATGCAGCACGTATTCGCCGCCATGGTCCTGCTGTCCACGTCAGCGCGCGCCGACGACCTCAAGCCCTTTCAGAAGGAGGCCAAGAAGTCCTTCGAGAAGTCGATCTCCAGCGCTCTGAAGGACGCCAACACCGCGTGTGGCACCAGGCTCAAGGTCAAGACCAACTTCAACTGGTTCAATCCCAAGGACTGGGACGGCGTGGGCTACGAGGACTCCTGCAAAGAGGTGCTTCATGGCATCGCGACCATGTGCGAGCGTCCCGAGCACAAGAAGGCCCTCGCAAAGAAGGTGACCGGCGTGGCGTGCCTGTTCACGTGGGACCTCTCGCAAGTCGCTCTCTACGGTGCCCTCGACCCCGAGCACCCCGACAACAAGAAGAAGGCCGGCACCAACGACACCAGGTCGCGCAACGTCTCGATTTGGAAGGGCCTGCTCATGTACGAGATGCACAAGGGCGACAAGACCATCGCGGACGACACCCGGACCGTCCTCGAGGAGGCGCTGAAAGCCGGTTCCCGGTAGGACAACCCGTTCTCTAATCTGGCTCCTTCGCGTCGTTGAACTGGCCCAGGCAGGTGTCGAGCCACGTCTGGCGCTCGGTCTGCTCGTCGGCGTCGAGGTGCTCCTTCAGGTTGTGCGCTGGCCGATGACGGGATTGAGCGCCCACGCGTCTTCCCTCTTCTCCTCATGGGGCGCGGGCTCGGGTGGTGCTCCGGACACCCCACTTCAGTGCGGTGTGGAGGGGTGTCGTCCACCTGCTGGATGACGTTGGAGTTCAACTACCTCGCGAGTAGTCTCCTCGTGCGCGGTGCGGACCGCCTCACGAGGTACCTCATGGAGTCTGACGCCCTCTATCCGACAAGCCTGCCTCCTGGGACGCGAATCGGCCCGTGGCGTGTGCTGGAGCAGCGCGGCCGGGGCACCTACGGCGTCGTCTACCGCGCGGTGCCCGCCGAGGAGCTGGCCGCGGAAGCCGTGGCCCTCAAGCTGGCCCTGCACCCCAGGGATGCGCGCTTCGCGCGTGAGGCGGAGCTGCTCTCGCGCATCCACCACCCCGCCGTCCCGCAGTTGCTGGACCATGGCCACTGGCAGCCCCGGGAGGGCGTGTCCTACGCCTGGCTCGTCATGGAGTGGGTGGAGGGCCTGTCGCTCTATGAGTGGGCCCAGGCACAGCGCCCGTCTTCACGGCAGGTGCTTCAGCTTCTTGCCCGGCTGGCCCGAGCCCTGGATGCCACTCATTCGGCAGGAGGGCTCCACCGGGATGTGAAGGGTGACAACGTCCGCGTTCGGCGTGCGGACGGCCAGCCCTTCCTCCTGGACTTCGGCTCCGGCCACCACCTGGGGGCCTCCACGCTGACGCCGCAGCCATTTCCTCCCGGCACCCCGGCCTACCGCTCGCCCGAGGCGTGGCGCTTCGCCCTGGGCTCGAGCAAGCCCCCGGCCAGGCTCCCGGCTGTCGCGTATCCGCCGGGGCCGGCGGATGACGTCTTTTCCCTGGGAGTGACGGCCTATCGACTGGTGACGGAGAAGTACCCGCCGTCTGCGCACCCGTGGGAGGAGGAGAACTGGAGGTGGAACCCCGAGGAGCTGGAGGACTGGACGGCGCGAGTCTGCAACCCCCGCTGCGCCGCGGAACTGAGCGCGCTGGTGAGCCGGATGCTGTCGCCGCGCCCGGAGGAGAGAGGGAGCGCGAGGGAGGTGGCGGAAGCGCTCGAGAAGGCCGCGCGCCGCGCAGGACGCGAAGCGGATGTGCCGCTCTTCACAGGAGAAGAGCCGCGGCCCGCGGGCCGCATTCCCATCCCTCGGCGCGTCGCGGTGCTGCCCCCGCCTCTCATGTGGAGGTGGCCCTGGTTCGCGGCCACCGGCCTCGGAGGCGCACTGGCACTGAGCGCCGGGGGGCTGCTGAGCGTGAGTCGCTCTGAGATGCCCGCAGCGTCCCACCTCGCGGAGCAGGAGGAGTCGAAGGATGCCGGTACCGTGGCCGTGGGGGACTCCGTGCTGACGGCGCCGGTGGCGCCCGAGCGAGCCCCCTCCGTGTGGGCATCCATCGCGATAGAGCTGCCCCCGAAACCCTTCCCGGGGCAGCGGCGGCCGGACGGTAGGGGCCGCTGTCCTGGCAAGGTGCAGGTGGCAATCAACGGCGGTTGTTGGACGAAGCAGCCCGTGGACCTGAAGGACTGTGATGAGTGGGGCGGCTTTGAATACAGGGGTGCGTGCTACCAAGCCGTCCTGACTCCGCAACGCCCTTCCACCTCGGGCCCTTCGGAGCGAGACGACAGTCCATAGAAGTGGAGGCGGTGCTGGCGCAGTGGGTCGACCAGCGGCGGAGGGACGGAAGTCAGCGCATCGAGCGACGCGACTGCTCGCGGAAGCAGGTGGGCGTCAGCTGGTGGGGACGCGAAGCCACCTGGGATAGGGACGCGGTCACGCGTACGGGCTGCCACGGGCCGCGGCGCTGGCAGCGGTGAAGCCGCGGTCAATCAGCTCAAGGAACCCCTGGCGGGTGGCAGCCGCACTGGCTGAGCGCTGGCCGCGCAGGGCCTCGCGGAAGGCCACGCGCCAGGCCCCGACCATCAGCGCGGCAACCAGGCGCGCGACCGGGTCGCCGGCCGGGGCACCCACGCTTTCGGCGAGCATCCTGCCGACGTCTCGCTCCAACTCTTCGGACAGCTCGCGGGTGTGGGCACGGAGCGCGGGGCTGTCGGCCACGACCTTCCAGAAGCCAGAGACGCCAGGGGTCACCGTCACGAACGCGTGGCGCTGCTCGACCAGCTCGTGAACCAGCGCTCGCAGCGCCGCCACCGGGGAGCGGCGACCGCGGCTGACGAGCGCGTCGTGCACGAGCGTCTGCGCCTCGTCGCTCCGGTCGAAGAAGAGATCCTCCTTGCGAGAAAAGTAGTTGAACACCGTCATCTTCGAGACGTTGGCCGCGGCGGCCACGTCGTCGATGGTCACGTGCTCGAAGCCGCGCTCGGTGAAGAGCTTCGTGGCGATGTTCGAGATGAGCTGGCGCGTCGCCCTCTTCTTGCGCTCACGCAGCCCCTCGGGCCTGGCGGTCGGGTCGCTCGGTCGGCGCTCGCGCTCGCGGTTGGATTCGGACATGGAGGAATCGTAGGTCGAATATCAATTTGTACTCGGTACAAAATTCTGACACCTTTCGCCAGCATGGACGAGCGCACGGTGGACGTGGTGGTGGTGGGAGCAGGTCCCACGGGATTGATGTTGGCGAGCGAGCTGGCACTGGGTGGGGTGCGAGTGGTGGTGCTCGAGCGGCGCAGCGAGCCTGATTCGACGCTCAAGGCAGGGGGCATCGGGACGCTGGCCAGCGAGGCGCTCGAACGGCGGGGGCTCGGCCTGGCGCTCGACGCCGAGGAGGCTGCCGCCGTCGAGGCGATGAAGAAATCGCTGGGGGTGCAGGACGGCCCGCCAGCGGGTGGGATACGCCACGTCGGGGGCCACTTCGCGGGGCTGCGGCTGATCGACCAGACCCTGCAGCGCGAGCCCGCCCGGAGGATGCGCGGGGTTCAGCAGCAGGCGCTCGAGCACATCCTGGCCGAACACGCGGTCGCACTTGGGGTCGAGGTCTGGCGCGGGCACACCGTCGAGTCGTTCGACGACACCGGCGAGCGCGTGAGGGTCGAGGCGCGAGGGACCGGCGGGCCGCGGCCGCTCGAGGCGGCGTTCCTGGTGGGCTGCGACGGGGGCCGGAGCACGGTGCGCAAGCAAGCCGGCTTCGACTTCCCCGGGACGGACCCGACCCTCACCGGTCACCAGGCCCTCGTCGAGCTCGATCACCCCGAGCGCCTCTTGCCGCTCGGCTGGCGGCGCACGGCAGTGGGGATGCTGTCCTACGGCCCGATGCCGGGGCGCGTGGGCATCATCGAGTTCGACGGTCCGCCGACCGATCGCGAGGCACCCTTGACGGCCGCCGAGGTGGAGCAGAGCCTGCGGCGCGTCAGCGGGGCCGACGTGCGCATCACCGCCCTGCACTCGGCGACGCGCTTCACCGACCACGCGCGCCAGGTGTCGAGCTATCGGCGGGGTCGTGTGCTGCTGGCCGGCGACGCCGCCCACGTCCACTCCCCCTTCGGAGGGCAGGGGCTGAACCTCGGTCTGGTCGACGCGGTCAACCTCGGCTGGAAGCTGGCCGCCACGGTGCAGGGGCACGCCCCCGACGGCCTGCTCGACACCTATACGGCCGAGTGCCACCCGATGGCGGCGCGCGTGCTCGACAACACCCGCGCCCAGCTCGCGCTCATGCGTCCCGACCCGCAGACGACCGCGATGCGGCGGATCGTAGCGAGTTGCTGACCACCTACGCCGACGTCAATCGCTACTTCGGCGAGATGATCAGCAGCGTCGCCACGCGCTACGACCTCGGCGACGACGATCCGCTCGTCGGGCGCCTCGTCGCCGACGTCGAGCTGACGATTGCCGGAGTGGTCACGCGCCTGTTCTCGCTGATGCGCGACGGCCGCGGGCTCCTCGTCGATGGAGACGGCGTGGCCTCCGCGCAAGGGGCCGCGTGGGCGTCGCGGGTGCGCGTGGTGAAGGCCCCCGGGGCGCGCTCGATGCTGGTACGCCCCGACGGCTGCATCGCGTGGGCCGGGCGCGACGGTGGACTGCACCCCGCACTGGAGCGCTGGTTCTCAGCCCCCTGACGGTTCGTGTTCGCGTGGCGACCTGTTCCGCGGCCTGGCGGAAGCACCTCCGTGCGCCGCGCAAGCTCCGGGCGAGACCGAGGAGCAGGCTCCGGCTACGGAGTGGTGCCGCCGAGCTCGCGCTGGAGGTCTCGCGGCACAGGCCGCTCCAGCTCGAAGGTGACGGTCATGGGGGCATCACCTCGTACGCCCATGACTCGCGCCTCTCCCATGTAGAAGGCGGGGGCGTGCGAGCGCCGCTGGACGAACAGGTGGAGTGACACTCCGTTCCGGGCGTGCTCCAGCACCTTCCGGCCCGCGTTGTTCGCGCGAGTCATCTTGTTCTGGCTGGTCCACGAGAAGCGCCGCTCCGAGAGGAAGTGGTTCAGGTAGCGGTGCGTCTGCTTCGCCCCGCTCGTGTCGAGCTTGGTGATGATGACGCCGTGCTGGCCGAACCACAGGATACCGGTGTTGTGGCGGATGGGGTCGTACTGCTCCCCGAAGTGGCGGACGATTTCGGGGCGTGTGTAGGGGACGTGATGTGCCAGGTCCGAGGGGCTCCGCAGGACGCCTCCGTGGCGCTCCAGGTGGTCCTTGTTCACCGTGTACAGCAGGCGTCCCTCCACCTGGGAGGGCAGCTCGGCTCCGACCCCCTCGAAGAGGATGCGGCTCAGACGTCCCCCGGAGAGCAGGTCCTCCGGAAGCTTCGTGGCCAGGGTCTTCCAGGCCCGTGAGGCCTCGAGCGGTGCGTGCTCGACCTGCCACTGGGGGTACTTCCGGAAGAACGCCTCGTAGCCGGCCTCCGGCTGTTCGGGACGGGTGATGAGTCCCCAGAGCAGGGCATAGGGTCCGACCCGGGGGGCCTGCCAGTCCACTTCCAGGGCCGCCAGGAACCTCCGGACCGGATGGTCCTCGGGGAGTCCCACCGCCCAGGGAGGGAGGTCTCGATGCGCCTGCTGGCAGTCGAGCCAGGTGCCGAAGACCGCGCGGAAGTCACTCAGCGCGGGGAGCTCATCGCGGTGCCAGAGGTCGAGGGGAAGCGGAGAGCGGCCCAACTCCTCCCGGAGTGATTGATAGGCCTCGGTGCAGCGCTCACGCCGCGTGACTTCCCCGCGGCTCTTCTCCAGCAGCTCCCGGGTGCGCCGCTCGAGGATGACCTCGCAGTCGCGAGGAGGCTTCAGGGTGAAGCCCTGGATGTCGGCGCGGGCCCCCGTGCCCTGCGGGAAGTGAAGGGCCTTGAGGGACGCCCAGCTGCTCCGATGATGGCCGACGAAGTCGAGGACGGTCAGCACCTCTGTTCCCGGATACAGGCGCAGCCCGCGCCCCAGTTGCTGGAGGAACAGCGAGGCGGAGTCCGTGGGGCGCAGGAAGAGGAGCGAGTTGATGGCCGGGATGTCGACGCCCTCGTTCAAGACGTCCGCGGCGAACAGCCACTCCAGCGGGTCGTCCACGTCCGCCAGCCTTCGGTAGAGGTGCTCACGCAACTCGACGGGTTGCTCTCCCGAGACAACCTCGGCGTGCTGGTTCCTCCGCTGGAAGGCCTCTGCCATGAAACGGGCGTGGCGGAGGCTGGCGCAGAAGCCCACCGTCGCTCGCTTCGGCCCGTCGAAGCCGCGCAGGAGCGCCTGCTCCAGCACCAGCTCGGCGCGCGTGTCGATGGACAGCTCCCGCTCCAGGGCTTCGATGGAGAGCCTCCCGTTCCTCCAGGGAATCCGCGCGAAGTCGACGGTCTCGTCCGCGATGCCGAAGTAATGAAAGGGCAGGAGCCAGCCGCGCTCGATGGCCTCGGGGAGGCGCATCTCGTAGGCGATGTTCCAGTTGCACCACTCGAGCACGTCGTGTCCGTCCTGACGTTCAGGCGTGGCCGTCATCCCCAGCAGGAAGGCGTCCTGGAGGAGCGTGCGCAGCGGCTGATAGCTCGGGGCCTCCGCGTGATGGAACTCGTCGATGATGACGTAGTCCCACTTGCGCCCGAGCAGCGCGGTGTTGTCACGAAGGCCCTGCACCGTCGCGAAGACCACGTCCGCGTCCAGCCCCAGGTGCCCGCCACCGGCCAGTCCGAGCTGGTGGTCGTGCAGCACGTCACGGAATGCCCTGAGGGCCTGGGTGAGGTGTTCGAGGCGATGCGAGACGTACAGGACGTTCCGCGCACCGCTCACGGACACGTCGAAGGCCGCGAGGTAGGTCTTTCCCAGCCCGGTCGCGGCGATGACCGCCGCGCGGCGCTCACCTCTCGCGCGCAGCTCAGCCAGCTTTCGCAACGCTTCACGCTGCGCCGGGTTGGGCTCCGGCCGTGGCCGTGGCGCGTCCGCTGCCAGCAGCAGGGGCGCGGGGACACGCTCCCGGCGGCGCCGGCCCTGGTACCACCGAATCAGCTCCTGGCTCAGGGGGCGGACATCGGGCCGACTCCAGAGCGTGTCGAACTGCCGCCGGGTCTGCTCGAGGCTCTCGGGCCCCGAGGCGCGAATGTTCCACTCGAGGTTGGTGGCGAGCCCGCCCTTGGTGAGGTTGGAGGAGCCTGCCCAGCACTCGCCGACCGTGCTCCCATTGAACCACCAGAACTTGGCGTGAAAAGGAGTGCGGCCCTCCTGGACCCGGCACTCGACGCCCTCCAGCTTCAGGAGTGCTTCCAGCGCCTCGGGCTGCGTCAGCTCCTGATAGGTCGAGGTGAGAAGCCTGATGCGGCCCCCTCTCCTGGCCATCTCCCGGAGCGGGTCCACGAGGAGCTGCAAACCGCTGGAGCGGGTGAAGGAGACCGCGAAGCGTGCCTCCTCCGCTCGGGCCAGGCCGGCTCGCACGATGTCGAGCATTCTCAGCTCGCCGGGAAAGTTCAGGACCGAGTGCTCGGACGCCAGGGACATCGGAGCCAGGTTAGTTCGGAGAGGATTCCCGCGGAAGGGACGCAACCTGATGCACACCCGGGACCGGGAGCTGGAGCACGTCGGGACGGACGCCAGAGGAGCCGCCGCGCGGGAGCGGGAACGGCCGCCCGAACAATGATACGGGGAGCCGCATGCGCCTCTGGTACGCCCCCACATCGCCCTTCGCGCGCAAGACGCGTATCGTCGCCCATGAGCTGGAGCTGACCGAGCAGCTCGAGCTGGTGGAGGTCAATCCCTGGACCGACGGGCGGCTGCGCGCCCTCAACCCCCTGGCCAAGGTGCCGACGCTGGAGCGGAGTGACGGGCCGCCAATCTATGAGTCCGGGGTCATCTGCGACTACCTGGATGCGCTGTCAGGCGAACGGCGGCTGTTCCCCGAGACAGGAGAGGCGCGCTGGCGGGCACTGCTGCTGCAGGGGTTGGCGGATGGGGCCAGCACCGCTGCGGGGCGGCTCTTCGCCGATGAGCAGCGGCCGGCGGACCAGCGGTCCGAGGCGGTGCTGCTGCGCCAGGCCGGGGCCCTGCATGCGGCGCTGGACTCACTGGAGCGGGAGACGTTGGAGGCCGACCGTCTGACTATCGGCGAGGTCTCGGTCGCGGCCTTCCTCGGTTACCTCGACTTCCGTTGGCCCGAGTCCGACTGGCGCAGAGGACGGGAACGGCTCTCAGCGTGGTTCGCCGAGGTGGAGCAGCGACCGTCCATGGTGGAGACGCGCCACGTGCTCTCACCTCCCCAAGGTCAGATTCGCAATGCAATGGGACACGGAGGGGAAGTACAGGAAGCGGTGAACAGCTATAGGGTGACCGTCGAAGCTGCGGTCAATCAGGCTCGGCGCTTTACGCTCAAGTGTGTTTGGAAAAAACTGGTTCGGACCTCGAGGCTCGACGAGGCTTGGATCGAGAAGAATATCGAGAGCCTGCGGACCGGTTACAAAAACATAGATGCTGGGAAATGCTCGATCTATGTGTTCACGATAAGGTCGGGCCCGACAGGAAGTGAAATCATCGAGGCTGTTGAGCGCGCCAAGAAGTCGCTCGTACAACCGGGAAAGAAGTCCAACCTCTGCAGGACTACTCCCGCGCACAATGACTCCAGGGTGCTGTACGTCGGCAGAACCTTCACGCCTAAATCGCGTATCGCGCAGCATCTAGATGCGTCTACCGGCTCTACTTATGCCTTGCACCTTTTGCAATGGGCGAAAGATATGAAATTGGAGCTCGACCTTCAGGTGTACGACGTCCCCGAATATCAAGACACCCTGCCCATGGAACGCGCCATGAACGTACTCGAGACGGGGATGTGGGATCGTCTGCGGCCCATACTCGGCCGCCGTGGCGATAAATAGAGAAGGCTTTCCTGTGGGCAAGCGCAGCCTGGCGCTCTACGAGGCTTGCTACTGCGCGCGCCATGCTTGGAGGAGTCCATGTCTGACGTGGTCGCGGTCTGGCAGCGCCTGAAGTTCTGGTTCCAGGACTATGCCCCGGAGCTGGTCCCCCACCTGAATCCGGGAGCCACGCAGGTGCAGCTCGCTGAGCTCGAGCAGCGGCTCGGGCGCCCCCTGCCCGAGGACTTCCGGGCCTCCTACGCGCTTCACAACGGGCAGCAAGACGCATCGAGCACCGGCATCGTCATCGGGCTCAAGCTCCTGCCGCTGGACAGAATCCTGATGTGCATGGAGGAGCTCGAGCGCCACGCCACGGAAATGCCTGCCTGGATCCAGGGGGTCGCCACGAAGCCAGAGGGGGCCATCCAGCCCTTCCGCGCCTGTCGGGGCTGGGTGCCTGTCACCCAGGATTCGGGAGGCAATTATCTGGGG